>JAICIL010000018.1 GCA_025924435.1 Chloroflexia bacterium | reverse complement strand
TGCCGAGGACGCCGACGGCGTCGGCGCGGTTGAGGGAGTTGCGGCCGATGACGGCGAAGGTCTGCTGGGCGGCGGGGCTGGCGGGGTTGATCGCCCCCTGCACCCCGGTGAGGTCGCCGCTGCCGCTGACCCCGATGCCGCCGGTGCTCGACCCGAAGACGCCGGTGCCCGAGTTACTGATGCCATGCACACCCTTGGCCTGCAAACCGTTCGGCGAACTGCCCATCACACCCGGGGCATCGGTGACGAAGGTCTGGCCGACCACGCCCGCATTGAGGGTCGTAGCCACGAGGGCGACGGCCCCAGGGGAGCGGAAGCCATGGATCGCCGGGCCGCCCGGGCTTGCCGGGCCGCTGTTGAGCACGCCGGTCTCTGCGGTCGCTGCATTGCTGACGCTGCCGAGCACTACCGGGTCGCCGTTCGCCGCCGCCACGGGCGAACTCGCCTGTTTGGCGACGATCCCCGCCACGACCGCCCCCGCCGCCGCGAGGATGCCCCGCCGCTTGAGCGCCTTCCTCGCCCCATCCCGCTCTTCGTTACCCGCGTCCGCACGCCGTTGCTCAGTCACTGCGCCCTCCTCCTCGATTGATCGTGCCGACGCGCGGAGTGTAGCACGGTGGGTCGTTGCTTGTGCGGAATGCCGACGGCGCGGTATAGTGGTCACTCATCGAGCGGCAAACCCGGACATGTGGGAGGGAAGCGATGCGGTGCTACAGTCGGTCACCGTTGCACCGCCGGACGCGGCCCGGGTTCGCCGCGATTCTGCTGACGGTGGCCCTCCTGACGGCCGTCCCCATCGTCACCGTACAGGGGACAAATCTTTCGGTGACGGTAACGACGACGATGGACATGAATCACGCCTGCGCGACGACCGGTGTCTCCCCCTGCTCGTTGCGCGACGCGATCCGCTACGCCAACGCCAACGCCGCTGCGGGTACGACGACGATCAATCTTCCCGCCGGTCTCTACTCCCTCAGCCAACCGGGGGTGAACGAGGACGCCGCGCTCGTCGGCGATCTCGATATCACGGGCAACGTCGCGATCATCGGCGCCGACGCGCCTTCGACCATCGTTGACGGCGCGCTGCAAGACCGTGTCTTCGATGTTTTCAGCGGTGGCTCCCTTACCATTGCCGACGTGACTATTCGGCGCGGGAATCCGACCGGCGTTCCCGTGGGGGCGGCGGTAACAGGCGGCGGGATGCGGAACGCCGGCACGGCGATACTGAGCCATGTGATACTTGCAGATAATCAAGTTATCGGCGCGAACCCATTCCAGGCACCCGGTCAGGATGCACGCGGGGGCGGCATCGCCAGTAGCGGTGGGATGGTGCAATGTACCGCGTGCATCTTCACCGGCAATCGGGCGGTGGGAGGCATCGGCGGCTCTGCACCGGGTCTCTCCGGCGGCGGCGGCATCGGCGGCGCGATCGACCTCTCGGGCGGGAGCGGCAGCGTCACGCGCAGCACATTCGCAGGCAATCAGGCAACGGGTGGCGACGGCGGTGGAGGGGCGGGCGATGCCGGTGGCGGTACGGGCGGCATCGGTCGCGGCGGCGCGATCGCGAATAACGGCACACTGACGATTGTCGGCTCGACCTTCACGACGGATCGGGCGACCGGCGGAAATGGCGGCGAGGGTGGTCGCTTCATCGCCATCAGTGGAGGCCGCGGCGGCGACGGCGGGTCCGCAACCGGCGGCGCGGTCGCCAGCACCGCGAACACCGCGACGCTGGCGAATAGCACCTTCTTCGCCAGCGTCGCGATTGCCGGTAACGGCGGTGCGGGCGGCGCCACGACCTGCGGCGCCGCGTGCCGGGGCGGCGACGGTGGCGCAGGCGGCAATGGCGCCGGTGGTGCGGTCAACGCCACGGCCGGTTCCGTCACCCTGACCAATAACACGATCTCAGGGAACAGCGTATCCGGCGGTGCGGGCGGCCCACCCGGTGCCGCCCAGAGCAACCCGGGATCGCCCGGCGCGAACGGCAATGGCGCAGGCGGCGCGATCGCCAATAGCGGCGGTTCGATGCAGGTAGTCAACACCATCGCCGCCAACACTCCAGCGGGCGGCAACTGTGCGGGTGTGTTCACGGACAATGGTCACAACCTTCAGTGGAACCCGAGCGCCGGGTGTGCCGGCTTCGTCCCCGGCGATCCGCGCCTCGGACCGCTCGCGAGTAACGGCGGGCCGACACAAACGATGGCGGTGCAGCCGGGCAGCGCCGCCGTCGATGCGGGGAATGACGCCGTATGCGCAACGGCCCCGGTGAATAATCTGGATCAACGGGGTGTCATCCGCCCGCAGGGCGCACACTGCGATATCGGGGCGTTCGAGTTCGCGGCAGATACGCTCTCGGCACCACCCGCACGATCAATTGGTAGGGCCACAGTCGGCGCTGCACCGGTTCCACCGCCGCCGAGGAAGGCCGCTCCGTTCCCCGACGTACCGGCCCCCGCCCCGATACCGCGCAGATGACGTCAAGTGGGCCGTTGAACTACGCGGATCATTCAGCACGCCGCACACCGCGGCTCTGCCCGGCTATTGGCGTCGTGCGAGCACCGGATTGGTGGCGAGCGATTTCCGCATCGCCTCGGCGGTCTGCGTGATACCCACCCGCCATCCCCGACCGCCGCGACCCGCGCGCCGTCCCGTTGACCATCGCCTTACGTACCGCTGCCCGGCTTTGCAATAGCCCTGTCGCGGCGACGCGCGGACTATGTTTACCGCGCCTGGCACGGTATTATGAGCGCATGCACGCCTCGCATCATCAGCCGAGGCGTGGGCGCGATGCGGATAACGTCGCGATAACGTCGTCGGAAATGGCAGGAAAGGAAGACAGTGGCGCGGAATAAGCAGCCGAACAAAACGGCGATCTGGCTCATCGTTGTGGTCGTGGCCGGGTTGTTCGCACTCCTGACCGTCCTTACCTATCAAGCACAGCAACTCCCCGCTCCCGCTGCCGCGACTCCTCCCGCAACGACGCCACCGCCGACCGTATCGGTTGATACGCTCGCCCCCCTGCCCGGGACCACGTCCTTCTCTCTCGATGCCCTCAACGACACGTCGCTGGCGGGGCCGCCGCCGATGCCGATCGCCATTGCGAGCGGCGTGGCGGTTACGCTGCGCGGCTGGGCGGTAGATGCCCCCAACGGTGCGGCCGCCGGTGGCGTCATTGTCTCCGTGGACGCGACGAATTATCGGGCGACGTACGGCATGGAACGCCAGGACGTCGCGACACTGCTTGGCAAGCCGGCCTATCGTTTGTCGGGATTCACGATCACCTTTCCGGCGAACATGCTCGCTCCCGGCGGGCATACCATCACGATCAAAATCCTCACGAACGATCAAACGTCCTATTATCAGCCGGATCAGAAGGTGGATATCGCAATCGGGCAATCCGCGACGGTCGTCCAACCCGCCGCGTCATCGAGCATCCCGCTCGATACGCTGACGAGGCTCTCCGGGACGACGACGTTCTCCATTGACAGCCTCAACGACACCTCCTTCGCCCAGCCGCCCACCGCCCCGATCCCGATACCGAGGAATGGATCCATCACCTTGCGCGGCTGGGCGATTGATGCACCGGCCCGCATGGCGGCGGGGGGAGTGATCGTCTCGGTTGATGGCGCCATGAATTTCCCGGCGGTCTATGGCGCGGTGCGCCAGGATGTCGCCGATACCCTCGGCAATCCCGCGTACCGGCAATCCGGCTTCAATGTCACATTCCCCGCGAGTAAGCTCTCACCCGGTGGGCACACCATCACGATCAAGATCCTCACGAACGACCGGAAAGCGTATTACGAGCCGGATCAGCAGGTGGCGATCGAGGTCGCCTGACCCGCGCCGATAGATGCGCGGGCCGGGTGGGAAGAGCGCACGAAATCCGTGCCGAGGGATGGCCGGCCGCGATGCCCCTACCGCGACGTTGGCACCGGGGCGGGGGGCTGCCCCGGCAGCGTCGAACCGGGTCGCGGGCCCGGCTGCGTGTTCACCGTGCCCGTTTGCGATGGTCCCGGTCGCGACGGTGGGGCCCGATGCGGTGCATTGGTCAAGGTGAAGGTCGCCGACGTCGCACCGGGAACGGACGCGATGACCTGATACGTCCCCCCGACCAGATTCCCCGTGAACGAGGCGCTCGCCATGCCGTTCGCATCCGTCCGCACCTGAATCGTCGTCCCGCCGTTCGAGAAGGTGCCGGAAGGGCCTGAGCCCGGCGCGGTGAAGGTCACGGAGGCGGTCGCGCCCACCGCATTCCCGTTGCGATCGCGCACCGTGACGGCGAGCGGGGTGAAGGCGCTGCCGGCGATGACGCTCTGGGGCGTCGTGCCCGGATTCGGCGTGACGGTGGCGGGCGGGCCGGCGGTGATGACCACCGCGTTGGAAAACTGCGAGGTGTTGCCGTTGGCGTCCGTGGCGGTCGCGGTGACGAACTGCCCGGCGGGCGCGGCCGGGACGGGGACGCTGAACGCCCCGCCGGGGATGCTCGCGGCGGTGAGGAAGGTTTTGCCCTGGGATGTGGCGGTGGGCGTGGAGAAAAACTCGAGGCGGAACGGCGCGACGCCCGCGCCGCCCAGCGAGCCGGTGACCGTGATCTGGTTCGGGCCGGACGAGGTCGCGCCGGTGGGCGCCGGAGCGGCTTGCAGATTATTGCCACCATTCGAGAGCCAGATATTCAGGAACGAATTGTTGTAAATCGCGTTGCGCAAGATGCGGTTGTTTACCGCGCTGCCCGTCGAGCCGTCTACCTGGACGCCGACCTCTTTGTTTGCGATGGTATTCCCTTCCCCAGGATTGACGCCGCCGATGGTATTGCCGCTCGCGCGCTGCATGAGCACGCCCTTGCCCGTGCCGGACGTGCCGTTATTATTAACATCGGTGCCGATGTTGTTCCCCTGCACGACATTCCCGGTCGCGCTGCTGCCCGCAATGGCCGGATCGCTGGAAATGGATACCCCCGCGCCGGTGAAGCCGAAGATGACATTCCGCGCCCCGGCCGCCGCGCCGCCGATCGTGTTGCCGCTCCCGCCGTTGATCGCGATGCCATTCTGATTGCCGAGGGGCGCATTGCCGGCGGCCGTCGTGCCGATCAAATTGCCCAGGATCATATTCGCGGCGGCCGTTCCGACGGTCAAGGTCGTGTCCCGCTGGGATTCGATGACGATGCCACTGTTGATATTGCCGGAGAGCAGGTTGCCCGCGCCCGCCGCAGTGCCGCCGATGGTATTACTGTTCGCGGCGGTGATGGCCACACCGGCATTATTCGGGATGGCGACGGTGCCGGTCACGTCCGTGCCGATATAGTTCCCCTCGATTACATTGCCCGTCGCGGAATTCCCGGTCGCATCGAGGAAGCTGCCATCAACAGTGACGCCGATCGTGTTGCTCTTCGCGATGATGTTGCGCGCGGCGGGCGACGTGCCGCCGACGATGTTGTTCTTGGCGGTATCAATGTAGACGCCCGCATTGTTGCGGATGCCCACGGTGCCGGTCGCGTCCGTGCCGATGAAGTTGCCCTGCACGATATTCCCGGTTGCGGGGCCGTTCCTCCCCTCGATGACCACGCCGGTGCCTTTGTCGTTGTTATCAATCACATTGGCGGAGATGACGTTGCCCGCGCCGGGCGCCGTGCCGCCGACGATGTTATTGCTCGCGGCGTTGATATCAATGCCGCCCTTGTTCGATCCAGGAGCCACGAGATGCGGATTGGGCACCGAGGCGTTGCCCGCGGCGTTGACACCGATGTAGTTCCCCTGGATGGTGTTGTTTGTGAGAATGCCGCCGTTCGTCCCATCGATGGCAATGGCGATGCCGTCGTTGCCGGAGATGACATTCCGCGCCGCCGCCGACGTGCCGCCAATCAGGTTGCTGCTGGCGCTCAATCCGGGGCCGAGCGCCGCCATATAAATCCCGGCCGAATTCGGCACCGAAACGGTACCCGTCGGGTCCGTGCCAATGAAGTTGGCTTGGACCGTATTGTTGCTGCTCGCTATATTGATCGCCACACCGGCAGGGCCGGTCCATCCATTAATCGCGAACCCCTTGATCGTGATCCCGTCCCCGGTGAGCACGAAGGCACTGGAGTTTGTGGGGGCGGCGGCGCCGTTCAGTTGGATCAACGGCGTACCCGCATATCCCGGCTGCGTGGTCGCATCAATCGTCACTTGCCGCGGGATGTTCCGGAATTGCGTCCCGGTCGGTGCAATCGTCTGCACGCCGCTCCCCGGAATCGCAAAGGTAATAATGCTACCGCCGACGGGGGCCTGCTCGGCCTGGATCAGCGCGGCGCGCAACGAACCGCAGCCAACGACCGCGCAGTCGCTCGTGTTGGTGACGGTGAATGTTGCCGCCCGCGCAGTGACGACGGACCAGAGAGGCGTGAGCAGCGCGATGAGCAACAACGTCGCGCCGAGGCGCGAGACCAGATGCGATCCTCGATGCATGAATATGTCCCCCATCATTGCGTAAACGCACGCGATATTCTAACGCGCGCACTTAAGTGTATAAATGACACGCAAGAATTCGTCAAGGATTGTTAATCACGATAATTATAGCAACTCCCCCGGCTGAATAGGGTATCCTCCGACTGGGTGGCCGATCGAACCCGGACAACGGCAGCCCGGCGGCGCGCGATGATGCGGCGAATTGAACACCAATCCCCGTCATCCAACGCGACCGAATGACACGCCGCTACTCGCGATCCTTCGTGTCGCGGTGGCGCGCGAGGAAGAACGCGTCGAGTTCGGCCATCGTCGTCACTTCCTCCGGTTCCAGCATGTGCACCATCCGTTTGATCGAGACGCGGGGCGCGACATCGCCGCGCGTCGGCAGAACGAAGCCGATGGCCTCCGTGCTCATCGGCTGCGCCTGGGCGCGCAGTTCGTCCGCGACGAGTTCCAGCGCGTCGGACAATTCCAAGCCGAGCGCCGCCGCGAGCCGTTCAAGCACCGGCGCGGACGGATACTTCTTCCCCCGCTCGATCTCCCCGAGATAGACGACCGAAAGTTCCGCCCGCGCCGCGAGCGCCTTGAGCGTCAGCGAGCGTTCCTGCCGCATCCGCCGGATCACTGCGCCCATCGTCTGCTGCAAGTCCACCATCGTACCACCTCCAAGAATCTCGCCGACGTATACGCTCTGAGCATCTCTTTTGCTTGCATTCTACGTTATGAGCATATACGCTGCAACGGTGTCGCCGAGATAATGGCGCTATACAGAGAGGAGCGACCGTATGTATCCATCGAATGTCATCCCCGCCGTGATCGAGAGCACGAACCGGGGCGAGCGGTCGTGGGACATCTACTCGCGGCTCCTGCGGGATCGCGTCGTCTTCGTCGGCGCGCCGATTGACAGCCAGATCGCCAATCTCGTCATCGCGCAACTGCTCTTCCTCGATTACGAAGACCCGGAGCGGGAGATCCGGCTCTACATCAACAGCCCCGGCGGGGAAGTGTACGCGGGCCTCGGCATCTACGACACGATGCGGATGCTCAAGTGCGACATCTCCACCGTCTGCATGGGGCTGGCGGCGAGCATGGGCGCGGTGCTCCTGATGGCGGGGACGCCCGGCAAGCGCTACGCGCTGCCGAACGCCCGCGTCCTCATCCACCAGGGTTCCGGCGGGTTCAGCGGCAACAACCCGGATGTCGAGGTGCAGGCGCGCGAGGCGATCAGCCTCGTCGCGCGGTGCATCGAGATCATGGCCGTGCACACCGGCCAATCGTTCGATACGGTGAAACGGGACACCGAGCGCGATTATTTTATGGGCGCGGACGAGGCGCGCGAGTACGGCATCATTGACGAGGTGCTCCGGCCCCAACATGCCGCGTTGGCGCCGATGCGGTAACCCGCTACCACATCAAACCCTCCGCATCCCCTGTGCTAAAATCGCGGTGCGGACCCGCCGAATACCGTGGCCCGCGTTGTGCTGCATAGGCGATGACTACTCATGTCGTGCGACGCGGGGAAGCCCGTTTCCCCGGAACATTTCAGGAGGGCGAAATGCAGGTTCATGAGAATGTTGCGGGGCTGATGCGCGCGCTCGGCAGCGCGGTCGCGGTCAATGACGACGGCTCCACCGTCACCATTGGCGACCGGGGCGCGGTGCGCGGCGACCTGATGGACACACTCGCCTGGAACGCCGCCTTCGGCCGGAACGGCGTCAAGGAGGCGGCGATCTGGCTGATCCGCGCGATCGGCGAGCAGGTCGGCGTCATCCCCGCCTCGATCCACGAGTACTACATGGCCGCCGGTCGCGGCGAGTTCTCGAACGTCACCGTCCCCGCCTGCAACATCCGCGGCATGACGTACGACAGCGCCCGCGCCGCCCGCCGCGCCGCGCAGTCGCTCGACGCCAAGGCGCTCATTTACGAGATCGCCCGCTCCGAACTCGGCTACACGGGGCAGGGGCCGGAGGAGTTCGCCGCCCAGGTGCTCGCCGCGAGCATCCGCGAGGGGTACGAAGGCCCCGTCTTCATCCAGGGCGACCATGTGCAGGTCAACGCGAAGAGTTACGCGAAGGACGCGGACGCCGAAATCGCCGCGATGCACGACCTGATCAAGCGCGAGCTGGCGGCGGGCTTCTACAACATTGATATTGACACCTCGACGCTCGTGGATCTCGACAAGGGGACGCTGGACGAGCAGCAGGCCGTCAACTACACCCTCGCCGCCTCCTTCACGCACTTCATCCGCGGTCTCCAATTCGCGGACCTGACCGTCTCCGTCGGCGGCGAGATCGGCGAGGTCGGCGGCAAGAACAGCACGGTCGAGGAGTTGCACGCCTTCATGCAGGGATACGAGCGGGCGCTCAAAACCCTGAATGCGGACGGGGTCGGCATCTCGAAGATCAGCGTCCAGACCGGCACGTCGCACGGCGGCATCGTCCTGCCGGACGGGACGGTCAAGCAGGTGAGCGTGGACTTCGACACGCTCGGCAACCTCTCCGACGTGGCGAAGAAGGAGTACGGCCTCGGCGGCGCGGTGCAGCACGGCGCGAGCACGCTGCCGAAGGAGGCGTTCAACGAGTTCGCGAAGGCGGACGCCATCGAGGTGCACCTCGCGACCGGCTTCCAGAACCTGATCTTCGATCACCCCGCGCTGCCCGCGAACCTCAAGGAGCAGGTCTACACCTGGCTGCGCGAGCACAGGCAGGAGGAGCGCAAGGAGGGCATGACGGACGAGCAGTTCTACTACACCACCCGCAAGCGCGGCTTCGGCCCGGCGGGGATCAAGGAGGCGTGGTGGAACATGCCGGCGGAGAACAAGCAGGCGATCATGACCGATTTGCAGGAGGAGTTCCGCGTCATCTTCGACCGGCTCGGCATCGCCGGCACCGCCGCGAAGGTGGACGAAACCGTCCGCCCCGTCAAATCCGCCCAGCCGATGCCCGACTCGATGCGCGCCACCGTCGGCGATTAGGCCGCGACGGGGCGTCGGACGTGCGATGAGTGCGTTGGCCTCCGCTACCGCCGCGGCGGCAGCGGCGCTGGCATGATGACCGGCGTGCCAGTCGGCGCATCGGCTGGAGTGATGCCCGCGCCGCCACCGTTGCGCGCACGGGAGGACGGCGAGGGATTCGGCGTCGCCACCATCGTCGGCTCCGGCCGGGGGAGTGGGGCCGGCGGCGGCGTAGTGGACGATACCGGTGCGCTCGGTCGCGGCGGCGCCGGGAGCGGGTTGACCGTGCCGTAGAAATAATCCCGCGGCAGCAGCGCGACGCCGACACCGGGGATCGTGACGGTGACATCGGCGAACCCGAAATTGCCCGGCGGGGCGACGGCCCGGATCGTCGTCCCGTCCACATAGGTCATGGACGGGGCGGTCGTCGTGCCGAAGGTCGCGGTCGCGCCGGGCGCATATCCCGTGCCGATCAATGTGACCTTCGAGCCGCCCGCCGTGCCGCCCGATGGCGGGCTGAGCGCGGTGAGCGTCGGCGGCGTCCCGCCCGACTCGAAGGAGCCGATATCGCACACCCCGCCCTGGGGACGGAAAACGCCGCGCTGATCCGTGTTGGTCGGGCAACTGCCCGCCGGAATCGCATCGAGAGCCGGGCTACCGACGCCGAGCGCGTAGGTCGGCGTCGGACCACCGTGATCTCCGAATGCCCCGAGTTGCGGGTCCAGCGACGGGTGATCGGTCGGTTGGGTGAGGGAGCATGTCGCGTCGCTGGCGATGTTGTACCCGCCGGACGCCGTCACGCCGCTACAGAGCGGGCCACCCCCTTGGATGATCGTCCGTGCGACGGTCATTGTACTCGCCGTGCCCGTCGTGCGATTGATCGCTTGCGGGAAGCCCGCGAGCCCCGTATTTCCGGTGATGGTGCTATTTTCCACCGTCATTGTCCCGTGCCCATCAATGCCCCCGGCGCCGTCCCCGCTGGTGTTCCCCGTGATCGTGCTGTTTGTGATCGTCAGCGTGTCGTCCGAGACGCCGATGCCACCCGGTGAATGCTCATTGATGCGGGCATTGGCGTACACGCTGCTGTTGTTCTCGATCGTACTTCCCCTGAGTTGCAGCGTGCCAAGCCCGATCGCCATACCGCCGCCCCCGCCCCCGGCCGACCCAAGGCAGAACCCCGGCGGGTCGCCCGCAGCGGCACCCTGATGGTTCCCGGCGATCAGCGTGTTGGCCACCGTGAAATCGCCGCCGGAGATGACGATGCCGCCGCCATCGCACGCGCGATTGTTCGTGATCTGGGTGTTGAGGATGGTCGCCGCACCGGAGATCGCCAGCCCCCCGCCATGGCTGGCGGTATTCCCGGTGATTACGACGTTCGCGAGGGTGAGATTCCCCTGATTGTCCCGGATGGCGCCGCCGGATGCCGGGCTGCAATTGTCCGCACTGCCGTCGGTGATCGTCAGATTCGTCATCGTGACGTCCGCGCTCCCATTCTCGAAGACGGAGTAATGGGTATTGCCGACACCGGCACCGTGGATGATCGTGACGCCCGTGCCCGCCCCAACGACATAGACGGGATTGACCACCCCGGTAGCGCCGCGTGCGATGACAAACGGCCCCGTGCCCGTTGGCGGGGCCGTGCATTGGTTCCACCCGTTCTGTTGATAGTTGCCCGCCGGCACCGAGATAACGACGGGGCCAGTGGCGAGTTCGGCGGTGGCATAGCGGACAGCGTCCCGCAGCGAACAGGGCGCGACGCCCGTCGTGGCGCAGGTGTCCGTGGTGTCCGCGGTCGTCGTCACCGCGACGGCGAACGATGCCGCGTGTACACCGGTCGTGTGCACGATCCCCGGCGCGATAAGAAGCAGAAGCGTTACCGCGCAGAGCACACGACCGCCACGCCGACGCGCGATGCCTGAAACCATGAATTTTCCCCTCTCCATCCGCCGGACCCGATCATCGCATTCTTTATAGCAAGGAAAATCTGGCGAAACAACAGTTCTCGTGCGCGTCCGGTATCGCGAATGAAGCGCCCGCGACCCGCCGGGAATCATGCTACGCTATGGCGGACGCGGCGATGCCGCTATCGTCGGGAGGCGGAGTGATGCGCGATTGGTCCACGGTGCCGGAGGGGGAGACGGACGAGGCGCATCTGACGCCGGGTGCGTTCTTGGCCTATCGTCTCCAGCGGCTGGGCAGGACGGCGGAGCGGAACATCGTCCATCCCACGGTGCTGCTCACCTTCCAGACGCATATCGCCGATCATCTCGTCCACGAGACGCACGCACGACCGACCGGCGAGGGTTTTTCGACGCAGGCCGTCGCGCCCTTCTGGAACGGCACACTCGGCGGCGCGCCCATTTCCATCCAGCGATTGCCGATCGGCGCGCCGATGGCGGCGAGCGGGTTTGAACTATTGATCGAATCCGGCGCGCGGACCTTCATCGTCGCGGGGATCGCGGGGAGCCTGACCCCGGATGTGCCGATTGGCGGCATCGTCATCCCGACGGGCGCGCTGCGCGAGGAAGGCACATCGTACCACTATCTGCCGCCGGATGCCGAGCCGGTGCCCGACGCCGAACTGACCGAAGCGCTCGTCGCGGCGGCGGAGGCGCGCGGCATCGCACCGGGCGTCGGGCGCGTCTGGACGACGGACGCGATCTTCCGCGAGATGGGCTGGAAGGTGCGGCAATACGGCGCGGCGGGCATCCTGGCGGTCGAGATGGAACTGTCCGCGCTGCTCGCCGTCGCGCAGGTGCGCGGCGTGCGCCTCGCGGCCGTCTTTGCCATCTCCGACGAACTCTTCCACCCCTGGAACCCCGGCTGGCACGTCGAAGCGTTCCTCACCGGCAGCCGCGCCGCCGCGAGCATCGCCCTCGATGTGGCCGCAGCAACGAACGCTTCGCTCAGGACTGAGGACTGAGGACTGAGAAGCGTGCCGAAAGTCGAAAGTACAGGTATCAGGAAGGATATTGCTCGGCTGCTGTTCTTGTCACTTTCGCCTCGTTCCTCCTTCTCAGTCCTCAGTCCTCAGTCCTTGGTTACGGCCTCGTCACGAAGCCGATGAAGCCGCCGAGGCCGATGGTGCCGCCGATCTCGATGCGCGGCTCGGCGTAGCGCTTGCCCGGTTCCCAACTGTTGCCGCCCGTCGCGTTGATGCCGCCCCGGTAGATGCCGGATGCCGCATTCCAGACGCGGCCGTTGGAATCCCCGTACGGATAGGCGACGAAGCGCACCGGCCAGCCGATGCGGGCTTCGAGGTCCGCCTTGCTCTGCCGCAACTCGAACGCCAGCGCGCCGTCGCCGATGCGCGTCAGGTAGGGATGGTCCACCGTGTGGCTCTCCACGTCGTTGCCGCCGCGGACGAGCGAGACGAGGTCGTCATCGGAAAGATTGTGGACGGCGGAGACGATAAAGTAGGTCGCCACGAAGCCGCGATCGCGCAAGACCGGGAAGGCGAGCCGCTGATCGGCGTTGCCGTCGTCGAAGGTGATGGCGATTGGCTTGTCGGGGAGCGTGCGACCGCCGAACATCGCCTCGGAGAGTTGGGCGATCGTCACGGGGTGGTAGCCGTTCCGCTGCAGCCAGTCCATCTGCGCCGTGAAATCGGCGAGCGTCGTGAAGTAGCACGAGGCGGGGCCGATGTGGTGATACATGACGACCGGCACACGGAACGCGACGGGGGGCGTCGCCTGCGAGGCCGCGCGGCCCAGCCACTCCGCCGGATAATTGCGGGCATCGAAGCCGCCGCGACCGAGCGGCAGCAGCGCGACGTCGTCCGCCTTGCTCGCGCGGTCGGGCCGCCACGCCAGTTCGCCCCGCTCGAAGAACTGCACGGTCATCCCCGGCACGCCGAACTCTTCGGAGATCGGCAGGCCCAGGAGCGACGCGCCATCGTGCGCCTCCCAGAAGCGGCGGAGTGCATAGGCGATCGTGTGCTTCGATTCCACAAAGCCGCGCCGGTCCGGGCTATCAGGCGGCAGGGCGGCAATCGGCGCGAACGGGCCGTCCGCCCGGCCGCCGCTCGCTTCCCGACCGAGCGGGCCGGGTTGCACCGCCCCATCGCCACGGAGATCGAGGCGGACGTTCTGGAAATACTGGACGGTTGCGCCGTCCTCCGGGAACGCCTCGGTGATCGGCGGGCCGATCACGTCCTCGCCGCCGTGCGCGTACCAGTACGAGAGGAACGGCTCGCGGATATTGTGGCCGCCCGCGTCGCTGTAGCCGACCGGAGTCGCCAGCGCATCGGCCTGAACGGGAATGATTGGCGAAACGAGACCGAGCACGACAACACCGACCACCCACCATGCCCCACGGCGTGGCGAACCCATCTGCTTCCCCTTTTCCTTGCGCGCCCCACGCGCGTACCTCGCACTCGTGCCACCGTATGGAACGGAATGGTATCGTATCAATTATTGCGGTGATGTAAAAGCCCTTCTGTCGGGCACAGAAAGGCGCATCCACCGGTAGGATGCGCCGTCCGTGTCGTGGAGCGTGCCGGAATCTGTCGGTTAGAGGAGAGTGAATCCCAATGCCTGCGCCAAAACAATTAGCAGCATCGCGACGCCGAGCAGCGCCGACACAACGATTACGTCCGCGCGAGTAGTGATCGTCCGTTGGGTATTCATCATCGGCCGTGTTGCCATGATTGTCACTCCTCTCAATATGCCCTTCCCATCAATACGACGTGTGCAATGCAAGAACGATTCCACGGAAAATACGGAATACCGAGCGCTGCGTGCTCGGTGCTGAATAGGCATCCGCAACCGTGCATGAACAGCGAGCGCCACGCGCTCGGCATCATCTATTTGCGGTAGAGTGATCCACTATGAGCGATGCCGACAGCCTGCGGGCGATACCTCAGCATGCATCCCGCCCAAGGGGCGCCCGGAGCACTCGGCACTTCCGCCGAGCGGCGCTCGTCATCGTCCTGACATTGGTGTTGATCGGCAGCGCGGAGATCGGTCCGCTGATCGCGCCGCGCAATTTGCTGCTCTACAGCGCGCAACACTACGGAGACACGCGGCTGCCGCATCCGACCGCGCGCGGCCACGGCGCAATCGCCGGGCGCGTGGCGGAGGGCGACGGCACGCCCATCGCGGGGGCGGCGGTGCTCGTCAGCGCGGCGGACGGCACGGTCTATCGGGCGACGACGGACGCGGACGGCGCGTACACGCTCGCCGGTGTTCCCGCCGGTCTCTACACGCCGATGGCCGCGAAGAGCGGTTACGCGGACGCCTTCCCCGCGAACCGGCGGCATCAACTCCTCGCCTGGCGCGTCGCGGCGGTCCATGTCCATGGCGGCGAGACGGCGCGGGATGTCCGCTTCGTCCTCCAGCGGGCGGCGGCGAAACCGGCGGCGCTGCCCGCCGATCTCGCGCTCGGGCCGGTCGAGACGCGCCAGAGCGACCTGCCCACCGCCGTCGAGAGCCGCGCGCGGACGGTCGCCTTCACGCGCGGCGGGAAATTGCTCGCCGATCTCGCGGTCTACGAGCCGATGGCGGGGAGCGGGCCGCTCCCGGTGCTGCTCGCCATCTATCCTGGCACGCCCGCCTCGTGGGATCGCGTCTCGGTGCCGCTCGCCGCGCGGGGGTACGTCGTGCTGGCGATTTTCCCGACGCGCGGCCTCGATCTGGAGGCGGACATGGACGACACCGCCGCCTTCGTCGCGCTGGCCCGCGCCGGACGGATCAGCCCGCGCGCGGACATGACCCGGCTCGGCATCCTCGGCGGCTCGTTCACATCGCTCCACGTCTACCGCTGGCTGGAACGCGAGGGCGGCGTGCGCGGCGCGGTCGTCCTGGGCGGCATCGCGGACCTCTTCGCCTACCGCCTCGACTGGGAGCGCGGCGCGCTCGACCTGCCGCCGGAGGTGGGCGACATTGACAGCGCCCTCATGGCCCTCGGCACGCCGGATCACCGCCCGGAACAGTATGTGCGCTACTCCGCCGCTTTCCACCCGGACGGCCTGCCGCCGCTGCTCCTCGCCCACGGCGCGAAGGATCGCATCGTGCCGACCCATCAGACGACCGATTTCGCCGCCCTCCTCGCGGCCCACGGCAATGCGGCGGAGACGCACTACTACCCGAACATGGAGCATTATTTCGCCGACGCCAGCGACGCCGACACGCAGGACCTCTACAACGCCACCGTCGCCTTCTTCGCCCGCACGGTGGGATGAATAAATGCTTCTATCCGCCGAGACGCGCGTCCAGTTCCGGCAGGAGGACGATGCCGTCCTGATCGCTGCCGGAGGAGTGCACGACGAGCCAGGTGCAGGGCGCGCCGCTCTCGTTGCACGGGGCGTGCGGCACGTCCGCCGGGAGATACATCTGATCACCGGCGCGCACGTTCGCCCGATGCTCGACGTTCTCACCGTAATAGACGGCGCACTCACCATCGAGCAGGTACGCGATCGTCTCGATGCCGCGATGGTAATGCACCTTCGCCCGCGCGCCCGCCGGCATCGGCAGGACGTTCATGCAGAGATGCTCGGCGCCGGCCGTCTCGGCGGAGACGCCGGCGCCGTACGCGAACCCCTGCTTGCCGACATAGGTCCGGCCGGGTTGAATGACGCGAACGCGGTCTGTCGCCGGTGATGTCATCGCGCATTCTCCTTCGTAGCGTTTTTCACGACAGCCGTGCCATGACGGCTCGATTCGCAGGCTTTCGTACGGGCGCGGGTGCCCTTTGGGCAGGATGAACCGCCCTCCCCGGATTGCCACCGGCACCGCCTTCCGGAAAATCAGGGCGGTGCACGCATCGCCCGTACCCACACATCATGCCATTGGTGCCGTGACAGCGCATCATACACCGCTTGATGGAATAGATCGAAGGTCTTATCATTAGAAGTACTAACAGTTGCGGGCGGCGAGGTGGCAGAAGGAGCACACGATGCGCGAGGCATTGGACGCACGGGCGGTTGAGATGGCTACCCCCGCATTGCAGGGGGCGGCGACCGGCGTCATCGCCCCGGAAGCGGCGCCGCGCGGCGGCGAGGAAGCGGCGAAACAACCCGGTCGGCGTCCCCGGCCACCGCTGAAGCAGACCTTTCGCGCGCTGCGGAACCCGAACTACCGGCTCTTCTGGTGCGGCCAGGTCGTCTCGATGGTCGGCACGTGGATGCAGCGGATCGGGCAGGCGTGGCTTGTCCTGCGGCTGACCGATTCGCCGCTCGCCCTCGGCATCGTCACCGCCTGCCAGACGCTGCCCGTCCTCCTGCTCGCCCTCTTCGGCGGCGTGATCGCGGATCGCATGCCGAAACGGCGCGTGCTCGTCATCACGCAGGGGGTGATGCTCACCCAGGCTTCGGTCCTCGCCCTGCTCACCGCCGGGGGGTGGATCCACCTCATCCATCTCTACATCCTCGCCGCCGTGCTCGGCACCGCGAGTGCGCTCGACAACCCGACGCGGCAGGCCTTCGTCAAAGAGATGGTCGGGCCGGAGGACGTGCCGAACGCCATCGCGCTCAACTCGATCGTCATGAACACCGCCCGCCTGGTCGGCCCCGCGCTCGGCGGCCTGACGATCGCGGCGATCGGCGTGGCGGGCTGCTTCACGCTCAATGCCGTCAGTTTCCTCGCGGTGATGGGCGGGCTGCTGCTGATGCGCCCGGAGCGGTTCTACGAGATCCCCAGCCCGCCGCGCGGCAAGATGCTGGCGCAGATCGGCGAGGGGTTGCGCTACGTCGTGCGGACGCCGGATATCGCCCTCGTCATGCTGCTGATGGGGGTGATCGGCACCTTCGGCTACAACTTCACCGTGCTCCTGCCGCTGATCGCCCAGTACGTCCTCCACGCCGGGCCGATCGGCTTCGGGACGCTGACTTCGGCGATGGCGGTCGGCTCGCTGATCGCCGCATTCGGCATCGCCTACAGCGGTCGCGTCACGCAGCGGACGCTGCTCACCGGCGCGGCGGGCTTCAGCATCCTCCTGCTCCTGCTCGCGCTCACCAGCATCTGGGCGATCACCATCGCCGTGCTCGTCGCGCTCGGCCTGTTCAGCATCGTCTTCACGACGACGGCGAACAGCCGCCTGCAGATCCTCACGCCCCCGCAGTTGCGCGGCCGCGTGATGAGCCTCTACACGATGCTCTTCCTCGGCTCAACCCCGATCGGCAGCGTCGTGCTCGGTACACTCGCCCAGCATCAGGGCGTGCAGGTCGCGGTGGGCGAAGTGGCGGTGATCTGCGGCCTCGGCACCATCGGCGGGCTGCTCTATATCCGGCGCCATCGCGCGCCGGCGTCCGAGGCCACAAACGAGCCGGAAAGCCAGCCGGCCTGAACGGCTCTCGCCAATCCTCACCCCCGCCCCCTCTCGTACGGAGCCATCGCCCATAGATCGCGGAATCTGAACGTCCGCGCGGCGATGGAGAGGGAAGCCGTCCGTGTCATTCGCTACGGCACGACAGATTCCGCGTGTGCGCAGCATTCCCAGACTTGTTTCGGCGTGTCGTAGCGGCTGATGGTGCGGTGCGCGAGGTGAGTGATCCGCCAGCCGGGCGTCAGGAGGGCGCGGATCGAGGCTTCGTCGAAGAACCGCTTGTACGGGCGGTTGTTCCGCCCGTCGGGCGGGACGTGATAGTAATTCGGCTCCAGTTCTTCCCCCTGCCCCGCGCCGAAGTTGACATCGTCCGTCGCGTTGACGCGGAAGACGAAGACGCCGCCCGGTCGAAGCACGCGGCGCACCTCGTTCGATATCCCCAGCGTCTGCTGCCACGGGAAGTAATGGATCGAGAGCGAGGCGACGACACTATCCACCGCCCCGCCCCGCACCGGCAGCGGCGACTGCAAATCCGCGACGAAGAAGCGGGCGGCGGGGGCGTTCGCGACCGCCCTGCGAATCGGCGCGCGCGCGAGATCGAAGGCGAAAACGCGGAACCCCCGCGCGGTGAGTTCCGCCGCGTCCTCGCCGATCCCGCAGCCGAGTTCGAGCGCCGTGCCGCCCGCTGCCCGCATCGCCTCCAGGAATGGATCGAGCCACGGGTCCGCGCCGTGCTGACGGGATATGTTGCTCTTGGCGGCGGTCATGGTCGTACCCTCCCGGTCGTGATGGCGGCGTCCGCCGGGACACCGCGCACCCGCAGATGCCAGCCCGCCGCCTGCCACGCGCCGCTCGCGTGCCGGAGCATACTCCCCTCCTCCACGATCTCGATGGCGAGTGCCGGGTTCCAGTCGCCCGCGCGGGTGAAGAGCGGCACGCCGCCGACCTGCGTGCTGAAGACGTGCTGCCCGTTCGGCGAACGCGAGCCGCCCGCGTCGCGCACCTCCCTGCTCGTGTCGCCCTCCGTCACGCCGGATTCTCCCTTTCCCGCATACGCTCATCCACCAGTTGCGCGGCGACCAATACGATGCATCCGCATCATACCGCCACTGGCACAGCGTGTGCGTACCCTGGAAACGTGCGTTGCGACGAGCAAAGGAGCAGACAACCATGCAGGAACGACAGACGCCCATCGGAGGGAACCGCGAGAGCGAGGCGATCACCCCGACGCGCACCGGCGACAGCGTCCCCACGAGCGACATCACCCCGCGCGAGGCGAAGACGATGGCCGCCGCGCCGATCTGGTTTATCGCCCTGGCGGTCGTCGTGGCGATCATCGTCGCGATCATCCTCCTCACCCTCAGATAGCGACCGGTCGCGGAGGAAGCGGCGCGCGACCTTGCCACATCGCGCGCAACGCCGTCATATCCGCTGACGCTCCTTCGGTGGGGTGACGCTTTTCCTGTGCTTGACGTCCCTACCCGGCAACTAGGCAAAATTTACAGTTGATGCATGATACCATCCATCAATCGCAGCGGACGAGCCGCCGGAAAAACGTCCCGAATGCGAGTGGTTGGTCGCGCCGCATACGTCGGTGTTTCTATCTCTGAAAGGAAAAATACGATGGGATGATCGCGGACTCTACCGGGGGCCGCATCGTCGCACATGGCTGTCGGCATTGTGCTGAACTGTGTATTTTTCACCGAGTGGAACACTCTCCCTTGTATGAGCGCGCCGGTGGGGGTGCCCCCACCGGCGCACGACAGAATCGCGATGGTCATGGTCTCGTTCTCAGGGCCGTGTACCGCTTCGCGAGGGGGCGATTGTTCGTTTCATCATGGAGGGTTTCGTATGGGGCGTTTGCGGACAGGTCTGATAAGTGCGGTAGCGATTGCGGTGATATGTCTCCTTCTCGCCACTCCGGCCGCGGCGACGACGATGCCGGGCGCCACCCTCGCGCTCGCGGTCAGTTCGCCGATCGTCGCGCCGGGCGGCACGGTGACGCTGAGCGGCACGGTCACCAACACCTCGACGGCGAGCGAGAAGGTCGCGATCACGTACGGGGTGACAAGCCAGCAGTGCGGCTACGCCGCAGAGCGGACCGTCACCCTCATGCTGCGGGCGGGGCAATCGCGCTCGGCGAGCAACGACGTGACGGCCCCACTCTGCGCGGGCGACTATACCATCACCGCCACGGTGCGGGCGGGCACGATGGAGCTGGACACGGCGTCGGTGCCCGTGACGGTCGCCGCGCCGGCCGCCATCACGGCGCCATAGCGCATCCCGCGCGGCAGACCCACACACGCCCGGCACCGGCCGGGCGTTTTTGCGCGCGTCGGGGACCGGTGAGGCGGCGAGCGATTGTGCGTTTTTCGAGGGGCGCTCGGCGACGACATGCCGCACGGTCGCACGAGCGGTGCGGCGGGGGGTTACCATCGCAAGGAATCCGTGGTATCCTGTTCTTCCCGACAGGGGACGTGCGGCGCCCGTGGGAAAGGGAGCGCGGCGATGGATGACGGCACACGACTGATCACGCATCCGTATTTCATCCGAAGCCTGCAGTGCGGGCGCGCGACGTTTCTGCTCGCGGTCGGCGCGCTCATTGTTGACCTCGCGACCGATCTCAGCCGGCTCGTCGTCTATTCCGTGCCGATGATTCTCGCGCTGCTCGGCACGGTCTCATTCATCCTCGCCGGTCTCTTTGTCGCGCGTGCCCTCGGGGAGAGCCGCCGGCAAATGATCACCGAGACGGCGCGCTCCTTGCTGGTCATGCCCTATTTCTTATTCCTCGATGCCCTGAACTTCTGGCTCCGCCTCTGTATCAAGCGGCAGCGGCGATAGCGCGGGAGCCTAGAACAGCCCCGTGCCGATCTGACCGAGCAGTTCCATCAACTCCTGCGAGAGCCCGAGGGCGAAACTCGCCGCCGCCATGAGCGCCGACTGCACGACACGCCGATCTTTCGCGTCCACCGTCGCCAACTGCGGGGTGAGTTCCGCGACCTCTCCCTCCAGGCGATGCAGCGCCACCTGCAGTTGCTCGATGCGCGCCAGGCCGTCGCCCGTCCCCCCCACGGCGGCGAGCCGCTCCCGGATTGCGTCGAGGTGCAACCCCTGGGCGCGCAACGCCTTAATCAAGCGGATGCGGCGGATCGCCTCGGCGTCGTAGAAGCGGTGCCCGCCCGCCGAACGCTCCACCGGCGGCAGCAGCCCCGCGTTCGTGTAGAAATCAATCGTCCGCGGGTTGACGCCGCACAACTGGGCCAGCTCGCCGACCCGATAGCGCTCGCTCCCCATTCCGCCCCCCATCGCTCGTACCGCGCAGGCCGTGCTGCCACCATCATTGTACCCTATCCAACAGTCAATGTCCCGTTCTCGCGGCTCCCGCCACGGGCGGGCGCAAGAACGTGGCCCCGCCACAGGCGGGGCCACGGTATCCTCCTCTCTCCCGCGCCGCTCAGCGGCGTTGGTGCGTCAGATCATCTCCTCCCTACCTGATGACGATCGCGGCGTCCACGTCAACCTGCACGCCGGCCGATGCGGCATTCTTCGTGCCCAACACCGTGAAGACGATCGTGTGCGTACCCGCGCTGATGTCGTTCTCGATGGCGGCCAGCGGAATCCTGGCCGTTTGCAGGGTAGGCGAGTACAGGTCAATGATCTTGGCCGGGGCACCGTCAATCGAGACCGACGCCTGCCCGCGATCCGGGCCCATCGTCGTCACGAGGGCGGCACTGCCGGGGATCGTGAAGGTGATCTTGTTCAACGCGGCCCGCGGCCCGGGCTGCGTGGCGAAGCGGACGGTACCGCCGTATGCCCCCACGACCGTCGCCGTCTTCCAGCTGCCGGAATAGGCGATGCGCGCCGTGTCCTCGTTATCAACGATGCCGAGGCTGAAGAGCGACCCGACCGCCCAGGCGCTGCAATTCGTGCCGGCCGCACTGTCGCACGCCCGCACCTGATACTTGTAGGTCAGCGGCGCGGCCAGACTGCCCATCTTGAGATCCCGCGCGATGCTCGTCGCCGTCGCGGTCGGCAACGCGACCGCGGCGAAGGCGCCGCCATTGACGCTCTCCTGGAGTTCGTACTTCGCGATGTTCCCGCCGCCGGACCATGCCAGTTGGACGGGGACGGTGCTGTTCGCCAGGGCCGGGGCGACGGTGACCTTCGAGTCGATGAGACTCTGCTTCGGCGCGGTCGCCGTCGGTGGGATCGTGATTGTGTACACCTCCGTCCCGACCGGCGAGGAGTTGCCGGCCGTGTCAATGGCCAGGAACTTCAGCGTCGTGGTGGCGCCAACCGGGATCGGCGCGCTGTACAGCGTGCTGCTCGCCGTCGGCGTCGTCCCGTTGGTCGTGTAATAGATCTTGGCGCCCGTCTTCGACGCCGTCAGGATGACCGATTGCGCGCTCGTGAACGAGCCGCCGACCGGGCTGGCCGAGACGGTGACCGCCACGGTGTCGATCGTGTACGTCTCCGTACCCACCGCCGACTGGTTGCCGGCGGGATCGATCGCCACGAACTTCAGCGTCGTCGTCGCGCCGACCGGGATCGCGGCGCTATAGCGCGTGCTGCTCGCCGACGGCGCGGTCCCATCGGTCGTGTAGTAGATCTTCGCCGTCGCGTCGGGCGTGGTCAGCGCGACCGACTGCGCCGTGTTGAATACGCCGCCCGCCGGGTTCGCCGCCACCGTCGGCGCCACCGTGTCGATCGTGTAGACCTCCGTCTGCATCGGCGACTGGTTATTGGCGACGTCGACCGCGAGGAACTTGAGGGTCGTGGTCGCATTGAGGGTATTGATCACGACCGGTGTGCTGTACTTCGTGCTCGCCGTCGTCGGCGCGCTCCCGTCGGTGGTGAAGTAGATCGCCCCCGCCTCCGAGGCGGTCAGCGTCACCGACTGCGCGGCCTTGAATGCCCCGCCCGCCGGATTCGCCGCCACCGTTGGCGGCGTCGTGTCGTTCGCCAGATTGATGGTATAGGTCTCCGAGCCGACCGCCGCCGACGCGTTGCCCGCGCGGTCCACCGCCACGAACTTCAGCGTCGTCGTGCTCCCGATTGTGATCGGGCTGCTGTATACCGGGCTGGTTGTCGTGCTCGGCGTCGTCCCGTCCGTCGTGTAGTAGATCGTCCCCGGCTCGCTCGCCGTCAGCGCCACCGACTGCGCGCTGGTGAACGCCCCGCCCGCCGGGTTCGCCGCGACGGTGGGCGCGACGGTGTCAATCGTGTAGACCTCGGTCGCCACCTGGCCCGCCGTGCCCGCGGCATCCACCGCCACGAACTTGAGCGTCGTCGTCGCGGCGATGGCGATCGGCCCGCTGTACAGCGTGCCGGTGGTCGCCGTCGGCGTGGTCCCGTCGGTCGTGTAGCGGATCGTCCCGTCGGTCGCCGTCAGCGTCACGGACTGCGCCGCGTTGTACAGCCCGCCCTTGGGGCTGGCCGCCACCGTCGCCGCCGTGGAGATCTTCCCCTGGATCGAGAAGAGGTTGGTCTCGACGCTGTTCACGCCGCTACCGCCCGCATTCGGCCCCGCGATGCGGAAGACGTTCGTGCCGAAGGGGCTGCCCACGACGGTGTGATCCGCCGCCGCGTCGCCGATGTAGCCCGCCGGTGGGGCCGGGTCGGTCGCGTCCCAGCGCAGCCAGGGCGTGTTGCGGCCGTCCAGCGCCGCGCCGAAGTCGCAGGGCGTTGCGCCGCAGCCGATGTCCTCGGTGAAGAGGATGACGCCGAGCGTATTCGCGGTCAGCGTCTCGACGCCGTACGGGTGCGTCACCGTGTACGTCGCCCCCGGCGTCAGGCCGCTCGCCTTGATGCGGATGCGGTTGAAGGTGATCTGCTGGCCGTCCGCCGCACCCGGCCCCGGCACGAATGCCGCCTCGGTGCCCAGGATCAGGCTCGCCTTGCCCCCGCCACCGCTCGTCATCAATGCCCGGCCCGCCCAGTAGAAGACCTCCTCGGGATAATTGGTCGGGAAGGCGAGCGGCGCCGCCGTATCCGGCAGGGCGGCGAAGCAGATCGCCGGGTCGAAGCACTTCTCCAGCCGCAGCCCCGTCGTGTCCTGGTACCACTGCGGGAACCCGTCACCACCCTGGGCAACCGGCTGGACCGGCCCGACCGCGCTCCGGTCGCTGCCGATCGTGTAGGTCTCGCTGCCGACGGGCGGCAGGCCGCCGCCGCTATTGACGCCGATGAACTTCAGCGTCTTCGAGGCCGCCACATTGATCTGCGTGCCGGGCACATACTTGACGCTGCCCGGCGCCGGGGCGATCGCCTCGCTCGTGTCGAGCGTCGTGCTCGGCGTGCTGCCGTCCTCGGTGTAGTAGATCGTCGCGCCGGGGTCCGACGGGGTCAGCGTCACCATCTGCGCGGTGGCGTAGACGCCCCCCTTCGGGCTGGCGGTGACGGTGACCGGCTGCGCGCCGAGCACGTAACTCTCGCTCGCCGTTTTCGTCGCGCCGCCCTTCGCGTTCACCGCGATGAACTTCAGCGTCATCGAGGTGTTGACGGTGATCGGCCCGGTGTAGAGCGCGCTCGCCGTCGTCGGCGTCGTCCCGTTCGTCGTGTAGTAGATCTTCGCCCCGTCGTTGTCCACCAGGTCGGAGTTCTCCATCGCGTCGCTGACGGAGAGTTTGACCTGCTGGGGAGTGGCGAACTGGCCACCCTTCGGGCTGGCGACGACCGGGCCGGGGCCGAGGATCTTCCCCTGCACCACGAAGTCGCTCGTCTGGACGTCCAGGCCGCCGGCCTTCAGCGTACCGTCCTGATTGAGTTCCTGGACGCGAAGGTAATTGGTGTTGTAGGGGCTGCCCGTGACCCGGTGCGGGGCGGCGCCGTCGCCGATGTAACCCGTCGGCGGCGCGGGGGCGACCGCCGGATCCCACTGGAGGAACGGCCCGCCGCGGCTCGTCAACACCGGATCGTCCTGATCGGTGAATGTGCAGGGCGCGGTCGGGGCCGGGAGGAGGCAGCCGATGTCCTGCGTCCCGTCCACGCGGCGCACCCCGCCCTCGGCGGCATCGCCGGTCGCGATGTACGTATCAACGCCGTACGGGTGGGTCACCTTGTAGAGCGTGCCCGTCGTCAGGCCGCTGGTGGCGAAGAAGCGGACGCGGTTGAACGTGATCTCCTGGCCGGCGCCGGACCCCGCGTACGCCGATTCGACGCCGAGGACCAGCCCGATCCGACCGCCGCTCGGGAGGTCAATCTGGGTGTTGGCGTTGAAGAAGAAGGCCTCGCCATCGGGGGCGACGAGGTCGCTCGCCGCGGCGAAGCAGACCGGCAGGCCGTCGAGGCAGTTCTCCAG
>JAICIL010000017.1 GCA_025924435.1 Chloroflexia bacterium | reverse complement strand
TCCGGCTCGTGACCGACCCGGCGGACCGGGCGCTCCGCTTCCGCGTGGACGGCACGGTCGGCGGGCAAGGGTTCACCGATTGGTTGCTCTTCCCGCGCGGTGAGCGGCCGGAAACCCTCCACGTGGAGGACGACATCTCCTTTCGCGGCCGCTTCCTGGCCTACCGACGATGCGCGCAGGGGCATATCGTCCATCTCGTCGCGCAGCGGGCGGAGCGGTTGACGGTCGCAGGCGGCCCGCAGATCACCAGTCTCGGGGGGGAAACGATCGAATGGTCATCGCCAGCACGGACATAGCGCTGTTCCCGTTCATCGAACCGGGGCATCCGTTCCACCCGCACGTCGAGCGATTCCGCGACGCGATCAGCGGCGAGCGGCGTTGTGCCGATCTCCTGGGGCGGACGGCGGGCCCGGGGCGGACGCTCATCCATGCCGAAATCAAGGGACGGACGGAGGGACAGGGCTGGGCGCTGGATCGCTTCTACTGGTCGCTCCAGGCCTGGGGCGCGGCGAGTGCGCCGTCCGATTTCGCCGCGCTTACGCTGGTGTACGCGGCCAAGGACGATCGGCTCACCTGGCACACCTTCCCGGATGACCCGTATCTGACAGCGATGGCCGCGTCCGTGGCTCCGTGCGACGAGCGATCCCTCGATCGGCACGGGGCCGCGCCGGACATCCTCCGCTACGTTCCGTTGCGCCGCCTGACATTCCATCTGAACGCGCTCGTCGGCAAGGTGAAGCGGTCGTCGCGGTGCGCCGAGGCCTATGGCACGCTCACCGCCGTCGCCCGCGCGGTTAATCGGGAAGCGGCGTCGTTCGACGTGGCCGCGCCGCGCGGCTTCGACGCGGCGCGTTGCCTGTACTTCCAATCGGCGTTGCCGGGAGAGGATCTGGCCGGCCTGCTGGATCCCGCGAACGCGCCCGCGTTGCTGTACCGGGTCGGCGCGCTCCACCGGGAACTGCACGATCTGGACGTCACCGGCGTACCGATATGGGATCGCGGCCCGTTTATGGCCGATCTCGGCCGAGATATCCGCTGGATCGTCTGGTTCCGGCCCGATTGCGCCGCGTTGCTCCTCGGCATCGAGGAGTTGCTGCTGGAGCGGGCGCCGCGCATGCGGCCACAGATAGACCGCTTCTGTCACGGCGACTTCGTCTGCTCGCAGATGCTCGTGGCGGGGGATCAATGGGCCGTGACGGACTTCGATCTGGCCCATCGCGGCGATCCGTATCGCGACATCGCCACGCTGCTCACCTCGCTCGCCTACGATGTTCCGGTGTTCCAGGCGCCGGGGCAGCAGGCCGCCGTTTTGGAAATGCCGTGCGCCGCATACCTGCGCGGCTACGAGGATCGGGCGGGCCAGCGCCTGGATCAAGGGCGGCTCGTCTGGTATCGCCTCTGTGCCGAGATCTCCTATCTGGCGCTGATGTTCAAGAAGGATTGGTTCCAGCCTGCCACCTGCGAGCGGGCGTTCGCGCGGCTGCGCGAACTGCGCGCGCAGATGCCGGGCGGATGAGGGGAAACATATGCAGCCACCGCGTCTCTTGTTCCAAGCCCACAATCGCCGCGGCCTCGGCCACCTGATGCGCGGGCTCAATCTCGCCCGCGCGGTCCGGCAATTGGCCCCGGATGCGGCTATCCTGTTCTACACGCGCAGCAGTTCGACAGAGGCGCTTTGCGGCGACGCGTTCCGCTATTTCATCGAACCGGACCCGGACGGCACCGCGCATTGGCCGGAGGTGATGCGCTCCTTCGCGCCGGATGTGACGATCTACGACACGCTGCTGCCTCCGGGGGCGGCGCACGAAACGGCGTCCGCCGGGGCACGCTCCGTCTATATCATGCGGAAAATGAAAGCGGACCGGCAACCGGAAATTTTCGCGAACCCCGCGCTCGCGTGCGTCGATTTGATCCTGATCCCGCATACGCCCGCCGAGTTCGGCTACGCGCTGCCCACGGCGCTCGCGCGCAAGGGCGCTTTCGTCGGCCCGATCGTCCGCCTGCCGGACCGCGCGGCGCAGGACCGGCTGCGGGCGAAGTACGGGATCGGCCCGGCGGATTTCGTGCTCACCTCGAC
Organism: Chloroflexia bacterium; assembly: GCA_025924435.1. The sequence continues at coordinate 23,000 of JAICIL010000017.1, read as the reverse complement.
CGTCGGCGGCGGGGGCTTCACCGAGCAGGCGGAGTCCTTCTTCGCCACGGTGTACGAGGTGCACCGGCGGGTATCCGGGCGGCTGCCGCATCTGCGGCATCTGGTGATCCAGGGGCCGAATTTCCGGCGTCGGTTGTGCCCGCTCCCCGGCATGACGGTGATCGAGTACGAGCCGGAATTAATCAACCTGCTCGCCATCTCGGACTTGGTCATCGCGGAAGGTGGCTACAACACCGTCAATGAGATCCGCGTCGCGAAGACGCCGGCCGTATTCCTGCCGAGCGTCCGGAACCTCGACGACCAGGAAGAGCGTGTCCGGGCGTTGGAGCGGCAGGGGCTTGCCGCTGTCTGTGCGGATGGTGACGCGGCGACGACCGCGCGGCAGGTCGCGGAGATCTGCCTGTCGCCAACTTGGCCGCACGCCGTCCGGCAGCGATACGCGATGGATCGCATGGAACTGGGCAACCGGGCCGCGGCCGAACGGATCGTCGGGTTGGTGCGCTGATGTGCTTCGATATCGCTGCGGGCGCGGACGCATTGCTGGCATTCCTCGGCGGCGCTCATCCCCCCCGCCTGGAGGCGCGGGTGCTCGATCAGCATCTCGGCGTCCGCATGGTCGCCGAGTATATCCTCACCCGGGAGGAGCCCCGCGCGGACGATCACCCGGCGCCGATCATGATCGGCAAATTTTACGCGGATGAGACGGGGAGTCGGACGTACGGGACGATGCGGATGCTCGAAGATGCGCTGGCGCAAGCGCCCGCGCGTCCGCTGTTGGCCGTGCCGCGGGCGCTATTCTACGACTCTGGGCGCCGGTTCCTCGCCCAGCAGCGCGTCGAGGGGACACTCTTCCCCGCGCTCGTGCAGCGGGCCGACTACCGCATCCATTTCCACCAGGCCGGGCGAGCGCTCGCGCTGCTGCATACCCAACGTCTTCCCGCGGGCCGCGCGAAATTGCTCGATGACCACCTGGACGAACTGATCCACCCGCACCCGCGCGCGCTGTGCGCGCATCTGCCGGAGCACCGCGCAACGGTGCGGGCGCTGCTCGCCGGCATGGCGGCATCCGAATGGGGATGGCGAGATGCGGTCGAGGTGGCGCCGCTTCACCGGGATTTTCACCTGCGGCAACTCTTCTTCGGGCATGGCCGCGTCTGGCTGATCGACTGGGATCTCTTCGCCCACGGGGACCCCGCACTGGATGTCGGCAATTTTCTCGTCTATCTCCGGACACATCTCGGGGAGCAGGCCAAGCCGGCAGGCGACGCCTTCCTCGCTGGCTATTTCACCGACCGACCTACGGCACTCGCGGCGCGGGTTCCGGCGTACATGGCGTTCACCTATCTTCGCCTCGCCTGCAAGCAATTCCGGTTGCAGGGCACCGACTGGCGGGATCGCACGGGGGAGATGCTGCACCACGCTGAGCGGTGCCTCGCCGAGGAGATCATCCATGCGCGTGCATAACGCAACGCGCGTCCCCCATTGGATGGGATCGGGCGGCGCGCCCGGACAAGGGGGGCGGCCACGATGAACGTGCGATGGAACCACGGGCGCGCCGACGGGATGCGAACCGGCGCGGGCATTGCGCCGTCCATCGCGCCCGACGCGAAATTCCCGCAACTGGCGAATTTCCACAATGAAGCGGTGGCGCTAGCGCATATCCGCGACGCGATCGGGCACCCAGCCGGTGTGGACCGTTGCGCGGTTCTTAACGTCTGGCATATCGCCGGGAAATCCTTGCGGGTCGTCTATCGCCTGGGCGGCGCGCGGCACGCGGCAGGGGACACTATCCTCACGGTGCGTTTCCTGCCGCCGGGCGAAAGCGACGCGCGGTATCGCGAGGCGGTCGCCGCCGCGCGGGATGCCGCCGCTGTTGTTCATCTGCCTGCGTGGGATGCCGTGGGGTGGCGCTTCCCGGAAGATCCACACATCGCCGCCCTGCCCGGCATGCTCGACATGGGCCGTGCCCGGGACCGGCTCGACGAGCGGGGAGATTCGGCGTTGGAGCCGGACGAGATCACTTGGACCACACTGAGCTACCTGCCGGGGGAGCGGTGTTCGATCCGGTACGCCTGCCCGCAGACGGGGCGAGCCATCGTCGGGAAATTGCACGGGGCCGCGTCTGCCGCGGCGGCGCAGTGCACGATGGATCGCCTGTGGGAGTCGCCGGGGCGCGGCTTCCGCATGCCCCGCCCCCTCGGCCTTGACGAGGAGACCGGCGTGCGCTGGGAGGAGTTCGTCCCCGGGCAACGGGTGGAGGAGATCCTCACACGCGTCGCGCTCCCGCCGCTGCTTCGGCAGGTCTGCTCGGCGATCGCGGACCTGCACGCACTCTCGATCTCCGGGTTGGCGGCCCGCGGCCCTGCCGAGACCCTTCAGCGGCTGGAGTGCAAGGTGCTGCCGCGGATCGCGGTGATGCTCCCTTCGCTGGCCGGATCGAGCGCGGCGGTGTTCGAAGACCTGACGCGCGGAGTAGCCGGTCTGGCACAACGCCCGTTGGGGACCATCCACGGCGACCTCCACGCCGCCAACGTGCTGGTGGACCACAATGGCGTGATCCTGATCGACCTGGACGATCTGGCACTCGGCGATCCGGCGCATGACCTGGCGCTTTTCGGCGGCCGCCTGCTGCTGCTCGCCCTCCTGCGGAACGAACGGCTCGGCGAAGTAGCCCGTGCCGTCGCGGAGTTGCCGACCGCCTACGAGTCGGCCGGCGGAACCCCGATCCCCGCGCAGACCTTCGCCTGGTATATGGCCGCGCTGCTGATCGGGCGGCAGATCAAGACCTGCCTGCGGCACGCGGCCCCCGACGTCGGGCATCTCGCGCCGACATTGCTGGCCTACGCCCGGCGGACCATGGCGCAGGGGCGATTCACAGATTCGATTGTTTGCGGTTGACCGCGATGCGCCACGATGAGCACGGATGGAATTGGGAGGAGACCGGTATGGCGGCACAGCGAGAAAACGGATCAACGCCGGGTGCGCGGGGGAGCAAGGGGAAATCGCCCCGCTTCAGGCGGCTCCTGCTGAAACAGATGCGCAAGATGTGGCCCCAGCTAACCCTCGCCGCGCTGAGCATGCTCGGTTTCACCATCGCCGACCTGCTCACGCCGTGGCCTTTGAAGATCATCTTCGATCACATCCTGCTGGCGAAGCCGCTCCCGGCCTCGCTCCTGTGGCTCGATGGCGTGCTGCGACAGGGGAAGACCTTCGCCGTGGTTGTCGTCTCGTCGGCGATTATCGTCTTCGCGCTGGTCAGGGGGCTATTCGCCTATGCGCAACTCTTTCTCACCTCGCGCGTCGGATACACCATCGCCTATGCGATCCGCCGCAAACTCTTCACCCATCTGCAGAAGCTCTCGCTCTCCTACCACACGCGGGCGCGATCCGGCGAATTGCTGACCCGCGTGACCACCGACACCGATAACCTGAAGGACGTCTTCGCCGATTCGGCGCTCGCCTTCGCGGGCCAGGCGCTGACGATCATCGGCATGTTCGCCATCATGTTCGCCCTGAACTGGAAACTGACCCTCGTCGTGCTGGCGACCTTCCCGGTGCTGTGCTATTCCCTCTATTACCTCTTCGGCCAGGTGAAGGTGTCGGCGCGCAAACAGCGAACCAGGGAGGGGCAGGTCGCCGCCCGCATCAGCGAGAGTATGGCGGCGATCTCCCTGGTACAGGCGTTCGGCCGCGAACGATACGAGCGGGAGCAATTCGTCGCGGAGAGTACCGAGACGTTGACGGAGAGCATCCGCACGGCACGGCTCGAAGCGGCCTCCGCGCGGTGGGTGGAACTGATCAGCGCGGTCGGTATCTTCACCGTGGTGCTCTTCGGTTCGTTGCAGGCGCTCGACGGGGCATTGCTGCCCGGCGATGTCCTGATCTTCGTCACCTACGTGACGGGCATGTACAAGCCGATCCGCAATCTCGCCAAGCTGGCGACGAAGTTCTCCAAGGCCATGGTCAGCGCCGACCGGATTCGCGAGATTCTCGACGTCGAACCGGAGATCAAAGACGCGCCGAATGCGTTGCTCGCCCCGCCCTTGCGCGGCGAGATCGCCTTCGAGCAGGTCCGGTTCGGCTACGAAGACGGCAATCCGATCTTGCGCGACGTCTCGTTCACCGTCCGTCCGGGCCAGCAGGTGGCGCTCGTGGGGGCATCCGGCGCGGGCAAATCGACGATCACGAGCCTGCTCCTGCGTTTCTACGATCCGCAGACGGGGGCGGTCCGCGTCGACGGCGTCGATCTGCGCGCGTATCAACGCGAGTCGTTCCGCCGGCAGATCGGCGTCGTACTCCAGGACTCCATCCTCTTCGGCACGACGATCCGGGAGAATATCACCTACGGCAAGCCGGGCGCGACCGATGCGGAGATCGAGGAGGCGGCCCGCCAGGCGCACGCCCACGAATTTATCAGCGCGCTGCCGGATGGCTACGATACCATCATTGGCGAGGGCGGCTCGACGCTCTCCGGGGGGCAGCGGCAGCGCATCAGTCTGGCGCGGGCTGTCATCAAGCGACCCTCAATCCTCATCCTGGACGAGCCGACCGCCGCCGTCGATGCGGAATCGGCGAACCTGATTATGGAAACGGTCGGTCGTCTACAGCAGGGCAAAACGACATTGGTCATCGCCCACCACTTCGCCGCGTTGGAGCGCTTCGATCAAATCCTCGTCATGAAGCACGGTGAAGTGGTGGAACGAGGGACCCACGCGGAGTTGCTCGCCCGCCGTGGCTACTACCACGATCTTCATCGCCTGCAAGGATTTGATGGCGCTGCCGCGAAAACAACGGTGCGGGGCAACCGGGTCGCCCTGCCGACCCCGGCCGCGGGTGCGCCCTTCCTCCACGCGGCGAGGGGAGATGCCGCGGTACAGACTGCGGATCGTATCCTCCGCGCCGCGGGTACGGCGGTTGGAGAATCATGACGACCATCATGCCGTTGCCCCGGCCGACATTCGCGACAATCTGCTTCGGTCCGCGACGGGATGGACTCGCGGAGGATGAGGTATGCGATGTAAACCCGAACGAACCGACTCGTCCGAGGCTGGCTCTGCCGCGGCGTTGGTGACTGCGGCGCCATCGCCTCATCGTACCGTGCGCGCCGCCGCGCGTGCGGCGCCGGCCGATCCCGCTCGGCACGCGTGGGGGTCGGGCTGTTCCGCTCGGCGCGGCGGGCATGGGCAGCAGTGAGGCCGAAGAAGCGTTCGGCGACGATGGTGCGCGGGCAAGCGGGGGTACGACAAAGGAAACGACGGACGTGAAGCCGGCGCGTCACCCGCTGCCCGGCATGGGGACGATAAGCGAGGCGGCGCCAGGAGCGACCGTTGAGACGGGCCGAGATGGCCACCGATCGGACGGCGAGCGGTGCGCCGCGTCGCGCGGACGGTGAGGACGATCTCCCGATCATCGTAGGCGAGCGCGTCATGGCGAAGGCCGACACGGTGTGGGAAGCGTCGGGCGAGGCGCATCCATACTTCTCTGTCGCTGGAGTACGCCACCGTGGCATGCGCTGACCAATGGTGTACTCCCGCACGCCCAAAACGCCACCACCGGAAGTGGGTCAGAACCGATTTCTGCAGAGGCGATGCGGAAAGCCCGGTAACAATTTCACGACGAGGGAATGCGGGGGATTGGCAGAGAGCGATTCGTGTGCTATGCTGCGCCAGGTTTCGGGGAGTAGCTCAGACCGGCAGAGCGCACGGATCGGGACCGTGAGGCCGGAGGTTCAAATCCTCTCTCCCCGACCACTCTTTCACCCCTATGGTGCCGGAGGTAGCCTCCTGCATGGGACTCGCCACCGCACAGACGCCGGACACCCGTATTCGACCTCGACCGAACATCCGTATTCGCGCGGCCATCGCGCGGTCCCGCTGGTATCTCATCATCCCGGCCCTGTATATCGGTATCTCCGCCATCCTGCTTTGGCCGCTCGTTCTCCACATCCGCTCGGCGGTCGCGGATTCGCTCGACGATCCGCTCCTCAATGCATGGACATTGCGCTGGGTCCAGCACGCGCTGGTCACGCAGCCGACCCACCTGTATGACGGCAATATGTTCGCGCCGAATCCGCGCACCTTGGCCTTTTCGGAACTGCTGCTGCCCCAGGCGACGATGGCGTGGCCCGTCTGGCTCGTCTCCCACGATGCGCTGCTCGCCTATAACGTGACGCTCCTGGCTACCTATCCGCTCTGCGCGATCGCGATGTACGCGCTCTGCCGCGCCCTCGGTGCCGTGCGGGGCGCGGCGTTTATCGCCGGTCTCGCGTTCGCGTTCGCGCCGTTTCGGATGGACAATAACGCGCATCTCCAGGTCCTTTCGATGCAGTTCATGCCGCTCGCGCTCCTCGCGGTCATCCGCTTCATGCAGCGGCCCACGCGCTGGCGCTTCGTCGCGGTCGCCGCGATGGTCGCCCTCGCCGCGCTCTCGTCGGTCTATTACACGGTGATGTTCGGCACCGCCCTGATCGTCTTCTTGATCGTCGAGGCGATCCGCCAGCGGCGGCTCTTCGTCTCGCGCCGCGCGGTCGGCCTCCTCGCGGCGCTCGCGATCGGCACGATCGTCGTTGCGGCGCTCGATGTCCCCTACCTCACGATGCGACGCGAGCAAAACATCGTGCGCACCCTGGACGAAGCGTACGACGATGCCGCCCATCCGGCCTCCTACTTCACGGTGACGCCGGGGAATTACCTCTGGCATCGCGTCTTGCCCACGTCGGGGCCGGAGCATTCGGCGCTCTTCCCCGGCGCGGTCCTCGTTGTGCTCGCGGCGGCCGGCCTCCGATTCGTGCATCGCCCGTGGATGGGGGGGCTGGCCGCGCTCGGCGCGGTGAGCGCCGTCCTCTCCTTCGGGCCGACCTGGGGAGACAAGGCGTCCGGCACGCCGCTGCCGTACCGATTCCTCTACCAGCACATCGTCGGCTATCAGGGCATTCGCGGCCCGGATCGCTTCGCCGCCCTCGTCCTGCTCGCCCTCTGCCCGTTCGCGGCGCTCGGCGCGACGTGGCTGTGGCGCGCCGCCGTCTGGCGGGATCCCCGCCTCCTGCGGCTCGCGCCGATCGCCGCGACGCTTTGCGGCGGCCTCGTGCTGGCGGACTGCGCCGCACGCCAGATGCCGACGGTCCCGGTGGACCGGTCCGCGACGGCGCTCGCGCCGTATCGCTGGCTGGCGGCACAGAAGGATACTGGCATTGTCGCCGAATTTCCCGTGGAGACGAGCACAACCCGTACCGCGTTCTATTCGACGTACCACTGGCACGATGTCCTCTGGGGTCACTCCGGCTTCATCCCCGCCGCGACGTACCAGTTGCGCGGCCGATTTACCGGGCGCAACGACTATCCCGGCCCGGACGACCTCGCCGCACTCGCGGATATGGGCGTCGGGACGCTCGTCATCCACCGTTCGTCCTATCCGGCCGAGGAGCTCGCGTCACTCACGCAAGGACTCAGGAACAGCCCCGCGAATGTTGCGTACCTCGGGACCGTCGGGGAGAGTGATCTGTACCATCTGCGGCCGGACGAGAGCGCGCCGCCGCTCTCGACGAAAATCACCTTCACCGTGAATCCCGCCGGGAACATCGACAAGTTGCCCGGCAAGTTGATCCTGACCAATCCCGACGCGAACGCCCGGATGTTGTACACGCATGGTCACTTGGATATCACCGCCGAGATCCGCGATGCGACCGGCAAGCGTATTTCGTCGCAACCCCTGCCGGTCAGCCTGCCCGCCATGATCGTGCCGGGCACGCTCGCTCTCCCGTTCTCCGCGGACCTGCCGAAGACACCGGGAGTGTACAGTATCGCGGTGCACTCGCCGAATATCCCGCTGTTCGAGGACCAGCCGTTCGTCACCGTCACGGTGATCAGCCCGACGGCGCTGCCGAACCTCACGCTCCGCGGTCAGGAGATTACCGGCCCCGCGCTGTACAAGCCCGGCGAGCATGTCGCGATGTGGGTCACGCTCAAAGACGGCAAGACCGTCGCACTGCCCGACACGATCGCCCTGCCCGATGGCACGCTGCGCGTCACCCTCGCGCCGCTCCCCCCCGGCGCGCAGCAAGTGGTCGCCCACGGCACGGCGAGCGGCGTCGAACTCTGGGTCACGCCACCTTGACCGGCGTGCGCCGCGCGCGTACCCTCTGCCGAGGGCCGGAATATGCCGTTGTTGTCATCAATGGTGCGGTATTCGGCCCACACTGAAACGAGTCGAGGAGCGGAAACGACATGGCAATGAACTCGGCATCCACGTTCGATGTCGCGATAATCGGCGGTGGCCCCGGCGGCTATGTTGCCGCGATCCGCGCCGCGCAAGAAGGGTTGTCCGTCGCCTTGATTGACCGCGGCCCGCTCGGTGGCACCTGCCTCAACTGGGGATGTATCCCGACGAAGGCGCTGCACCATACGGCGGAAGTGTGGCGCACCGTCCACGACGCGGCGACCTACGGCGTACAGGTTGGCGACGCGACGCTCGACTTCGCGACCGTGATGGCCCACAAGGACGATGTTGTCCGCAATCTCGTCCGCGGCATTGACGGCCTGATGCAGGGCAACAAAATTAGCGTCCTGCGCGGCACCGGCTGCCTGCTCACCGCCGCGCCGCCGCACCGCCTCGCGGTGAACGACATTGACGGCGGCACGCGCGAAATCACGGCGGAGAACGTCATCATCGCCACCGGCTCGGCGCCCAGCATGATCCCGATTCCGGGCCTCGATCTGCCGGGCGTCGTCACATCGGACGGTATCCTTGCGCTGACCACGCAGCCGAAGCGGCTCGCCGTGATCGGCGGCGGGATCATCGGCATGGAGTTCGCGACGATTTTCGCCGCGCTCGGCACGACGGTCAGCGTCGTCGAGCGCCTGCCGAACATCCTCACCGGCGTCGAGCCGGAGATGATCCGCCGCGCGCTGCCGATGTATCGAAAACTCGGCCTCGCCATCACCGTGGATGCGTCGGTGGAAGAGGTGACCTGGGGCGACGACGACGACCTCGCCGTCCACTACAGCACGGCGGAGGGCAAAAAGTCCGTCGAAGCGGACGCGGTGCTGGTCGCGGTCGGGCGCGTGCCGTACACGGAGGGCGCATGGGCGGCGGATGTGCCGCTGGAGAAAGACCGGCGCGCGGTGAAGGTGGACGCCGGATTGCGCACCAACGTGCCCGGCGTCTTCGCGATCGGCGATGTCGCGCTGATGCCGCAGTTGGCGCATACCGCCTCGATGCAGGGCGAGATCGTCGTCGAAAACATCAAGGGCCACGACGCGCAATATGACGCCTCGGTCGTGCCGAACTGCGTCTTCACGCTGCCGGAAATCGCCGGTGTCGGCCTGACCGAGGAGCAGGCGCGCGAGCGGTTCGGCGCGGCCGTGCGCACGAGCGTCTTCCCCTTCGCGGCGATTGGCCGCGCGCAGATCCTCGGCGAGACGGCGGGCGTCGTCAAACTCGTGTGCGACGACGCGCAGAAACTGCTCGGCGCGCATATCATCGGCCCGCGCGCCAGCGACTTAATCGCGGAACTCGCCCTCGGTCTGCAACTCGGCGCGACCGCCGCCGATGTGGCGCGCACGATCCACGCCCATCCCACGCTGCCGGAAGCGATCCATGAGGCGGCGCTCGGCATCGTCCACGGCCGCCCGGTCCACGCGCTCCGCTGACGCGCGACGATTGATACGCTGTGATAGGATGGCGCGCGGTGAGCGGTGTACGTTCACTGCGGAATGGGCGCGATGAGCGTGGCAAAGGTCGAATGAGCATGACCGCGACGATACCGAGGGATGAACGCGCAGCGGCGCGGCATGAAGCCGAACTCGTCGCATTGGTGGACCGCTGGACCGCGCACATGCGCTGGCGGAAGAACTACGATCGGTGGCGCGAGGACCGGCTGTGGCAGGAAGACCACCAGGCGGCGCGCTTCCGGGCGATTGCGCGCCAGAAAGAGCATCACACGGAGGCACGGGTATTGGATATCGGCTCCGGCATGGGCGGCTTCCTCGTCGCGGCGGCGCTCAACGGCATGCGCGCGGTCGGTGTCGAACCGAGCGCGGACTACTGCCGCATCACCCGCTTGCGCGCCATGCGCCATGGTCTCCCCGCCCGCGTCATCCGTGGCGTCGGTGAAGCCTTGCCGTGCCCCGATTCAGCCTTCGACCTCGTGCTCGCGCAGGACATCCTCGAGCATGTCCGCGACCCGGATCAGACGATGCGGGAAATCGGGCGCGTCCTCGCACCGGATGGCGTGGCGCTCGTCACCGTCATCAACCGGTTCGCGTGGCGCGACCCGCATTATCATCTCTTCGCCGTCAACTGGCTGCCGCGCCCCATCGGGGAGCGGATCGTCGAGCGAATCGGACGCTCCAAGCGCGCGGCACACTTCAGCGACAATCAGCGACTTGGCGACATGTACTACGACAGTTTTGCCGGATTCCGGCGGCGCGCGCGCGCCCTCGGCTTCAGCGTCACCGATACGAAGGAGCAATTGCTTTCCGAACAGTCGTCCGCACCCGCCGGGAAGTATGCGCCGGTCGTGCGGCTGCTCGCGCGCGTTGGGCTGGTGGGGCCCGTCTACCGGCTGTACCGGTTCGCGGTTGCGAGCGCCTTCGAACTCGCGCTCCGCCGCGCGAGCGAGGCAGCATGAGCACCCCGGCCACGACCGCCCCGCCCACCGACCGAGACGCCGGCCGGGCCGCGCTCGGCACGCACGCGACCCGCGCCGCCTTCTGGAACACCGTCCTGCTGCCCGCGAAACTCGGCGCGCATCTGCTCGCCCAACTCGTCCTCGCCAACGCGCTCCCACGCGCCGAATTCGGCGTCTACGTCCTCGCCCTGTCGGTCGGCGTCACCTCCGGCTCGCTCGTGGACCTCGGCACCGAGCGGAGCGTCGTCAAATTCCTGCCGGAGGTGGCGGGCCGTCAGGGGCGGCGCGGCGTCCGCACGCTCTTGTCGTGGGTCTTCGGCTTCAAATTCGCGGTGCTCGCGCCGGTGATCGCCTTCGCGCTGCTCTTCCATAACGCGTTCTTCCGCTACCTCGATGGTCGCGTGCCATCGGATCAGCCGGACGTCGCGCGCATCGTCCAAAGCGAGCATTGGACGATCTTCTTCTCCGTCGTCTCGCTCGTCCTCGTTGGGGCGTTCTACGACGTGGCGATGCAGAGCCTGGTCGCCACCTTCAAGAACAAGAGTTGGAATATCATCACGATCTTCGTCACCTTGCTCGATCCGATCGTCGTCACGGTGATCGTGCTGAGCGGCGGGAATATCGCCATCGTGCTCGTCGGGCGGGTGCTCGTCGCGCTCGCCGCGATGTTCCTCGCGGGCGGCTATGCGACGTTCGCGGTGCGGGAATCGGCGGATGTCGAGCGCCAGTATGTCCCCGACGAGGAGCACGACCGGCCGCTGCCCATCCGTCGCTTCGTCTTCTATTCGTCGCTCCAGTACGCCTTGCAGGTGACGAGTTTCCTCACGTCGTACGCGTTCGCGGCCCTCATTCTCACGAACGCGGACGACATCGCGGGCTACCGCGTCGCGAACGGCTCGGTGCGCGAGATTCTCAGCGCGCTCACCACGCCGATCATCGGCATCCAGGTGCCGATCTTCACGCGGATTTTCACCGCGCGCGACTTCCGGCAACTCGACATCGCCTTCGCGCTCGTCGCCCGCTTCCTCGCGCTCGTCCTCGTGCCGGGCGCGGTCGGCCTCGCCCTCTTGATCCCGAATCTCTTCCGCATCCTCTATCCGAAATACGTCTCGTTCACCGGCGTCTGCATCGTCCTCATCGCCTTCCTCTTCGCGGAGGCGTGCCTCAGCACGGGCACGACCGTGCTCCTCACCTTCGAGCGGTACAAGCCGGTGATCGCGGCGCGCGCCATCGCGCTGCTCGCCTTCCCGATTATGTTCTTCACCGCTCGCGTGTACGGGGCGATGGGCGCGGCGCTGACCTCCGGCGGCCTGGCTTTCCTTGCCGCGCTGGTCGGCACCGTCTTCGCGGTGACGTCGCTGCCGATCCGCTATCCGCTCGATTTCGTCCGGCGCGTCGCCATCGCGTCGGGCTGCATGGCCGTCGTCGTCGGCGGCCTGTCGTTCACCCTCGCGCGTGTGCCGGACAGCCCGGGCGGTGGGCTGCACCGCGTCTTCTGGCTCGCCGTGACGGGGATCGTCGCGGCACTCGGCGGCGCGGTCTATTTGGCCGTCTTCCGGCGGATCGGCGGCGTCGAGCAGAGCGACATCGAGCGCCTGCGCACGCTGCGCATCCCCGCGCGCGGCCTCGTCCTCCGGCTCCTGATCGGGACGCGGACGTGACGCGTGTCGCCCTCGTCAATCTCACCACGACGACGAAGATCGGCGGCGTGGAAACGTTCGTCTGGGGCCTCGCGGAGCATCTCGCGCGGCGCGGCGCCGCCGTGACGGTCGTGGGCGGCGCCGCGCCATCATTCACCCCACGGCGGGAGATACCGGGCGTGCGGGTCGCGACCGTCCCCTATCTCGACCGCGCGCGGATGCGGCACGTCCCCGTCCTCGGGCGGCGGTACGGCTTGACGAAACTGCTGGAGCGGCTCTCGTTCGGCGTGCGGGCGCGCGGTGTGATCGAGCGCGGCGCGTTCGACCTCGTCCACATCCACAAGCCCTTCGATTTCCCGCTCGCGACGTTGATCGCCAAGCAAACCGGCGCGCGCATCGTCTACAGTTCGCATGGCCGCGATTTTTTCCCCGGCGATCGCCGGTTCACCGATGCCATTACGACCTTCACGGCGTGCAGCGCCTACAATGCCGCCGAGGTGCGCGAGCGATATGGGAGAGCGGCGCATGTCATCTACAACGGCATAGATACCGACCGATTCTCGCCGCGTGCGCCGGATGCGGCATGGCGGCGACGCATCGCGGGCGGGGACGCGCCGATCATCCTCTGGGTTGGCCGGTTGGAGCGCTGGAAGGGGACGATTGACGCGCTCCGCGCCCTCGCGCTCCTCGATTGCCCCGCCCATCTCGCGATCGTCGGCGACGGGCCGGAGTCGTTGCGCCTGCGCGATGCCGCCCACTCCCTCGGCATCGCGGAGCGCGTCCATCTCCTCGGCGCGACCGATCATGCGCGATTGCCGGAGATGTACGCCTCCGCCGACGTCGTAGTCGGGACCAGTTTCGCGAACGAGACCTTCGGCATGGCGCTGGCCGAGGCGTCGGCCTGCGCGCGGCCCGTCGTGGCGACCCGCTTCGGCGGCTTCCCGGAGGTCGTGCGCGACGGCGAGACCGGCCTGCTCGTCCCGCCGCGCGACCCGCCCGCGCGCGCGGCCGCGATCCAGACGTTGCTCGATCAGCCCGAACGGGGCCGGGCGATGGGCGCGGCGGGTCGCGCGCATGTCGTCGCGAACTTCGCGTGGCCGGTCGTCACGGATCATGTGCTGCGGCTCTACCGGGAGGCGCTCGGTGAAGATTGATTTCGTGACGACCATCGGGATCGTTCGGGGCTTCCCCTCGTTCCCGGAGGCGACGCTCGCGCGCCAGTTTGTCGCGGACGGCCATACCGTGCGCGCGCTGACCTATTTCGCCAAGTCATCCGCGATGATCAACGCGCATCACGACGTGATCGGCGGCGCGGTCGTCCATCGCATCCGGCGCAAGGGCTTTTTCACGCCCGGCGTCCTCGGCTGGATCGCGCGGGAGCGGCCGGATGTCGCGCATCTCCACCATCTCAGCAACCGCCTGGCCGCGCTCGCACTGCCGGCGTACCATGCGCGCCGCATCCCGGTCGTCTTCTCCCCGTACGGCATCCTGCACGATCCCGCCCTCGTGGACGACACGGACCGTCCGCTCGACACACCGATGCACCCCGAGCGGATCCAACCGTCGCTGGCGCGCACGGCAAGGGCGGCGGGCATTCAGCGAGGTGCGGCGATCTGGCTCCAGCACCGGCCGCTCTTCGCCGCCGATGCCGTCCATGCGATGTCGCTGCACGAGAAACAGGTGCTTCAGTCGCTCGGCGTGCCGGAAGCGCGCGTCCATTTCATCCCGGTCGGCATTGACGAAACGTTGCTGGCGAGCGACGAGCCGATTGCGCGCGCCGCATCCCCGACGGTGCTCTTCCTCGGTCAGACGAAGTACCGCAAGGGGTGGGACATCCTCGTGCGCGCGATCCCGGATGTCGTCGCGGCGATACCGGGAGCACGGTTCATTTTCGCCGGGCATACCGGGCGCGACCGGGCCGACTTCGACGCCCTGGTGCGCGAACTCGACGTTGCAGGCGCTGTCGAAGCGCCGGGGCGGGTCTCCGAGCAAGAGAAAATCCGCCTCCTCCGCTCGTCGTGGGTGCTGACATTACCGGCGCGCTACGAAGGGTTCGGCATCCCGCTCGTCGAGGCGATGATGGTCGGCACGCCCGTCGTGACGACGAATGTGCCCGCCTGCAACGAAATCGTCCGCGACGGCGAGACGGGCATCGTCGCGGAGCCGGACGATCCGCCCGCGCTCGCGGCGGCGCTGATTCGGCTGCTCGGCGACGCGGCGCTGCGGACGCGGCTGGCGCGGGCGGCGGAGCGCGATGTCGCCGAGCGGTACGAGGCGCGCGTCGTGGCGCGTCAATTCGAGGCGCTCTACGCCTCCTTGATCGCGGAGGGCCGCTGATGCGCGTCCTCTACTTCACCGGCGCGTATCGCCCGGATTCGATGGTCAGCCACACGCACGGCGAACTGGTGGCGGCGCTCCGCGCGCGCGGCGCGGCGGTCGAGATCGCGACGATTGGCGCGGCGACGCAAACGGCGGCGGTGGAGCGACAGACCGACCGACATGGCACGACGGTCTGGTCCCTCGCCATGCCGCCGTCGCGGTTGGCGCGGCTCGCGCGTTTCTGGTCCGCGCGCGTCTGGGCGTTCGCATCCTTCACCGGCGTTGCGCGCGCGCTGCGCGGGTTTCTGACGCCCGAGCGATTGGCGCACTACGACCTGCTCCATATCGGCATGGCCTACCCATATGCGACCGCGTTTCGGCGCGCCCTCCGCGATCGCCGCACGCCCCCGGCGCTCGTCACGCTCACCGGCGGCGATATCCTCACCGACGACGAAACGGGATATGGGTATGGCCGACTGCCGACAACGCGCACCGCGATCCGGCGCACGCTGCGATGGGCAGCCCTCGTCCAGGCGAATTCGCCGCTCACCGCCGAAGTCGCGGCGATGTATGGCTGCCCAACCGAACGGATCGTGGTCCAACCGCCGCAGTCGCCGCACGACGCGCTCACGGCGGATGCCGTCGCCGCCTATCGCGCACACTGCCGCGCCGACCTCGAGCGTGACGGCGCGATCCCCCCCGGACGCCTGCTCATCGGCATCGGGCGCATGGTGCCGATCAAGGGGTTCGACGATGCGATCCGCGCGTTGCCGATCATCCGGGCCGCGCACCCGGAGACGACCGCGCTCTTCGCCGGGCCGGCGCGCGACGCGGCCGCCGCCGCGTACGCCGCATCGCTGCACGATCTCGCCCGCTCGCTCGGCCAGCAGGAGCATGTGCGCATTGTCGGGCAGATACCGTATGAGGATGTGCCGCGCTACTTCGCGGCGGCGGACCTCGCGCTCATCCCCTCGCTGCTCGACGGCCTCAACATGACCGGCGTCGAAGCGGCGGATGTCGGGACGCCTTCCGTCGTCAGCACGCGGGCCGGTCTCGCGGCGTATGTGGAGCAATTTCGCGCGGGAGCGACCGTGCCGCCGCGCGATCATGCGGCGTTGGCGGCGGCGATTACCCGGCTGCTCGATGACCGCTCAGCGTGGGAAAGCGCGTCGTGGCGTGCCAGCCAGATGGCCGAAGCGTTCTCGCTCGACCACACCGCGGACGGCGTGCTGGACCTGTACCGTCGCATCCTCGCCGGATAGCCGCCGCACGGTCTGTGCTATACTCGGCAACCGAGGGACGGGACGCGGGAAGGCGCGAGCGGGTGGTCGGCACGAGAGAGACAGGGACCCAGACAACCGATGCCGCGACAGGCAACGCGGGGCCGACGCCGCGCATCGCGTACGTCGCCTACCCGTCGAGCCTGATCCTCCGCTCCGCGAATGCCGTGCAAACGTACGCGACCGTTGATGCGCTCCGTGCAATCGCCCCGGACTTCGCGGCGATCATCCCACGGTTCGCCCTCCGCCCGAGCGCGTTTGCGAAAGTCGGTGCGACGCACCTGCTCCGCCTGCCGTTCAATGCCGGCCGGCACCTGATCCGCTCGGCGCTCTGGTCGTACCTGGAGCGGACCTGGTTCGCATTCCGGGTGCTCGCGCACCTCGTCGCGGCGCGACCACGGCCGGATATCGTCTATGTCCGGGACATCATCTGCGCGATGTGGCTCTCGCTCCTCTTGCCGAAACTCCTGCACATCGCGGTCATCTTCGAGATGCACGACCGCGAGGCGACCAATCGGTCCGCGAACTCCGGGCCGGTCGCGCGCTGGCTCGCCCCGCGCATTGACGCGCTCGCCGTGCGTCATGCCAGCGGCCTCGTCTCGCTCACGGATGCCTTCGTCCCTGAACTCCAGGCGCTGATTGGTGCGGCGAGGCACACGCCGATTCATGTCATCCCGGACGCCTATGACGACGATCTCTATCGCCCCCTGTGCCGCGATCAGCCACGTGTCGCGCTCGATCTCCCGCTGGATGCGTGCGTCATCGTGTATACCGGGCTGACTTTCGCCTATCACGGCGTGGACCTGCTGGTGGACGCCTTCGCAATCGTCGCGCAGACGCTCCCGTCCGCGCGGCTCGTACTCGTCGGCGGTCGGGACGGGGAGCGGGCCGCCATCGCCGAGCAGGCTGCGCGCCGTGGCATCGCCGACCGCGTGCGCATCGTCCCGCCGCAGCCCGTGAGCGCCATTTCGTCCTATCTCGCGGCGGCCGATGTGCTGACCATCCCGGACACCGTGACGAAAGCGAGCGCGTCGCCCCTCAAACTGTTCGAATATGCGGCGATGGCGCGCCCGATTGTCGCGACGGATCTGCCCGCGTTGCGGGAAATCCTCCCGCACGATGCGGCGTACTATGTGTCGCCGGGCGATCCGGCGGCCACTGCGGTGGGCATCCTCTGGATTGCGGACCACCCCGAGGAAGCGAATGCGATGGCCGAACGGGCGCGCCGCGCCGTGGAGCGGTACACGTATCGCAATCGCGCGACGGCAATTGTCGCCTTCTGTCGGCAGATATGCGAGGCCGCGCGTGCATGATGTGACGCTCGAAACGCCCGCGCGCGACGCCCCACCGACCGTGCATGCGACGACCGTGCCGCGCGCGCGGCTGCGCCTCCTCGACCGGGGTTTCGCGGTGCTAGCGATCCTCTATCTCTGCTCGCTGCCCTTCGTCGCGCACCGGATGACGGCATCCGACGCGATCGAGTATTACGTCTACGACCGGTCGCTCTATTTCGACCATGACCTCGACTTCACGAACGATTATGAGGGGTTCTACGAGCGCAATCCGACGGGGCTGGCGAACTTCAAGCAGGGCTTCATTGACAAGCGCAATCCATCCGGGCACGCGATCAATAACGGCCCGGCCGGTTCCGCGCTCCTCTGGGCGCCCTTCTTCCTCGCGGGCGACGGCGCCGCGCGCCTCGTGCACGCCCTCGGCGCATCCACGATGGCGGACGGATACAGCCAGCCGTACATTCGGGCGGTGTCGCTCGGCGCCGCGCTCTATGCGGGCATCGCGCTCCTGCTCACGTACCTGCTGGCGGGGGCGATCACCGACCGGCGGGCGGCGCTCTGGGCGGCGCTCGTCGTCTGGCTCGGCACACCGGCACTCTTCTACAGCCACCTCGCCCCGACCTACGCGCACGCGACCTCCTGGTTCGCCGCCGCCCTCTTCCTGACCGTCTGGTTCCGCGCGCGCGCGCGGCGCGCGTGGGCCGCGTGGGCCGCCCTCGGCGCGCTCGGCGGCCTCGTCGCGATGGTGCGCGAGCAGGACGCCGTCATCCTCCTCGTCCCCGTCATGGATGAACTGCTCCGCCTCGTTCCCGGCGTGCGCCATCCCGATCGGCCGTGGCTGCGCGACGTGGGCCGCACCGTGACGGGGGGCCTGCTGATGGGGGGCTGCGCGGCGCTCGCATTTACGCCGCAACTGGCGGTCTATCGCGCGCTGAATGGGGCACTTCGGCCATCGTCCGAGGTGTCGGACAAGTTGCGGTGGCACGCGCCGAACGCGCTCCGGGTGCTCTTCGATCCGGGGCACGGGCTATTTTTCTGGACGCCGGTGCTGCTGCTCGCGGTCGCCGGACTCTGCATGCTGATCCAGCGGGAGCCGCGCCTCGGCATCGCGCTGGCGACCGGCTTCCTCATGACGGTCTACCTCAATGGCGCGTTCCAGACCTGGACGACGGCGGGCGCGTTCGGCGCGCGGCGGTTCATCGTCTGTAGCCCGATCTTCGCGGTCGGCCTCGCGGAACTATTCCGGCGATTGGGGGAGCGGAAAGAGGGCGAGCGGACGGCCCTCCGGCTCTGGGTGCCGATCATCGTCGTGCTGGCCATCCTCTGGAATGGCGGGCTGATTTTGCAATTCGTGCGGCTTGACATGGACCGGCAGCACCTCGACTGGCCGCGCGTGCTCACCAACCAGTTCACGGTCGTGCCGCGCCACCTCCTCGGCGACCTCTGGCGGATGGTGCGCGATCCCGCCTCGTTCTATCAAGGCGGCGCGAAGTGACCGATCACCCAACCGCCGTCGTGGAGCGTCCGGCGTACGACGACGACTACTTCCGCGTGCAGCAGGCGAAGTCCGCCGCGAAAGTCCATTGGGAGTACACGCGGCTGCTCTCGATGGGCGGTGTCCGCCTCCGCGCCGATGCGTGCATCCTCGATGCCGCGTGCGGCGCCGCGCCGGGCCTGCGGTTCTTCGACCGGCGATCCGAGCGCGTGATCGGCCTCGACATCGCGAGCGCGGCGCTCCGGGCGGCGCGGCGGATGCTGCCGCGTGCCCGCCTCGTGCGGGCCGACCTCGATGCACCCTTGCCGTTCGCCCCCGATACATTCGATCTGATCATTCTGCGCGAGGCGATCGAGCACGTCCGGGACGGCGCGGCGACGCTGTCCGCCTGCCTCCGCGTCCTCCGGCCCGGTGGCTGCGTCGCGCTGACGACGCCGAACCGCTGGGACGCCCGTCGCCCGCTCTTCACCGCCACCCGGCGCGTCTGGAGCGGCGAGGCCGACCCGACGCACACGCACATCTACTCGCCCGCCGAGATGCGCGCCGTGCTCCTGCGCCTCGGCTTCGCCGACGTGCGCGTCCGCACCGGCTTCAAACCGATGCTGCGAGTCGGCGGCAGGCGATTGCCCGTCCGGCTGTCGCTCCCCTATCCGCCGCTCGTCGGCAACGGGATTGTCGCCTTCGGCTGGCGCGAGGGGGCGCGATGATCTCGTCCTGGCTGCTCGCCGCCCTCCGCTGCCCCACCTGCGTGCAATCGCCATCCGCCGAAGAGGCCGGGCGACTGGCGCGCGTCGGCGACGATCTCGTCTGCACGACGTGCGCGGCAACCTATCGCGTGCTTCAGGGATATGTGGACATGCGACCGGCCACGGAATTGCGCGGCAAAGAGACCGTATACACCGACCCGGCGGCGGACCTCGATGATCCGGTGATCCGCACGCCGGTCCTCTCCGCCGGTGTGCGCCAGTGGGTCTTGCGATTGCTGCTGCACCCGCGCCGCGCGGACGCGCTCGTGGACATCGGGTGCGGCAACGGCAAGTTCGCCTGCTGGAATCGGCGGGCCGTCGCCCACATGGTCGGCCTCGACCCCGCCGCGCGCTTCGCGCCGGAGGCGGTCGCGACGGTTGACCTCGTCCAGGGCGACGCCCGCGCCCTGCCGTTCGCGCGCGCAACCTTCGACGGCGCATACTCGATTGATGTTTTCGAGCATCTCGATCTCGCCGGTGTGCGCGCGCATCTGCGCGAGACGCGGCGCGTGCTCCAGTCAACGGGCGCGTACTTCTGTTTCTCGAACACGCGGGAGCGATCGTGGCTCAACGCGCTCATTGATCCGGGTCGCCGGGCTGCGGAATCCCTCCATAGGGCGGGCATCGTCAACCGCTCGCGCGATCACCTCCGCAAGGGCGACCACGTCAAGGCGGTGGAGACCACCGCCGCGCTCGAACACGAATTCGCCGCCGGTGGCTTCCGGATCGCGCGCCTCTGGTTCCTCAATCCCGTGCTCGCGACCTACGTCGAGACGCTCGGCTTCGCGATCGTCGAGCAGCGCCTGATGCGCCGGAAACGATGTCCGGATGGCGCGCCCGCTGGGGCATCCCCTCAGGCGTCAGGCGGCATCCGCGATCGCGCCGCGCGCTGGCCGCTCGTCCGGTTCGCCTTGCGCGTCGCGACCGCGTTGCTCGCACTGGATGTAACATTCTTCCGAGGCGTCCGCACCGGCCCGTTTTTCCTGCTCGCCCGGCCCTCGCACCGCCTATGAAGGTGCTTTATTGCGCCCTCGCCATTGACATCACCGGGGCGCACGGGGGCGCAACGCATGTCCGGGAAGTCGCCAACGGTCTCGCCGCCCTCGGACACGATGTGTGGGTCGTCGCGCGCGGCGCCGCGAAGGAGGGCCGGGGCGAACGGCTGCACGCGCGCGTCACGCTGGTGCACGCGCCGCCGAAACTCGCGTGGATGGTCACGCCGCGCGTGCGGACGATCGCGCGGGAGTGGCGGCCGGACGTCATCATGGAACGCTTCTACACCTTCGCCGGGGGCGGGATCGTCGCCGCGCACGCGGCCAATATTCCCGCGATTCTTGAGGTGAACGCGCCCGTCTGGGATCCCCCCGGCACGCCGAAGGACCGGATTGATCGGTTGGCCGGGCGACCCATGCGACGCTGGGCCGCGCGGCAATGCCGCTGGGCGGACGCCATCGTGACGCCCCTCGCGACGACCGTCCCCGCCGCAGATCGCCACAAGGTGACGCCGCTCCAGTGGGGCGCGAATGTGCGGCAGTTCGACCCCGTGCGCTATCCCCGGGTCGGGGGCGAGGCGGACGCGCTCCGGCGGCGCTACGGCATCCCGCCCGATGCCCCGGTCGTCGGCTTCGTCGGCAGTTTCCGCGCCTGGCACGGCGCCGCCGAGGCGATCCGCGCCTTTCCCCTCGTGCGCGACCGGATACCCGCTGCCCGCCTCCTCCTCGTCGGCGACGGCCCGGAGCGTCGGTCGCTGGAAACATCGGTCGGCGAGGCGGCGGGTATCATTTTCACCGGGTCGGTGCCCTATCGCGATGTGCCGCTACATCTGGCGCTCTGCGATGTCGCGGTCGCGCCGTTCGTGCCGTCGCTGCACGCGCCGTTGCGACACTTCGGCTTCTACTGGTCGCCGCTGAAAATATTCGAGGCGATGGCGATGGGCGTGCCGGTGGTCACCACGGCGGTGGAACCGCTCACGGAGATGGTGCGCGGCGCGGGGATCGCCGTGCCCGAGCGGGACACGACCGCCCTCGCCGCCGCGATGGTGGACCTGATCGGCGATCCGGGGCGGCGCGCGGTGATGGGCGGGACGGGCCGCGCGCGCGTCGTCGCCGAATGGTCATGGGAGGCGCACTGCCGCCATCTGGACGCGCTGATGACCCGCCTGGCGGCGCGCCGATGAGTCACCCGCTCCGCATCCTCTTCGTCACGGACGCCTTTCCGCCGCATTCGTACGGCAGCGGCTGGAGCACCTACCATCTCGCGCGGGGGCTGCGCGCGCAGGGCCACGACGTCCGCATTGTCATCGCCCAACCAACGGTGCGGCTCGCGGCCACCGATCATGATGGGTTTCCCGTCTGGCGTGCGGAACCGGATGCCCGGTCGTTCAATCCTGCCCTGTTCGCGCTGAGCGGGCTTGGACCGGGCCGCGTCGTGCGGCGACTCGTCCGCGCGTGGTCGCCGGACATCGTCCACGCGCAGCACATCAGCGCGATGCTCGTCGCGAGCCGGGCCGCACGCGCGGTGCCGCTCGTCGTCACGGTGCGCGACCACTGGCCCGTCTGCTTCTACGGGACGGCGCTCGCTGCGGCGCCATGTCCGGGCTGCCTCGTCGGCACGCGCTCGCCGTGCAACGCGCAGCGCGGCTCCGTTGACGCGCCGCGACTGGCGCGCGATCTCAAGCGTGAGGTGATGCGGGCGATGCTGCGGCAACGCCGACGCTACCTCGCGCGCGCGGCGGGCGTGATCGCGGCGAGCGACGCGATGCGGCGCGAGTTGGCCCCGGTCGTCCCGCCTTCGCACCTGCACACGATCCCGAACGCCGTTGACCTCGCGCTCTTCGCGCCGGGCGAACGCGCGGCTGCGCTCGATGCACCCGACCGCTTCTTCCTCTATGTCGGGAAACTCTCCCCCCACAAAGGGGCCGATCTGCTGCCGGCGATCGCCGCGCGGCTCGGCGCGGGCGCGCCGCCGCTCCTCGTCGTCGGCGACGGCCCGCTGGAGGAATCGCTCCGCTCCGCCGGTACGCCGGATCGTCTGCGGGTGCTCGGTCGTCTGCCGAACGAGGAGGTCATCGCCTTGATGCGGCGCGCGGTCGCGCTCATCACCCCGGCGCGCTGGCCGGAGCCGCTCAGCCGGACACATCTGGAGGCGCTCGCGGCGGGCTGCCCGATCGTCGCCACGGATACCGGCGGCACGCGCGAAGTCGTCGTGGACGGCACGACGGGTTTCCTCACCCCGGTTGACGACGTGGCGACGATGGTGGATCGCCTGATGGCGCTCGCGACGGACACCGGTCCGCGCGCGCGCATGTCCGCCGCCTCGCGCGAGCGCGCGGCGCGCCTGTTCGGGCTGGAGGAGGTGGCCGATCGCCACATCGCCGTCTATCGGGCAGCCATCGAAGCGGGCGAAGGCACATGACGCTCCAAATACATTGGTCCTCGCGCACGCAATGCCCGAGCGCACATGCGCGCGACACAGAGATAGTCGCTTGTATACTCGTACCGCACCGCCGCGTACCGTGGGAGCGCGATTACGATGCTCGAAAAACCCGACATGCCGGACGAAACGCTCCGCGCCTGCCTGCGAGATCACTACGGGCTGCACG
>JAICIL010000016.1 GCA_025924435.1 Chloroflexia bacterium | reverse complement strand
ACGGCGCGCGTGCAATTCACGACCTTCAACTACACCGCCGAGCGCGCGGTCGCCATCGGCCTGGACGGTGACCGCGTTGACGGGTTCACGCTCGCGCCGAACGGCACGCGGGACGTGACACTCGACCTGGACGTGCCGCCCGGCATGCACCTGCTGACGCTCTCCTCGCCCCAACCGCCCGTCCCCATCGCCGACAGCGGCGGGCACGACAACCGCCTCCTCAGTTTCGCCGTGCGCCAGGTGCGGGTGCAGGAGGCGGGGAGATAAGGACAACAAAGGAAAGGTATTCATAACACTTGCCATACATCACTACAATAGAGAATCAGGACCGTTGGCTTCTTCAGGTTCAACTAGTTCAATGAGACCGTGTTCCACATGGCGTATCCCAATACTATGTTCGACCAGTAGGTCGATCAACTGTTCACCATTCATCAGTGCCACCGGAGTCGCATTTTCCCGGTCGGATTCTCGTTTGGCGCCGGGGCTGAAGTCACTTGTCGTAATAATGAGACCCCTGTCATGAGAACCAAGGCTACCTCGTACCTTCTGGATTTCCGGGCTTTGGACATTGTTCTTCCAGCGCTTCGCTTGAACTGCCATATGTATGCGAATAACGCCACCGACGACGAGTATACCCCGGACGTCAATACCGCCATCTCCACTTGGACGCGTGACGATGACGTCGGTGAACCCCAAAGATACAAGCAGCGTTCTGATCAGGCGCTCGAATCCATCGGGTTTCATTGCCAGGAGGCGAGCGAGAAGGTCTTTCTTAACCGCGTTGTTACGTTCTACGATTTGTGTGCCAATATCTGCCCTCGATGAACCGTTTACCCTCTTCCCTTGGGGTAGCGATGTAATTCCTGATCCGGTCCATTTCGATAAACCCACAAGTCCCTTTCCGTACTTGCTAAATCGAGACACTGCGCGATGCTGGGTCTTTCGCTTGATCTCCGTGAGGATTTGAGAGTACATCGTATCTTTCGGGGTCTTTCCTTGTGTCGTGATTAATCCGAGATCTAAAGCCTTTTCCGTAATGTCACTGTAATGCATCGGTCGTTCCTCAGCAAAACGCTCTAAAACCTGTTCGGCAGCGTTCGCGAATGACAACGTCATCTTCGCGCTAAACTCCCGTTCGGCGTTTGCGTTTTTATCGTTTCCCATCATCTCGGGGGACACCGGGGACGCGGTACCCACGTTACTCGGCTCTGGTATGAGGGCGAAATTTAGACTGAACATCCCCGGACCCACGTGCCGGAATCTCGATGCACTCCCTTTTCTCTTAATATCTGTCACCAATTGAGCGTTTACCGTTCGCGCTGGCGTCTTTCCATGAGTGTTCCACAGATTGCGCACCAGTATCTGCTGGGTAATGTCGGAGTAATGCATCGCTGCGCCGGCATCAGCAAGCACGATTTCAGTAGCGGATAAGGAATCCATCGCTCGCCCTCTTTACTAAATGCCTTCATACAAGCATTTGTAAGTCTATCACAGGCTCGGGTTGCCACAAAGGAATGGGTGCGAGGTATGCCCGTGGCTGTCGTCATCTGTGTTTTTGCCGTATTCGGGTATGACGATGCGCGTGTTAGACTGGGCATGCCGCGTCCACATGGGTGGTCACGCAGTGCGCAGTACGCAGCGGCACCGGAGAAGCGGTCCCCCTGCGAGGAGAACCCCGGCATGACCGACGAAACACCGCGCCCGCTCGACGGGATGGCCTTCGCGACCCGCGCGGTCCACGCGGGCGAGCGGCCGCCGCACCCCGATTACACCCCCGTCGTCACCCCGATCTACCCCGGCTCGTCGTTCGCCTACGACGACATGCAGGTCGTGGACGAGATTTTCGCCGCGACGCGCGAGGGGTACGCCTACACCCGCTACGGCAACCCGACGAACAGCGCGATGGAGGCCGCCGTCGCCGCCCTCGAAGGGACGGACGCGGCGATCGGCTTCGGCTCCGGCATGGCCGCCTTGCACGGCGCGTTCATGGGCGCGGGCCTCAGCGCGGGCGACACAGTGGTCGCCTCCCGCGAGTGCTACGGTGCGACGACGACGCTGCTGCAAGGGTATTTCGCGCGCCTCGGCGTGCGGACGACCTTCGTGGACATCCTCGATCTCGCCGCCGTCGAAGAAGCGGTGGCGCGCGAGCGGCCCCGCTTCGTCGCCTTCGAGACGGTCTCCAACCCGCTCCTGCACGTCGCGGACGGCCCGGCGATTACCGAGATTGCCCACCGGGCGGGCGCGCTCGTCGTCGTGGACAACACCTTCACGACCCCGGTGCTCATGCGGCCCGCCCGGTGGGGCGCGGACATGGTCGTCCACTCCTCCACCAAGTACCTCGGCGGGCACGGCGATGTGACGGCGGGCGTCGTCGCCACGACCGCCGCCCTCCGGCATCAGATGTACGAGGTGAATAAGGCGATGGGCGGCATCCTCGGCCCGTTCGAGGCGTGGCTCGTCCTGCGCGGGTTGAAGACGCTCCCGCTGCGCGTCGAGCGGCAGTGCGAGAGCGCGGCGAAGGTGGCGGCGTGGCTCGGCACGCACCCCGCCGTCGCGCACGTCAACTACCCCGGCCTCGCCGACCACCCGCAGCACGCGCTGATGAAGCGGCTCTCGCTCACCGGGGACTGCGGCGGCATGATCTCCTTCGACATCGCGGGCGCGGACAAGGCGGCCGCCTTCCGCTTCATGGAATCCCTGCGCCTCTGCATCGCCGCGACGACCTTGGGAGACGTCTACTCGCTCGTCCTCTACCCGCCGATGTCCTCGCATCGCGGCCTGACGCCGGAGCAGCGCGCCGCCATCGGCATCGGCGACGGCCTGATCCGCCTCTCCGTCGGCATCGAGGCGGTGGACGACATCATCGCGGACCTCGATCAGGCGCTGGGGAAAGTCGGCAGCAGGCAGCAGGCGGCAGGCAGCCGCCGGTAGGCAACAAGGGGGCTGAACCACCAAGACATCAAGAACACCAGGAAATTAAATTGATTTCCCTCTTCGTGTTCTCCGTGTTCTTGGTGTCTTGGTGGTTGAATCCGGTGTTACCGGAAGGGGTGGAAGATGGCGGTTGCGGGGCTGGAGATTACGGCGCGGGCGCCCTATCAGGGCGGGGTGGCGTTCGGGCAGGTGGGCGCGTACGAGCGGCTTGACGGGACGATCCATTTCGCCGTTGATCCGCTGCATCCGGCGAACGGGGCAATTGTTGACCTGGACAGGGCGGCGCGGGACGCGGCGGGGCGGGTGACCTTCTCCGCCGATTTCTGCCTGTTGCAGCCCGCCGATCCCGCGCGGGGGAACCGCCGCCTCATCTTCGATGTGCTCAACCGGGGCGGCAGGCGCGCAGTGCCGCGCATGAACCATGTGCCGCAGGCGCTCGCCCAGACGCCGGAGATTCATCCCGGCGACGGCTTCCTCTTCCGCCGGGGCTGGAGCGTCGCCTGCTGCGGCTGGCAGTGGGATGTCCACCGCAGCGCCGCGCTGCTCGGCCTCGATGCGCCGGAGGCGCTCGATGCCGGCGGCTCCCCGCTCGCGGGCACGGTCCGCGTCTGGTTCCAGCCGAATGCCCGTGGACGGCACAAACTGCTGGCAGACCGGGCGCACCAGCCGTACAGCGCCGCCGATCTCGACCAGCCGGACGCCCTCCTGCGCGTGCGCGACTGGCCGGACGGCCCGCCCACGGTCATCCCGCGCGACCGCTGGCACTTCGCCCGCGACGAGGGCGGCACGCCGGTGCCGGACGATGGCCATATCTGGATGGCGGAGGGGTTCGCGCCCGGCAAGGTCTACGAGGTGATCTACCGCACGCGCCGCGCGCCGGTCGTCGGGACAGGGCTGCTCGCGGTGCGCGATTGCGTCTCCTTCCTGCGCCACGGCGACGCGGCGGACAACCCGTGCGCGGGCCGCATTGACACGACGATCGGCTACGGCGTCTCGCAGAGCGGGCGCTTCCTGCGCCATTTCCTGTACACTGGCCTCAATGTGGACGAGGCGGGGCGGCGAGTCTTCGACGGCCTGCTCATCCACGTTGCGGGGGCGCGGCGGGGCGAGTTCAACCACCGCCACGCCCAGCCCTCCGACCAGCACCAGCCGAGTTTCGGCCATCTCCCGCCCTTTGCCGACGACCCGCAGACCGACCCGATCACCGGGCAGACGGCGGGCCTGCTCGACCGCCAGCGCGCCCTCGGCGGCGTGCCGAAGATTTTCTCTACGAACACCGCCGCCGAATACTGGCGCGGCGACACCTCGCTGATGCACACGGACCTGGCGGGTGCGCGGGACATCGAGCCGCCCGCCGAATCGCGCGTCTACCTCTTCGCGAGCACGCAGCACGTCGCCGGGTCGCTGCCGCTCGCGGACGGCAACGGGCCGGGCGAACCGCGCGGGCGGTACGTCGCCAACGCCGTTGACTACGCGCCGCTGATGCGCGCCGCGCTGATCAATCTGGAGCGGTGGATCGTCGAGGATGCGGAGCCGCCGCCCAGCGTCTTCCCGCGCCTCGCGGACGGCACCGCGATCACCGGTGCGGCGGCGATTGCCGCCTTCGAGAAGATTCCCGGCCTCGCCCTCCCCGACCCGGCGCGATTGCCCGTTATCCGGCGTGTCGGCCTCGGGCCGGACGCGGCGCGCGGCATCGGCCGCTACCCGACCGAGCCGGGCGAGCGCTACCCCAACTACGTCGCGGCGGTGGATGCGGACGGCAACGAGGTGGGCGGCATCTGCATGCCGGACGTCGCCGCGCCGCTCGCGACCTACACCGGCTGGAACCCGCGCCATCCGGAGACGGGCGGGGCGGACCAAACCCTGCCGATGCAGGGCGCGACCTTCCCGTTCCCGCGCACCGCCGCCGAGCGCGTCCGGACGGGCGACCCGCGCCCGTCCATCGCGGAGCGCTACCGCGACCGCGACGACTATCTCGATCAGGTCCGCCACGCCGCGCTCGCCCTCGCCGAGCAACGCTACCTCCTGCCCGAAGATGTTCCGCTCGCCGTCGAGATCGCCGCCGTGCGCTACGATTACATCATGCACTATTAGCGGTGCGTGATGTAGGACGAACACAGCGAGCGTACTCAAACGATCCCTGTGGGTGAAAAGGGTCCGTGCATATCACGAACGTGGTGTCACAGTTATTGACGTGTGTGTCAAAATGCTGTACATATCTATCGGGATGATGTATGGAGGATGAGAGGATGTGTACATCGGGATCGAAGGAGGGGGGCCGAGTACTTCGCCAGGCGCGCCTATCGGCACGGATTACCGAAGAAACGAAGCGCGAAGCCGAGCGGGCAGCGGCCTATGAGCATATGTCAATTACGGCGTTCGTTGAGCGGGCGATCCGCGAGAAGGCGTACGCGGTGATCCACGCGCACGAAGTGCTTGACGTTGGGGCGGAGGCATCACGGGCGATGATTGATGCATGGCTCAATCCCGTACCACTCCCGCCGAAGCTCGTAGAAGCATTGTCGCGGCACGATGCCGTTGTCCTTTCGGACATATGAGCGCCCCGCAGTTCACTATTGTACGTCTGGCTGCGGCGCACGACCGGACGAACTTTGCATCGGGCGATGAGCCGCTCGATAGATTCATCAAACAGCAGGCGGTGCAGGAGATGAGGGATCGCGTCTGCGCCGTTTTCGTCGCGACGCCGGTGCATGATGCGACGCGGGTAATCGGCTTTTACACCCTTTCACCCGCCATACTCCCCGCCAGGGATGTGCCCGAAGGCCTGCGCACCAGACTGCCGCGTTACCCGGAGCTTCCGGCCGCCCTCCTCGGCAGGCTCGCCGTCCATGAGGCATACAGGGGTAAAGGTTTGGGATCCTTGCTCGTTGCGAATGCGCTGCGTCGCATCGAGGCTCAACGCGATCTACCCGTGATGTTCCTCGTGGTGGACGCCTACGAGCAGGCGCGCGGCTTCTATCTCAGGCTCGGCTTCGCCCCGATAATCAACAGCGACGCCCGTCTCTTCATCGCGCTCTCACGCCTCTCGCGCGGCGTGGCGCTCGCCTCGGAGACATGATCGGTCTGCCTTCGCCGTGCCGATGGTGATGTGGTAGCATGCGGCCCAGGAATGGAACACGCAGCCGACGTCGTCCGCCGACTGCGGACTGCCGATTTTTCTCGGGAAGGGAGCACGCTTCATGGCCGTCGCGGTGGAGGCGAAGGTTGAGCAGATCCGGCAGGAGATGCCGGCGGTGACGAATACGGTCTACCTGAACACCGGCACCTGCGGCCCCCTGCCGCGCCGGACGGTGACGGCGATGCACGACGTGATGATGGAGGAGTTGGAGCAGGGGCGGATCGCGCCCAACCACTACCCCGGCATCATGGCGGCGAAGACGGCGGCGAAGGAGGCGGTCGCGGGCGTCCTCGGCTGCACGCCGAACGATGTCGCCATCGCCGGGCGGACGACGGACGGCATGAACATCGCCAGCGCCGGGTACCGCTGGCAGCGCGGCGACGAGATCATCACCTCGAACATCGAGCATCCCGGCGGCCTGATGCCGACCTTCCTCACCAAGCGGCGCTACGGCACGCGCGTCCGCGTCGCGGACATCGGCGTCGGCGAGATGAAAAAGGGCGAGACCGTCCGCCAGTTTGAGCAACTGGTCAACGCGCGCACGCGGATGATCGTCATCTCGCACATCTCCTACACGACCGGCGCGGTGCTGCCCGTCAAGGAAATTACCGAGATGGCGCACAGCCACGATGTGCTCGTTGCGGTGGACGCGGCGCAGTCCTTCGGCTCCCTGCCGCTCGACATGGACGACCTCGGCGCGGACTTCTACGCCTGCCCCGGCCAGAAGTGGATCTGCGGCCCGGAGGGAACGGGATCGCTCTACGTCCGCCCGAGCAGCATCGGCGAGATCGAGCAGACCTTCGGCGGCGGCATGGAGCGGGGATCGCTCGATTACTACGGCGCGTCATTCGCCCCGGCGGCGGGCGCGGCCCGCTTCGATGTCGGCGGCTACAACCTGCCCCTGCTCGTCGGCCAGAAGACCTCCACCGAGTGGATTCGGGATGAGGTCGGGCTGGATTGGGCGTACGCGCGGATTAAGCGGTTGGGCGAGTACGCGCACAAGACGCTCTCGGGGATGAAGGGCATCACCGTCGTCACGCCGGAGGAGCACATGGCCGGCCTCGTTGCCTTCACGGTGGACGGCATCACGCCGACGGACCTGAAGAACCGCCTGCTCGCCGAGCATAATGTGACGATCCGCGATGTCGCCAAGTATATCAACAACCCGGACGCGCTGCGCCTCGCCACCGGCTTCTACAACACCGAGGAAGACCTCGACCGGATGGCGGACGGGATCAAGGCGATCCAGAAGAGTCTGTAGGCGGAGTCGGCCCCCTTCCCCGGCGGGGAAGGGGGCTTCCGTGCGGAACGGACGTTATCCGGCGATGGTGTTGTGAACCGCGTTGATCTCTGGCTGTCCGGGGTCAACGCCGATTTCTTGCAGGATCGGCATCAGCGTCTCACCGAAGGCGCGGAGGGTGTCTTCCGACTCCCAGATATCCAGGACGTGCAGGTTCGACCCTGTCCCGAAGCAGACATGATGGAGGCGTCCGGGCGGCGAACCCGCACCGGCCGCCGCGAGCCGCCGAATAATCTCGTCATACTGGCTGGCGTTCATTGACTGTGGCGTGAACGCGGCTGTGATGGCCATGGCATGCTCCTTTCCTGACCGTCGAAGAAACACGGTTGTATCCCGACCATAGAGACGCGCGGCGATGCTTTTTGGATTGCTGCCGTCTCCTCGCCAATGCCCGCGTGCCGTTGACGTCGTATATGTCCTGTCTTGTTCCTGCCCGGTGTTGAACGTCTGTAGCGGGTGCCGTATCGTGCCACCGGAGGGTCCGACGAATGTTCCTGCACCCGGCCATTGTGCATTTCCCGATCGCGCTCCTGATCGTCAGCGTCGTGCTGGACGGGTGCGGGGTCGGCTTCCGGCGCGCGAGCCTGACGCAGGCGGGGTTTTACACGCTGATGATCGGCAGCCTTGCGGCGGCGGCGGCGGTGCTCTCCGGTCCGGAGCACGCGGCGAAGGACGCCGCCTCGCTGACGATCCTCCACCGGCATGAACTCTTCGCCGCGCTCACCGTGCTCTGCTGCCTGATCCTCGTCGGGATGCGGCTCGGCAATGCGGACGGGCTGTACGGCACGGGCGCGATCGGCTACCTCGCACTCGGCGTCGCGCTGATCGTCTGCATCGTCCTCACCGGCTACTTCGGCGGCCAGATGGTCTACGATCACGGCGTCGGCGTGGCGCAACTTCAAGGCGCACGCGCCCCGGCGGAAGGCGGCGCGGTGCAGGAGATGTGGGCGAAACTCGGCGGAATCGCCCTCGTCGTCGTCATCGTCGGCTGGGCGGGGGCACGCTTCCGCTTCCTCACCACGCGGTTGCGCGCATGGCGGCAGGCCGCCCGTTCCGGCACGCCGACCGAGCAACCCACCCTCTGGACGCTCGGCCTCGCCCGCCCGGAATATGCCACGATGCCGCCCGCCGATACGGCGCGGACGGAGAGACCGCACACCATTTCTCGCTAAACACGATGCGATGGATTCAGACGGCGCGGCCGGTTCGCGCGCCGTCGGTCATCGCGTGGCGGAGGTGGCGCGGGGCGAAGGCGTCGCCGATCAGGTGGAGTGCCAATCCGCCGCCGTGACGCTCGTTGCGGGCGATCAGGGCATGGTAGAGGCCATCCTGGGCGACGCCGCCGGAGGAGAGGATGACCGTATCCGCCCGGATGAAGCCCGCCGCGTCCGTCAGGACATTGACGACGCGCACGCCGTCCGGCTGGATGGCGACGGGCCGCGTCAGCGTCGTGATCGTCACGCCCTGGCGCAGCAGCCGCTCGTGCAGGACAGCGCGGACAGTCGTGCCGATGTCCTCGCCGAGGCTGTAATGGCGCGTGATAATCTCCACGCCGTGCCCGGCGAGGCTGAGGGCGTCTGCCGCCTTCGGGCCGGGCGTGTAGCCCGTCTCATCGAGGATCACGCATCGCTCCCCAATCGCCGCGTTGCCCGCGAGCACATCCGCGACCGTCACGACGTTTGGCAGGTCCGCGCCCGGCAGATACGGGCGGCGGGGGAGCGCGCCCGTCGCGACGATCACCGCGTCCGGTTCCGCCGCGAGGACGGAATCTACGGTCCCCATGCAGCCAAGCCGGACGGTCACGGGCAGTTTGGCGAGTTGCCGACTCTGCCATTCGATCACGCCGGTATATGCCTCCCAACCCGGCGCGCGGGCGGCGATACGGATCGCGCCGCCGAGCGTGTCCGACTGCTCGAAAAGCGTGACGGTATGCCCACGCTCCGCCGCGACGCGCGCCGCCTCCATCCCCGCCGGGCCGCCACCGACGACCACGACGCGCTTCGGGGTTGCCGCCGGGGCGAGCGTGCCCCATTCGCGCTCGCGCCCGACCACCGGGTTCTGGACGCAGCCGATCGGCAGACCGAAGTAGAGACGGTCAATGCACCCCTCGTTCGATCCCATGCAGACGCGAATGTCGTCCAACCGCCCCTCGCGCGCCTTGCGCGGCAATTCGGGGTCCGCGATCAGGGCGCGGGTCATGCCGACTATGTCCGCCGCGCCGCTTTGCAGCACCGCTTCCGCCTGCGCGGGCGTGACGATCCGCCCCGTGACGATCACCAGCGCCCGAACCGCCGCCTTGACGCGTGCCGCCATCTCGACGAACGTCCCCTGCGGAAAGTAGGCGGGTGGGATGTTCTGCCCGCGCGAGCGGAAGGTCTGGATCGTGCCGCCCGTGACGGTGAAGTAATCGAGCATCCCGGTGCGATCAAGTCGCGTGATGATCGCCAGCAACTCGTCCGGTTGCAACCCGTCCGGCAGGTAATCGTCGCCGGAAACGCGCGCGCCGACGATGAAATCCCGCCCGACCGCGCCGCGAATCGCCTCCAGCACTTCCAGGGAGAAGCGCATCCGGTTTTCCAGTGAGCCGCCGTAGGCATCCGCGCGCTTGTTGACGGACGGGTCCCAGAATTGGTCCGGCAACTGATCGTCGTAGAAGGCGAGGTCCGCACCATCGAAGCCGCACTCCTTGAGCGTGCGGCAGGCGGCGGCGTAATCGTCCACGAAGCGGCGGATTTCGCTCAGGGAGAGAATGTGCGGGATCTCGTGGGCGATCTCACTCACCGTGTCGGAGGGGCCGTAGCCGAGTTGATCCGGCTGGTTGCGGGTGCGCCGCCCGGTGCACGTCACCTGGCTGATGGCGAGCGCGCCGTGCGCCTTCACCGCGACAGCGGCGGCGCGGAGGCCGGGCAGGGCGGCGGGGTTCCAGAGATTGACGTGGTTATCGGTGATCGGCGTGAGCGGGGAAGCGGCGGCGGAACCGAACATCATCACGGTGCCGCAGCCGCCCGCCGCCTTCGCCGCGTGATAGGCGATCAGTCGCTCGCTCGGCGCGCCGCCCTCCGCGTAGTTCGTCCCGTGGCTCGTCGAGACGATCCGGTTCGGCGCTTCGGTGTGTCCGAGCCGCACGGGGCTGAAAAGGAGCGGGAACATACCTCACCCCCTGGCCCCCTCTCCATCGCGTGGAGAGGGGGAGCGACCTTCGATAGGACACGGTACTTGAAGAACACCACGGCATTCCAAGCGAGATACCCCTCTCCATCGCAATGGAGAGGGGCCGGGGGTGAGGTTCCCTAAACCGGTGCGGGCTTGAGCGTCTCGACAATCGCGGCGATGTGCTCCGGGCGGACGCCGCAGCAGCCGCCGATGATGTTGAAGCCCTCGGCGGCGTACTCCCGCGCGTGCTCGGCCATCCGCTCCGGCGCGATCGTGTGCCGCCACTCCCATTTCCACATGTCGTACCGCCCGTTGTTCGGGTAGACGCCGAGGGGGAGTGCGGTGTACTCGCGCAGCCACGCCGCGACGCCGTGCGCCTTCTCCGGCGGCAGGCAGTGGACGAGGAGCGCCGAAACGCCGATCTCCTCCAGTTTCCGCGCCGCGCGTCCGAACAGGTCGCCATCTTCCGGCAGGTCGTTGCCGAAGATCTCGACGGGCCGCCCGACGCGGCGGCGATAGGAGATCCACGTCGGGATGCCGCTCTCGACGAGCGCCGCAAAGTGTGGAAAGGCGAGATCGGCCGGGATCGGCGGGGCGAGTTCGACCATCAGGGCGTCCGGCCGGTTCTCCCCGAAGACGCCGCCGAGTTCGCGCAGGTAGTCAATCGAGACGCGGTCCTCCCAGTCCTTCGAGCCTTTCTCGACGGAGGGGCCGTTGCGCCCCCATTCTTCCTTCGGGCCGTCCTGAATCATCATCACGAAGACGACGGCGATCTCCGGCCTGCCCCCCTCCGCCGCCGCTTCCCGCGCGAGGCGGACCGCGAGCCGTGCCTTCTCCTTCCACGTCCCGGCGGGCACCGCGAGTTCGCCATCGTTCTCCAGTTGCACGCAGCGGTGGAAGAGGAAGGTGTTGGTGAGGAGGATTTCCGCGCCCGCGTCCACGTAGCGCCGGTGCATCGCCTTGACGATTTGGGGATCGTCGTAGAGCGCCATCGCGCCCCACGTGAAGTTGAGCGTCCCGTCCGTCGTGGCGGGCGGGTAGCCCATCGCCTGCAACTCGGAGCCGATGCCGCCGTCCATGATAACGGGCATACCGTCGCGCCACTTCGCTTCCATCGCCCGATACCGACTACTTTTCTCGATCATTGTGCACCTGCCGTTTATCTCGCCCTCGGCGGGCGGAAGAACATGACGCGACAGACACCCGCCTGCTGAATTGCCTCAAAGTCTCTGTCGCACGTAACCACCTCGCCGCCGAGCCTGTTCGCCAAGGAGATAGCAACGGCGTCCGGCGGGGAGACGCGCCTGCGGGCCTTATGCCCGGCGGCATCCTTCCAGAACGCCTCGTCCAGATCTTCGAGGATAAGGACGCCAACAGCCTTGATGTCGCGAATTGCGTTGTCGGCGACCTGCTGTCCCGATGTCCGTGCGGTCAGGTAGTAGACCTCGAAAGCATTCAGCGCATGGATGACGCAGGGCTGTTGCGAATCAAGGATGTATGCCTCGATTTTGTCCGCGCCTTCCTCGTTGTTGAGGTAGGCGAGAACCGCCGATGCGTCAAGCACGACGGTCGTCGTGACGATGCTTCTTCTCGCTGCAACTCTTCGTGCTTTTCGCGCAGATACTCATCGGTTGTCACGGTCAAACCCGCATATTCGCCGCGCAGTGTCCGCGCGCGGGCCTCGCGCGCGGGATTCTGCATTGCGACCGCGTGCGCCGCGCGGTAATTAAACCGCGTGATTGGCTCCTCAACTCCGGGCGAGTCGAGGCTTCGCTGCTCTTCCGTGTAATATTGGTGGGAGTCTCCCATCACGGCCTTCCTCCTATCCCAGCACCTCCGTGATCGCGTCGCCGACGATGCCGACGAGGCGGTCGGTCTCGTCGGCGGTGAGGACGAGCGGCGGGGCGATGGCGACGCCGGTGTCGCTGCACCGCACAATCAGTCCCCGCTTGCGCGTCGCGGCCTGGATTTTGTTGCCGACGTCCGCACTGGCGTCGAAGCGCGCCTTGGTCGCCTTGTCCGCGACGAGTTCGACAATCGCCATCATCCCCTTGCCGCGCGCCTCGCCGACATTCGGGTGATGCTGCAACTCGCGCAGGCCGCCGAGCAGTTGCTTGCCGCGCGCCGCCGCCTGCGCGGGCAAATCCTCATCCTCGATGATCGCGAGGTTCCGGAGGGCGACGAAGCAGGCGACCGGATGGCCGGAATAGGTGAAGCCGTGCATGAAAGTCGTGTCCGGCCCGATCATCCGCTCGTAGATTTCGTCCGTCACGCCGACCGCGCCGAGCGGCACGTAGCCGGAGGTGATCCCCTTCGCCATCGCCACGATGTCCGGCTGGACGCCGTATTGCTGGACGCCGAACATCGTGCCGGTGCGCCCGAAGCCGTTGATCACCTCGTCCGCGATGAAGAGGATGTTGTGCTTTTTGAGTACGGCGCAGATGGCGGGCCAGTAGGTGTCCGGCGGCGGCACGACACCGCCCGCGCCCTGCACCGGCTCGCCGATGAAAGCGGCAATCGTCTCCGCGCCCTCGCGCTCGATCGTCTCTTCGAGCTCCTTGACGAGCGACTGGACGAATTCGGCCTCGGACATCCCCTCGCCGTTGCGGTACATGTACGGCGCGGAGACGTGGAGGAAGCCCGGCGCGCGCGGGCCGAAGTGCTGCCAGTAGCCGGGGATGCCGGTCGCGGCAAGCGTGCCCATCGCGATGCCGTGGTAGCCCATCTGCCGCGAGATGATCTTCACCTTGTCCGGCTGGCCGCCGATGGACCAGTAGTACCGGGCGATTTTGAAGGCCGTCTCGTTCGATTCCGCGCCGCCGGAGGTGAACTGGAAGTGATTGACCGGGCCGGGGAGCATCGTCGCCAGTTTGGTGGCGAGTTCGATCACCGGCGGCGTCGCGAGGCCGAAGAAGGTCGGCTGGAAGGCGAGCCGCGCCAACTGCTCCCGGCCCGCCTCCGCCAGTTCCTCGCGCCCGTGCCCGACGTTGACATTCCACAGCCCGGCGAAGCCGTCAATGTACTCCTTGCCCTCGGAATCCCAGAGCGTCGAACCCTTGCCCTCCGTCAGGATCAGCGGCCCGTCCTGCGCGTGCCGGTGCAGGTTCGTGACCGGATGGAGCATGTGCGCGATGTCCTGCTCGATCAGCGCGGTCGTTTCCCATGTCGCAACCATGTTCGTTCCCCTCCTGATGTCTACCGAGTGTTGCGTCATCCCGTGCGCGTGAGTGTAGCAGATTTTGCCCGCGCGTTCGTGCTCTGCCGGGCGCCTCAGCCCAACGCGACTGTTGGCATGACTCTTGGGTTCCGGGGATGAAGGGGCGGCGCATCGCCCGGCATGAGGATGCAGACCGATGACGTTGCTAATCGCCTATCTGCTCGATTTCGTCACGAATATCATCCCGCTCTTCATGCCGCCGTCGTGGCTGCTCCTCTCTTTCTTCCGCATCCATTACCATCTGCCGATCTGGCTGCTCACGCCCGGCGGCGCGCTCTGCTCGACGGCGGGGCGGTGCGTGCTCGCGCTCGGCTCCCGCTGGCTGGGGGCGCGCTTCCTGCCGGAGAAGGAGCGCAAGAATGTCACCGATCTCGGCGAGTTCATCCGCCACAAGAAGCTCAGTTTCGTCGGCGTCCTCTTCTACGCCTTCGGCCCGATCCCGTCGTCGCACCTCTTCATCGCGGCGGGGCTGGCGCGGCTGAATCTGAAGATCGTCGCGGCGGCGTTCTTCCTCGGCCGCCTGGTCAGTTACACGGTGCTGGTCGCGGGCGCGGGCGCGGTTGGGGATCAACTGATCCCGCTCTTCAAGAAGCAGTTCGGCGGCTGGGTCGCCTATGCCACCGCCGCCTTCGCCGTGCTCTTCGTCGTCGCGCTCCTCAAGATCAACTGGCGCAAGGCGCTCGGTCGGTGGTGGCATACGGACGAACGCGATGGGCAGGCGGATGACTCCACCAAGGCCGGTTCACTGCACGGGGCGCGCCACTGAGGCGGTAGGCGAGAACCCCGCAATCCGCGATTTCGTTAACCCCGATGAGGCGGCGCGCGGCGCCGCGGAAGATGTTGAGGAGGTTGCGATGGATCACATCGGCTTTGCGCTCCCGATCCAGCCCGGCAAGAGTGCGGAGGCGCGCGCCTTCCTGACCGAACTCGAAGGTCCGCGCAAGGAGCAGTACGCCGCCTCCGAGCGGAAAATCGGCATCACGAAGGAACTCTGGTTCTTCCAGGAGACGCCGAACGGCGACCTCTTCGTCGCCTACATGGAGAGCGCGGACTTCGGCAACGCGCTCTCCATGTTCGCGCAATCGAAAGATGCATTCGACCTCTGGTTCAAGGAGCGCCTGGCGAACGTGACGGGCGTGGACCTCAACAACCCACCGCCCGGCCCGTTGAGCGAGATGATGTCGCACTACGAGGCATAGCGCAGCGGCGAGTAGCGAGTACCGGGTCGCGAGAAGGGTTAGGAGAAGATTTCAAAAACCACCAAGACATCAAGGGCACAAAGAGAATAACTCAAGGATTCCTTGGTGGGTTCCGTGTTCTTGGTGTCTTGGTGGTTCAACCCTCATCGGTTCGGAGCCGACTCTCAATCCACCGCTACTCGCTATGCCGCGCCCTTCACATCGCGCCGGTTGAAGATGATGACGCTGACGACGAGGAAGATGATCGCGTACGTCGCGAGCAGCGCCGCCGCGACTCCTGTGGGCAGGAGATGCTTGTTGAACTCCGCCGAGCGGTTGAGACCGTACATGATGGCGCGCTGGTTCGGGTTGAGGAAGAAATTCACCGCCTTTGCCCATCCACCGCCGAAGCCCGTCAGGATGCTCGTAATTGTGCCCTCAAGGACTGTGTAGCCGAGCACAACCGCCACCCCGGCGACCACTTGCCGCGCGAGCAGGGTGATGAAGAGAGCGAGGGTAAACCGCGTCACCGTGCCGAGCAGTTCCGCGCCGATGCCCTGCCAGAACTCCTGACCGAACGCGCCGCTCCATTGGATCGTCACGCCGTCCACCGCCGTGAGGAGGAGACTGAGGCCGACGCCGAAGGCGATGATAATTGCGAGGCCGATGATGCCCGCGAAGAAGACGGCAATCGCCTTCGCCAGCAGATACGGGATGCGCCGCAGCCCCATCGCCAGTTGCGTGCGGATCGTGCCGTACTGGAACTCGTTGCCCATCACGACCGCGACGGCGATCACGACGAGGATACTCCAGAGGGAGTTCGCGGCGGTGACGGCGGTGTGCGCCCCCTGCGGGAGATAGATGCGGTCGAGCGAATCCCGCACCGTCGTGGCGTTGCTGCTGTGGTGGCCGAGTTGGTAATTGACGGTGAAGACGAGCGTCGTGATGGCGGCCATGATGCCGAGCATCCACCAGGTCATTGGTCGCTTGCGCAGTTTGAACAGTTCCGCCGCAATCATGCTGCCCATATCGTCATTACTCCTTCTTTCGGACGGTAGCGTAGGCTTCAGCCTGCGTCCCTGTATCTGGTGGTTATGAGCGGCCGGCGGGCGCGCCCTGCTGCGCGTCCGCGCCGACGAGTTCGAGGTAGATGGATTCGAGGCTTGTTTCGATCGGCTGGAGCCGGTTGAGCCGCAGCCCCGCGCCGATCAGCGCGGTCGCGACATCGGCGGCGCACTCTCCCTCGCAGGTAATTTGCAGCCCCCGCCCTTCCGGACGCACCTCGGTGATGTACGACGTCTGGCGGAGGAAATCCATCGCGCGCGGGATGTCGTCCACTTCGAGGTAATGCGTGTTGTCCGCGCGCAGCAAATCCTCCGTCGTGCCCTGTTTGACGATCACGCCGCGATTGATGAAGGCGACGCGCGTGCAGACCTGCTGCACCTCCGCGAGCAGATGGGAGCAGAGGAAAATTGTCTTCTCCTGCGCCGCCAGATGGAGGATCAGGTTGCGCACCTCGACCATCCCTTCCGGGTCGAGGCCGTTCGTCGGCTCGTCGAGCATCAGCAGTTCGGGGTCGTTGAGCAAGGCCGCGCCGATGGCCAGCCGCTGCTTCATGCCGAGCGAGTAGGCGCTGTACTTCCGATCCGCCCGGTCGGCGAGAAAGACCTGATCGAGCACCGCGGCGACGCGCGCCGTCGGCACGCCCCGGAGCCGCGCCACAACGCGCAGGTTGTCCCGCCCGGAGAGGAAGGGATAGAAGGCGGGCGATTCGATGATGCTGCCGACACGGCGGAGCGCGTCGTACCGCCCCTCCCGCGTCGTTTGGCCGAACAGTTCGACGTTGCCCGCCGTTGGCTCGATCAGGCTGAGGATCATCGCGACGGTCGTCGTCTTGCCGGAACCGTTCGGCCCGAGGAAACCGAAGACATCCCCCCGCCGCACCGTGATCGAGACATCCTGCACGGCGGTCACGCGACCGTATTGCTTCCGCAAACCGTGTGTTCGCAGCACCGCCGAGGCCGCGTCGCGGTCGTCGGCGGCCCGTGGCATGACGGGCGCGGCGGGTTGCGCGGTTGCGATTGGTTGCACCATAGCATGCTCCTTTTCATTGCGGGGCAGGATCAAACCACCCCCTTTGTACCACGAAAAGTATCTTCGAGGGGTAGCACTATGGTGTGACGAGATTGTGGCGGAAATGTGTCGCGGGGGTTAGGGTCCCTTTATTTCGGCATGTTCTTCAGCGCGGTGTACGCCGGACGGGGGGTCCAGTCGCCGTTGAGGACACCCCACGGATATTTCTCGTCGCTCGGCTGCGTGATGGCGGCGAAGTTGAGGTTCCAGACGAACATCACGCCCATCCACGGGTACGACTTGCCGAGCGCGAACGCCCGCGTCAGGTACTGCGCCTGCTGCTCCGGCGAGACGGACGCGCCGTATTCGTACCCCTTCGCCTGGTTCGCCGTCGTCCAGCCGAATTCGGTCAGCCACATCTTCGTGTTGCCCTCGCCCGCGTCCTCCATCACTTTATGGAGTTCGACGACGCGCTGGAAATAGAAGGAGTTATCGGTTGCGAAATCCGGCTTGCCGTCGCCATTGACGTCGCACCCCTGCGGGTTGCCGGGGTAGGAATGGTCCGGGTCGTTGCAGTTGGAGCCGGGGTGCGCGCCGAGGACATCGTAGTATTGCTTGATTTCGCCGCCATTGAGCGCGTAAATCTGGCGGAGGTACTCGACATCGTTGAGGGCGATGGACGGATCATTCACGCCGGTCGGCGTCAGGCCGCCGAAGACGACGACCGCCTTCGGGTCGCTCTTCTTGACCGCCTGGAACCCCGCCTTCAGCACGGGCAGGTAGGCGGCCACATTCACTTTGCCGCCCGTCTCGATCGCGTAGTTCTCCTCATTCCAGATTTCGTACGCCTGCACTTTGCCCTTGTACCGCTGGGTGAGGAAGCCCATGAAGTCCGTGAAATCCTGCGTCTTCGTCGGCAGGCCGCCCTTCGCGCCGACCCAATCGGGCGACTTCACGACGCTGAGCAGAACCTTGATCCCTTTCGCGCTCGCGCCGTTGACGAACTGATCGAGCTGCGCCGTCGTGTCGTTGCCGTAGTTGCCTTTCTGCGGCTCCATCGCGGCCCACTGCACCTGCTGGCGCATCCAGTTGAAGCCCGCGCCCTGCACATTGGCGTAGACCTTGTCGCGGAAGGCGGGATCGCCGCTCAGCCCCCAGACATTGAAGCCGTAGCCGTCGCCATTGTCGCCGATGTGGAGTTGCGTGAGATCGCCATTCGCGGCGGGAGCGATCTCGGGAGCGGTCGCGGGGGCCGCCGTGGCGGAAGCGGCGCCGCTCGCGCTCGTCGCGGCGGCGGTGGCTGTCGGGGCAATGGTCGGTGCATTCGCCGGTGCGGTTGTCGCGGTCGTCGGCAGTGCGGCCTGCGGCGCGACCGTTGGCGCGACCGTTGGTGCGACCGTCGGCACCGGCGCGGATGTCGCCGTCGGCTTGCTGCCGCCGCCGCAGCCGACGAGGAGCGCGATCAACAAGAGCATGAACCAGCGTCGCATCAAGTCCCGTTTCCTCTCACTACAACCCCGCCGAACCCGCGACACCCTACACTGAGAACGTACGGTATGGCAAGTGGACGGTGGGGGCGGCTCCCTCTCACGGCTGCCGAATGCGCTTGAACGGGCCGGAATCGCGGCGGGGATGGTCGGCGAGTTGATCGGCGGAGGCGTGGACGCTCCAGAAGGCGAGCGCGGTCAGGAGCAGGCTGAAGACGATGAGGCCATTGAAGCCCCAGAGATCCGCGAAGATGCCGCCCACCCAGGTGCCGAGCAGTTGCCCGCCGCCCAAGAGCAGCGAGTAGAGGCCCATCACCGCGCCCCGTTCCCCCGGCATCTCCTCGGAGAGCGCGGCGAGATGGGTCAGCGCGGCGGGCGCGAAGCCGCTCGCGACGATGATGCACGCCGCGAGCAGCGGGAGGATGATCCAGAGCGCGCGGTGGGCGTGCGACGAGAGCGTCTGCGGGTTCTCGCCCAGGCGGTTGGTGATCGCGAGCAGGACGGAGACGACGAGGAAGCCGCCCAGCGCGATGCGCATCGCCATCGGGCGGCGCATGCGGGGGAGGACAAAGGTCCAGAGCACCATGCCGACAATCAGCATCGCCCCGAACGTGCCGAGCAGGACGGCGATCGTCCCCTGATCGAACCCGCCGACGAGCAACTGATGCGGGAAGCGGAGGTCGGCGTCGTGCTGTTTCGGTTCCAGCGTCTTCGCGGCCGCCGTGGGCAGGCTGAGCAGGAACTGGATTAAGCCGAGCAAGGCGGCGAGCAGCGCGTTGACCGCGAGCCATGCCGGCACGAATGCCAGCAACCGGGAGCGGTGCAGCAACATGCGGTAGACGCCGAGCGCGGCCCGCCCCAGCCGCTCCGGCGCGGGCGGGGTGGCGGCGGAAGCGACGCGGCTCTCGACGACGGTCGCGGAGAGGATGAGCACCGTCGCCAGATAGATCGCGAGGACGCCGAAGAAGCCGTGCACATCGGCGAGGCCGTAGAGCACATTGCCGACGGGGATGCCGATCACCACGCCGAGGACGGTCGTCACCTCGAAGGCGGTCATCACGCGGACGCGGTGTTCTTCATTGTCGCCGGAGACATCGGCGAGGAAGCCGAGACCGGCGGGCGCCGCGCAGGCCGCCGAAATCCCTTCAAGCAGCCGCCCCCCGGCGAAGACGAGGATGAGGACGATGCGTACCAGCCCCGTCACTTGCGTCCCGGTCACGGGGAGCAGCGTGACGAGCGCGAAGATGCCGGACGCCGCCGCGCCGCAGACCGGGCTGAAGATGAGAAAGGGGCGGCGGCCGTAGCGGTCCGAGAGATTGCCGAAGATCGGCGCGAGGCCGAGTTCGCTGATGTAGAAGACCGTCACGATGATCGAAGCGACCGTCGCGGAGCCGGTGACTTTCAGGGCGAGGTAGGTGGAGAGGATGCCGTACGAGGCGCGCGCCGCGATGCGAATGATGAAATAC
Organism: Chloroflexia bacterium; assembly: GCA_025924435.1. The sequence goes on along the minus strand of JAICIL010000016.1, from coordinate 5,492 downwards.
GAGCCGATCGCCCCAACGATGCTGCGGAGTGGGTGGCGCGGGCTGACCGGCTGCGGTGCGGGCGACCCCGCGCGTTTCAATTGCTCGACCGTTGACGCCACACATCGCTCCTTCACCGGAGAGGATACCGCACCCCGCGTGCCGCCGCCACCTTTCCCATCGGCGGGAACGTCTCCCCGACCGGAAACGTTCCGCCTCCTCATCCTCGACCATTGTGTGACACGGACATGAATGATGGATGAACGCGGGGAGAACCTCACCCCCGGCCCCCTCTCCGTCACGCGGAGAGGGGGAGCAATCCTTTGAGAGCAGTCGGCGTTCAAGGAAATATCCGGGTTCTGAGATGAGTCACCCCTCTCCATCGCAATGGAGAGGGGCCGGGGGTGAGGTTCCCCTACCGCAAACTCGGCGGCGGGCGGCGGGGTGGCGCGCGACGGCGCGGGGAGCGGCGGGCGCGCGCCACCAGGCGGCGGACGCGGGTCGGTTGCCCGCCGCCGCGTCGTTTCGGCGCGAGGGAGAGGCGCAGGCCGAGGTCCGCGAGGAAGAGGACGAGCGCGGCGATCGCGAACCAGCCCCACCATTCGTGGAAGCGTGTGACCGTCCCCGCTTTGCCGCCCGCATCCGTCGCTTCGCCGGGGCCGGCGAGCACGGAGCCGCCCGTCAGGGTGGCGATGTCGCTGAGGAGGGCCGCACCGCCGGGGGCGGGCGAATATTCCGCCGAATAGGGCACGGCGAACCCGCCATCCCGCTGGACGCTCGTGCCGCCCGGTCGCTGCTGCGCGAGCGCGAGGCGATACGCGCCGGGCGCCGCCGCCTGCACATGGACCTCGTATCGCCCCGGCCCGACCTGCGGCAGCCGCACCGGGAACGACTTGCCATCCGGCGTGACGAGCGTGCCCGTCACGGGGATGCTGTTGACGAACCGCCCGTCCACATCCGTCGCGTCCACGCCGATCACCACCTGGTCGCCCTCGGCGTGCGTGTCCACGGTGAGGGCGGCGGTGTTCGGGTCCGGCAGCGCCCAGAGGAGCGCCTGATGCCAGAATTGCGCGTACTTCGCCCAGGTCGGCCATTGCTTGGCGAACACCGTGCCCGTGTCCGGCATCCAGGCGACGACGCGGCCGAGGCCGTACTGCCACTGGGCGAGGATCGGGTCCTTCTGGCCGGATTCGAGGATGACGTCCGCGTTCGGTTTCGCCTCGGTCACCTGGTAGCCGTCGAGGTTCGGCAACTCTTCGGGCTTGATGTCGCCGATGATCGGGCTTGGCTTGACGACCGCCGCCTTGAAACTGCCGGTGCGGGTCGGCTGCTTGCCGGCGGACTGCGCCTCGTTCAGCGTGATCTGCGGGACCTGATCGGCGGACGCCGCGAAGTAATATTTCCCGCCGCCGATGTCCGCCAGGTGCTGCAAGAGTTTCGTGTCCGCGTCGTTGCCGATGGCGATCGTCGTGAAGGTGATGCCGAGGTTGCGCATCTGGCTGATCAGCGATTCGTAGTCGCTGCGCCCCTGCGACTCGCCGTCGGTCATCAGGACGATGTGCTTGACATTCGCCGTCGAGCCGCGCATCAGGTCGAGCATCTTCGCCATGCCGGCGTAGACGTCCGTGCCGCCGTCCGCCCGGATGCCGTTGATCGCCTGATGGATGAGTGCGCGGTTGTCGGTGAGCGGCGTGAGGGGCACAATCGGGTCCGCCCCGTCGTTGAAGACGACAACGGCGGCCTCGTCGCCGGTCTTCAGGGCGTCAACGGCGACGTTCGCCGCCGACCGGGCGAGTGCGATCTTCGGGTCCTTGCTCCCTTCGCCGAAGTCCATGCTGCCGGAGCGGTCAATGATGATGCCGAGCGCGACCTGATCGCGCTGGTTGCCGGGGGCATAACCCATCTTGACGGGCAGCGCCTGTTCGAGCGGCGTGTCGAAGTACGCGCCGGAGCCGTACGAGTTGTTGCCGCCGATCACGATCAGCCCGCGCCCGTTCGCCCGGACCGATTGCTGGATCGTCGTCATCTGGTCGACCGAGAGGTCCTTCGCGTTCACGTCCACGAGGGCGATCGCGTCCACGTCGCTGAGGGACGAGAGGCGGGATTGGATGTCCTTCGGGCTTTTGACCGTCACATTGACGCCGGTCGCCGTCAGCGCGTCCTGCACCGGCTTCGCCTCGCCCGGCACGCCCTCGATGAGCAGGACATTCGGCTTGCCGCGCACCGTCGTCACGACGCTGAGGAGGTCGTTCTCCGGGATGCGATTCTCGCCCTCGGTCACCTGCACGGCGGCGGTGACGACGTGCGTGCCGGGCGCCAGACCGGGGAGGGTGCTGACATAACCCGCGTTGCCGTCCGCCGCCGTGATCGGCGCGTCCTGCACATCCTGACCGTCCACGCGGATTTGGACATTCCCCTTCCACGGGTTGTTGCCGGTCAGATTGACGCGCAGCGGCAGTGTATCGCCGCCCCAGAGCGTCTCCGGCACATCCGCCGACGCCACGCGCACATCGGGCGGGAAGGCGAGGTCGTCCGTCTTCACGGGGGAGACGCGGACGCCGTCGCTCGCCGCCGCCTCGCTCTCGGCGCGGGCGTCGCTCGTGTTCTCCTGCCCGTCGGAGAGCAGGAAGACCTGCCCGCCGCCACCGCGCGCGAGGAGCGCCCGCGCGAGCCGGATGCCCGCCGCGATATTGGTGTGGTCGCGGTCCACATTCGCCTCGGTCAGCCCCCCCGTGATGCGCGACACGTCGCGCGGTGTGCTGCCGGGCGGGTAGACGACGGTCGCCTTGCCGCCGAAGGCGACGACGCCCGCGCGCGTGCCGCTCGCGAGGTGGTCAATCGTGTCGTTGATGAAGCGCGCCTGGCTGGCGGTGGCGGATTGCGGCACCGAGCCGGAGCGATCCACGACGAAGACGACGCTCTTGCCGGTCACCTCGTAGGCCGTCACCGGCCCGGCAATCGCCACGACCACGCACCCGACGGCGAGCAGCCGGACAAACGCGGCGGGCAGCGCGATGCGGCGGCCGCGCAGCGCGGGCACGAGGATCAGGAGCGCGATGGGGACGATGAGCCAGAGGAACTCTGGGTGGCGAAGTGTCATGACGCGCGCCCCTTCGAGGATTGAGGACTCCGGGTGCCCACGGGTTGCGATGAAGACCGAGCGGCGCCGCGCCTGCGCGGGAGCCGCAACCCTCGGCCTTCCGTCCTGGATTTCCGGCGGCTGATGAGCAGCCACTCGGCGGCCAGCAAGATCAGTACCCCGGTGAGCAGCCAGGGCGCGACGCCCACCCCGCGCCGCTGGGGCGCGTCGGCGGCGCGCGCCGTGTTCGCGCCGCCGGCGATGGAGGAGAGGTCAATCGCGCGGCCGGGCCGCAGGTCGGATTCCAGCTCGTCGCCGACATTAACGGTGAAGGCATCGGTCAGGAGATCCTTCCCCCCACCAGTATAAACGACCTGATAGGCGCCGGGGTTTTCCGTCGCGCCGAAGGGGATGGGTGTCCGGTCCGTGCTGGCCGGGAAGGAGCGGCTCTTGCCGTCCGGCTGCGTCACCGTCACGCGCTCCGCCCCTTCGACGGGCGGGATGGCGACGGTGTTCCCCGGCGTCACGCTGCCGGGCAGCGACGGCGGCACGAGGTATTCGGTGATATTGGCGATCAGCACCGGGAATGAGACGCGCGCGATGAGATTCGTCGCGTCGGCCACGAGCGGCGCGGTGAGGACGACGATGCGCCGCCCGTTCTGCTCGCCGCTGAGGAGGAGCGGCCCCTGATCCGTCTCGACGAGCGCGCTCGCCCACGGCGGCGGCGCGACGAGCGGCAGGCGATTGAATTTAATGCCCGCGAAGTCCACATTCTTCAAGAGGATGTCGCGCGTGCCCGCGTCGGTCAGGCGGGGCGGCGAGACGACGCTGGAAACGCCCGCCACGCTGAGGAGCGGGCCGCCCGATTGCGGATTGACGACGAGCACCGGCGTCCGCGCGGGGAGGTTCGCCAGATCGGGCGCGACGCCATCCAAGACGAGGAAACTGCCGCCGAGCGCGGCGAGATCGGGCTTTTCCGCCGCGTCGTGGACTTCCAGTTTGATGTTCGGCGAGGCTTTCAGCGCGCGGACGAGCGGCGTGTCCGCGCCGGGCTGCGTCGTGATGAGCACCGCGCGGGAGCCGCGCCCGCCGCGCGCGACGACTTCCGCGACGTTGTCCGCCGGGAAGGCGTCCGGCTGGGCGGTGCGCGCTTCGAGCCGCGCCTTCGTCGTCCCCTTCGGCATCGTGTAGGTGCGCTCGACCGTCTGGCCGGGGTCAATCGTCACCTTCTCCTCGGCGGCGGCGATGTCGTTGAAGAAGGGGCGGAGCGTCACCGTCGCGGGCGTACCGGCGTAATTGGCGATCCGCGTGAAGAACTCTTCCTGATCCGCGTTGCCCTGCGCGACGCGGGTGGACGCCTGGGTGATCGCCACATTCGCCGTCGCCGCCGGGTCCTCGCCCTGCGTCACGTTCTCGACGCGGATCGAGGCGGGGAGCCTGTCATCCGGGCTGAGGGCGCCGGTGCCGAGCAGGCCGCCATCCGTCAGCACCACGACTTCGTTGCGCTGCTGCGGGTTGAGGAGCGGGCGGAGGACGCCGAGCGCATCCTGGAAGTCCGCGTGCCCGCCGGGGAGGGCGAGGCCGTCCAACTTCTCCTTGAGCGCCAGTTGCTCCACGCCGTCGCCCGCGCCGAGCATCCGCACCGCGCTGCCGAGCACCATCACGGTCGCCGTCTCGTCGGTGTCGAGGCCGCCGATCAGCGTCGCCGCGCGCTCCTTCGCCCTGGCGAAGCGGCTCGGCGCGATGTCTGTCGCGCCCATGCTCGTGCTGCCGTCAATGACGAGGAAGAGTTGCTTCGCGCCGCCGGAGGGGCGCAGGAAGCCGACATTGAGCAGCGGCCGGGCGAGCGCGCCGACGAGGATGAGCGCGATGAGCATCTGCGCGAGCATCAGCCAGGTGAGCGGCGGGCGGCGGCGATGGAAGCGGCGGCCCCGCTCGCTCGTCGCCTCCGACCAGAAGCGGAGCGTCGGCACCGGGAAGGTGTCCGGCGCGTCCTCGCGCATGTAGAGGGCGTAAATGACCGGCAGCGCGACGAGGCCGAGCAGCGCGAGCGGCGCGAGGAGGATCATTCCAGCACCCCCTGCGCGAGCAGCGTGCGGGTCGCCAGGTCCTCGAAGGGGATGTCCGTCGCGACGCGGACATAGGTGATGTTGTACCGCTTGCAGTATCCCTCGACCTCCGCCAGCCAGGCGTCGAAGCGCTCCCGGTAGGTGGTGAAGGTCTCGGGTGTCGGGCGGATGCGGATGCGCTCGCCGCTCTCCGCGTCCTCCAACTCGACATCGCTCTCCAGCGTCGGGTGCAACTCCCACGGCGAGAGGGTGTGCAGGATGACGATCTGCCAGCCCCGCTCGATCAGGATCGCGAATGCCTGCTCCATGCTCGTCGTGGAGAGCAGATCGGAGCAGAGGACGAGGTAGCCGGGGCGGCGGCTCGT
>JAICIL010000015.1 GCA_025924435.1 Chloroflexia bacterium | reverse complement strand
GTCTGGGCGTACTTCACCGGCGCGATCGCCGCATTCGCCCCCCAGACGACCATCACCGGCTGCGTGAGGTTCGCGAAGGCGTGCCGCACGGGCCAGTTCAGTTGCTGGCCGACGAACGCGGCGGGCGCGAAGCGCGCGTTCCTCTGGTGCCCGGCGGCGTGGTAGTACGCGACCATCTCGTCCGTCACCGCGCCCGCGTCGGAATAACTCTGCTTCTCCAGGTAATAGCGCAGGCTCGGCTTCGAGACGAGTGCGTTGAAGAGCGCCTCACCGACCACCGGAGACGTGAACAAGGCCGTGGCTGCGGTTTTCTTCGCGCTCGGCGTGCGGTCCGCCAACTGCTCGATCCCGGTCGGGAGCGCGAGCACGAGGCGGCGAAAGAGGCCGGGGTGATCGAAGGCGAGTTGGATGACGTATGCGGCGGTCAGGCTGCTCGCGACGACGATGCACGACCGGCCGATCACATCCTGCACGAAATCGCGGATCATCTGCATGAAGACGACGGGCGTGTACGCCATCGCGGGCCGGTCCGAGAGGCCGAAGCCGATCAGGTCCGGGCAGTAGACGCGGTATCGCTCCGCAAGCGGCGCGAAGAGGCGGCGCATCTCGTAGCCGCACGCGGTCGCGTAGATGCCGTGCAGGAGGAGGAGCGGCGTGCCCACCCCCCGGACGGCGTAACCGATCTCGCCGTCGCGCCACGAATACCGCTTGGTGTCGCCGGGCAGGACGGGCCAGAGCGGCGGCGCGGTGGCGGCGAGCGCGGCATTCGCTCCAGCAATCATCGCCGCGCCGCCCGCCGCGACGCCCGCGCCCGCGAGGATCCCTTTCTGTCGCGTCATCGGCCCCAACATCCTTCCGAAGCCCCGCCGATCCGCCCCACATGCACAATCGGAGCGCAAGGACATTGCCACGGTCAGGCGGTCTCGCGCGCCCGCCAATGCGCCGCGACTTCCGCGCCCGTCGCGAACCAGACGGGTTCCGGCATCGCCCGGACATACTGGATGAATCGCTCCAGCATCTGCACGCGCCCCGGCCGGCCGGAGAGTTGCGGGTGCATCGTCAGCATGCAGTGGCCGCCGTATGCGTAGATGCCCGCGAATTCCTCCTGCCACGCCTGCAAGGCGTGCGCGGCGGGCTGGATCGGGCGCGTCGCGCCGCTCGGTCGGAAGAGGAAGAAGGGCGCGTCGTCGAGGATCCACTGCACCGGCAATTCCATCACGTCGGTTTCCGGGTGCCGGTACGGCAGGAAGGTGTCCATCAGGTTGCTGCTGTACCGAAAGCCGTACTCGGCGAGCAGGCCGAGGGTGTTCGTGCTGAACTCCCACGACGGCGACCGATAGCCGACCGGGCGGATACCCGCGACCTGCTCGAAGGCGCGGAGGCCGCGCTCCAATACATCCCGCTCCTCGTCTCTGGTCAGCGAGGAGGGCGTCTCGTGGATCCAGCCGTGATGGCCGAGTTCGTGCCCGGCCGCGGCGATCGCCCGCATCGTCTCCGGGTAGCGCTCCACCGTCCAACCCGGCACGAAGAACGAGGCGCGCAGATCGTGGCGGGCGAGCAGGTCGAGGATGAGCGGCACGCCGACCGTCGGGCCGTAATGCCCCATCGAGAGCAGGCCCGGCTTGTGCGCGTTCGCCGGGTCGGCGATCAGCCAGAGCGTCTCCGCGTCCACGTCGAATGAGAGGGTCACGGCGCACCGCGCGCCATTCGGCCACCGCCCCGGTTCCGCGTTAATCATCGCTGCCTCCTTCTCTGGATATTCGCTCGCGCCATCATACCGCGCTCCGTGTACGACGGATCATCCTACAGCGGTGTATCGGGTCGGTTTGTCACCCGGCGCGAGAGCCGACCCCACCGAGGCGATACCGGCAGGGAGACGTACCGATGCAGATCGGCATAATAACGTTCGCCGCCATCTTTACATCGGCGAGAAAGTGGCATACCCTGCGTGCTATGAGACGTGTCCAACGCACTTCGGCGCCATTGATCATCGCCCACCGTGGCGCGTCGGTGGATGCCCCGGAGAATACGCTCGCCGCCTTCCGCCTCGCCATCGCGCAGGGCGCGGACGGGCTTGAGTGCGACCTGCGCATGAGCGCGGACGGCGTCATCGTCATCAGCCACGATGACTCGCTGACACGGACGCACGAGCATCCGGTCTGCATCGCGGAGGCGACCGCCGCCGAACTGGCGGCGTATGATGTCCCCACGCTCGCGGAGACGCTCGACACCGTGCGCGGCAAATTGCCGCTCATCAACCTCGAACTGAAAGAGCCGATCCCGCCGGATATCCTCGATGCCACCATCGGCGCGCGCGCGGACGGCGTCATCCTCAGCTCCTTCGACACCGCGATCATCGCGGCGACGCGCGCGGCGCTGCCCCGGTTGCCGTTCTGGCTCCTCACCGACCACGGCACCAATGTCGCGATTGCCGAAGCGCGGGGCCTCGGCTGCGTCGGCATCAACGTCTGTCACCGCACCGCGACGCCGCGCTTCATCGCCCATGCCGGGCGCGCGGGCTTCCCGGTCTACGTCTGGACGCTCGACGACCTGCGCCGCGCCGGCATCCTCGCCGGGCGCGGCGTCGCCGGCATCACCACGAACGCGCCGGGCAAACTGCGCGCCCTGTTCACCGCCACACCGCGCGGATCCGCGGCGGTTGGCGATGAGGATTAACCACAGTGGTGGCGGGCTTCAGCCTGCCGCAAAGATTCGGCAGCCTGAAGGCCGCCACCACCGAATATCTTCCTGGTAGCCTATTTCGTATACGTGTACGTGCTGATCGCCGCGCCGGACGCGTCGCGCAAGGTCGCGGTGTCGCCGGTGTCGTTCTAGATGCCGACATTCTTGCCGAAGTAGCGATCGGTCGCGGTCGGGCTGCCCCGGCCCGAGTGGACGACGACCACCCCGCCCGGCGGCAGGAGGAGCGACGGAAACGTCAGCAGGTTCTTCCCGCCCGCGTCCGCGAGCGTCCAGCGCGAGATGTCCACCGTCGCGAGGCCGTCGTTGCGGATCGTCACCGTCTCGCCGTTGAGGTCCGTCGCGCCGTCCGCCGGGTGTGCGACGAGCGCCACGATGCGCACCGGCCCGTCGCCGGTGATCGTCGGGACCGTCGTCGCGCGGCGGCCAGTCGCCGGACTCGGCGCTTTCCCGGGCGCCGCCGTGCCTGCCCCAGCGGCGTCCGAGATGAGCGGAGCATCGGCGCTGAGATACCGGTATTGGAAATAATGCTGGCCGATGTTGCCCATCTCGACCTGGAAACCGGGTGGATTCGTCGGCGTGTAGGTGAGCACGCGGCGCTCGTAGAGTTGGAGCATCACCGCCGTCGGCGCGCCGCCGACGCGGGCCGTCACCCACCAGGCGGGCGAGATCGGCAGCCCGACAACCGGGACCCAGTCGAACAGCGGCGTCCGATCCGCGGGCGCACCGCCGTCGAGCGCCGCGCCGCCCGCCGTCATGAAGGACCAGAACGCCTGCGGGATCGTCTGCCCGGTCTCCGATACGAACCGCACGAGTTGGGCGTTTGGGTCGTCCGCCGCCCGCGCCATGCCGCCCGTTTGGACGACGGGCGTGCCGTCGGCGGTCGCGCCGAGGGGCATCACCAGCGTATCGATCACGGTCTGGCCGGTGGCGTCCGGCTGCGGCCGGTCAATGCGGTCGCGCAGTTGGGCGTACGTCGGGGAGCGGTTTGCCGCGTCGCCGACGATGGCCGTCGCGCTGCCGCGCCCGCGCACCTCGATGCTCGCCGGGCTGTCGCCGGTCTGAATCCGCCCCGTGACGAGTTCGCGCGTCAGGAGGCCGGTCGTCACCGCGCCGCGCGCGGGGTCGGTCAGTTCCATGCGCGCCTTGTCGAAATACTGGACGAGGCGCGTGCCGCCCGGCGCGTCGCGGTACGGCTCGGAGAGGCCCGCGCCGCTCGGCCCCTCGCCCCACAGATAGGGCCGCCGCACCGCGCCCGACGCGACCGGCTCGTCCACCGGCGACCATGCCGCACCGAACGCGGGCGACGCGAACGGCACCGGCGCGGCGACGCGATGCGGCACAAAGAGCGGGACGTTCGCGATCAGCGCGATGCACGCTATCGCGATGCAGGCGGGCAAGCGGCGCCCCGAACCGCAATAGACGCGCATCGGTCAGGCCGCGATGTCGGCCGCGAGGCGGCGCGACACTCTGGCGGCGAGGTCCTGGGCGTCGGCGGGCGTCGGGCCGCCGTGCGGCGGTGCATTGATGTCTATGCTGGCGAGGACATTCCCCTGCTGCCAGACGAGCGAGTAGACCGTCATCGCCTCGTTCGACCGGTCGGTCAGGAGATAGGAGCTCGCGCCGAAAAAGCCGTCCACCACCGCGACATTCGCGAGGGTGCGGGCGCGCTCGTGACTGAAATTGAGCGCCGCCAGCGCGCCGTCCGCCGTGCGGAAGACGGAGACGATGGATTGGATCGCGGCGGGTTGATTGCCGGCCTCGCCGCGCGCGAAGACGCGCCGGTACCCCGTCAATCGCTGCCACTGCTTCAGGTACGCGCCGTAATTCGGGTCCGGGTCATTCTTGGCGATGAGCGCGTTGGACGCCTCGCCGTCGAGTTGGAGCGGGAAGCGATCCGGCACATCGCCGGGGGTGAGGTTATACTTCCCGGCCAGCACATTGACCGGCTGGATCGGGCCGGTGGCGGCGGTCGAGTCCGCGGCGGTGGGTTGCTTCGGCTGATAGCGCCACTGGTAGTAGTGCGCGCCGACATTGCCCGCCTCGACCGCGAAACCGGCGGGGTTGCCGGGTGCATAGGTGAGGACGCGCCGCTCGAACGCCTGCATCAGCACCTGCCGCGCCGCTCCCCCGACCTTCACCGTCGTCCAGTACGCCTCCGTGACGGGGAAGCCGGTCGCGTAGAAGGGGTTGGCGAAGAGTGGCCCCGTCACCGTCCCGCCCATGCCGTCGCCGACCGGCCCCGCGCTGTTCATGAACGCCCAGAAGACGGAGGCGACGGCGTGCCGCGTCTCCGGCGCCAGCACGGCGGTCGTGACACCGTCCGCGCCGCCCGCACCGACGACGCCGGTGCGGTCCACGCGTTCTTTGATCGGTGCGTCAATGGGGCGGGGAGGGAGATCGCGGAGTTTCGCGAGCGTCTGGTACGTCGGCGCGTTCGGGTCGTCGCCGTCGCCGACGGCATTGATGTTCGCGGGGTCGCGCACTTCGACCTGCGACGGGTCATCGCCGGTCTGGGTGCGCCCGGTCATCAACTCGATGACGAGCAGACCGTTCGTGACGGGGAATGCCGACCCCGGCGCGCTCCCCGGCTGCGTGATCTCCATCCGGCTCTTGTCGAAATACTGGACGAGCCGCGTCCCGCCCGGACTCTGGGCGTACTTCTCCTGGATGGCCCCGCTGATCGGCGCGGGGCCCCAGAGAAATGTCCGCTGCACCGCCGACCCCGCGACCGGGCCATCCGTCCGCTCCCAGAGGGCGCGGAACGCCGGGTCGGCGAACGGCTCCGCCGCCCGCGCCGAAGCCAGTGGCACGAACAGCGCGAGCGCCATGAGAGAAAGCAGTACCGCGGCACACCGCAGGAGCCTTCGGTCGCACATGGAAACCTCGTCAAATACAGAATATACTCATGCTACCAAACGATCCCTCGCAGTATAGCAAGCGAACGCAAGATGTACGTTCACAGCAACGAAATACCGGAATATCGCCATCCAGTGGCCGTTATGACGGGCATCGCGGGCGCGCTCCGCCGTGTGCAGTGCATGGCGGCAGAAAGGAGATAGGCCATGCCCGATACCCTCACCTTCGGCCTGTTCGACGTGAACCTCGGCGCGTGCAGCGAGCCGGAGACCGCGATCCGCATCGCGCGGTTGGCGGAGGGTGTCGGCTTCGAGTCGCTCTGGGCGGGCGAGCACGTCGTCCTGCCGGATCCGCGCGAGCCGCCCTCCCCGATGGAGCCGCGCGACCGTATCCTCGACCCGGTGATCGCCCTCACCTTCCTCGCCGCGCAGACGCACCGCGTGCGGCTCGGGACGGGCATCGTCATCCTGCCGCAGCGTAACCCGCTCGTGCTGGCGAAGGAGATTGCGAGCCTCGACGTGCTCTCGCGGGGCCGGTTCATCTTCGGGATCGGCGTCGGCTACCTCGAACCGGAGTTCCGCGCCCTCGGCATCCCCTTCGCGGCGCGCGGGGCGCGCACGGACGACTATCTGGCCGCGATGCGCGCGATCTGGAGCGAGGAGCAGCCCGCCCATCGGGGAGCATTCGTGCGGTTCGCGGGCGTGCAGGCGCACCCGCAACCCGTGCAACGACCGGGGCCGCCGATTGTCGTCGGCGGTCGCTCGCCGGGCGCCTATCGCCGCGCCGTCGAGCAGGGCAGCGGCTGGTACGGCTTCGGCATGAGTGTGAGCGCGACCGCCCGCGCGCTCGATGGCCTCCGCGAAGCCGCGTCGCGGTATTCCCGACCTGCGGCGCTCGGCATGCTGGAAATCAGCGTCACGCCGCGCGGCCCGATCACGCCGGACGAGGCGAAAGCGTACGCCGCCCTCGGCGTCCACCGCCTCATCCTCCGCCTCCCCACCGATTCTGATCCGCATGCATTGGAACGCTTCGTCGGCTCTGTCGGCGAAACGCTGATCGGGCGGGTATGATGGGAACCTCACCCCCGGCCCCTCTCCTTTGCCAGAGCAAAGGCTCCGTACGAGAGGGGGCCGGGGGGTGAGGTTCCCCGCCCTGTGCTAGACTTTCCTCACCGGACAAGCGTGTCTCCGAGGAAGGGAGAAGCGATGTGACGGCGGAGTCGAGCCGCGTGCGGGCATACATCGAGGAGCAGTGGGATCGCCATTTGGAGGAGGTGCGCGCCTTTGTGCGCCAGCCGTCCATCTCGGCGGACGGCACGGGGATGGCCGAGTGCGCGACGATGCTCGTCCGCTGGATCGAGCGGCTCGGCGGCACGGGCGAGATCGTGCCGACCGAAGGCTGGCCCGTCGTCTATGGCCGGATTGATGTCGGCGCGCCGCACACCATCCTGCTCTACGGCATGTACGACGTGCAGCCGGTGCTCGGCGAGACGTGGGTGGTCGGCGACCCCTTCGGCGGCGAGATCGTGACGCCGCCCTTCGCGCCGGAACTCGGCCCCTGCCTCATCAATCGCGGCGTGATGAACCAGAAGGGGCCGCTCGTCAACACGCTGCTCGCCCTCGAAGCGCTGAAGAATGTCACTGGCACGCTGCCGATGAACGTCATCTTCATGGTCGAGGGCGAGGAGGAGATGGGGTCGCAGCACCTGCCCGACTTCGTCCGCGAGAACCGCGACCGCCTCCGGGCCGACGCCGCCTTCTTCGCTTTTTTGTCGCAGGATATGAACGGCAAGGTGCTCTCCTATCTCGGCGTCAAGGGCATCCTCTTCATGGAGTTCACGGCGCGCGGCGGCGATTGGGGCGGCCCGACGGTCCGCGCCGTGCACGGCTCGAACGCCGTCTGGTACGGCAACCCGGCGTGGCGGCTCGCGCACGCCCTCGCCTCGATGGTGACGACCGATCAGAAGCATATCCTCGTGGACGGCTTCTACGACGAGGTCGAACCGGCGGATGCCCACGATGAGGCATTGCTCGCCGCCCTCGCGCCGACGCTCGACCCCGACGAGCGGCTGCGCGGCGACGAGGTGCGCCGCTTCAAATACGACCTCGATGGCGTGCCGCTCCTGCGCAAGTACCTCTACCAGCCGACGCTCAACATTGACGGCATCGTCGGCGGCCACTGGCAGGAAGGGACGAAGACGATCATCCCGCACGTCGCCACGGCGAAGGTGGATGTCCGCATGGTCCGCAACATGGAGCCGCGGACGACGTATGAGCGCATCCGCGCGCACCTCGACCGGCACGGCTTCGCGGACATCGAGGTGGAAATCCTCGATGCGTATAAATGGGCGAAGACGCGGATTGACGACCCGCCGGTGCGGGCGATGATCGAGACCTACCACCAGTTCGGCCACGAGCCGGAAATCTGGCCGCATCTCGCCGGTTCCGCGCCCTTCTATCTCTTCACCGACAAGGAATGGCTCGATATCCCCGTCGCGATGGGCGGCCTCGGCCACGGCGGGCGCGTCCACAGCCCGAACGAGTACGCGACCGTGCAAGGCATGAAAGAGGCCCAGCAGTGGATCGCCGCCTACTTCCTCAACCTTGCGGAGACACTCGCGGGCCGGGGATGAAGTGCGCCTCATCGCGGGGGCGCGGGGTCACGCGTGGGCTTTCCCGCCCGCCGCAATCGCGGCGAAGATCCGCCCCGCAGGGGCGTCTCAACTGTCCGATAGCGCGCGCCGTACCTGCCCCATGTGCTCGTCGAGGTGGCCGACAAGGGTGTATCGCAGCCCCTCTTCGTAGGTGGTCGCGCCGTAGTATGGCTTCTTGTACGCCGTCCCCAGTTCGGCGTCCGTCCAGTCGTCCAGCAGCGCGAGATTGGTCTGCGTGTTGGCGCGCAGTTTCGCCGCCGAGCCGGCGATCGGCTTCCCGCGACTCATCCGGCTGGTGACGAAGTTGATCGCGTTGACTACCGCGTTCGGGACGGTCGGCGCCTTGCCCCGCTTCAGTTGCTTCAGTTGCGTCGCGCCGAGTCCGGCGACGGACGCGAGATGCGCGGCGGTGGCGGCGACCGTCCAGCCGATCTCCGTCATCACCCTCGCTTGCTCGTCGGTCAGCCCCTCGAGATAGCGCGCGGTCTCCTCCGCCTTCGCTTCCCCATCCGCGCGTAACCGCCGCACCCGCCGATTCGTTTCCGCTGTCGTTGCCATGTCCACCTCCCGCATCGCACCGAACAAATGGCAAACCGGCCCGGATGACCGGGCGGCTACATAGGGAACTGCGATACAACCAGTATAGCAACGCGCGCAACTACCCACACGAAGTGCAATGCCGACGCCACAGTATGCTATGCTCTGCCCGGTAATTGGAGCGATGCACACGAACGACACGTTGGTTCGCGAGGGAGAGAGTGGAGGGGTATCCGTGGATTATGGGCACGAATTGCGCGTCTTCGTTTCCGCGATCATCTACGCCTTCGCGGGCATGGCGCTCCTGCTCGTCGGCTATCGCATCTTCGACGCGCTGACGCCGACCGACTTGCAGAAGAAAATCTTCGAGGACGGCAACATCGCCGTCGCCATCACGGTCGGCTTCTTCATGCTCGGCATCGCGGTCGTCATCCACGGCGCGTTCTCCGTCTGATCACCGGCGCGCCGCCGTCGCCCGATGGCACCCGACATGCAGTATGATCTCCCCGGGTGCAGTCGCACTGCGTCGGAGGTTCCCCATGCCGCGATCCCGAACCGCCCCGCTCCTTCTTATCGGCTGTTGCATCGCCTTGCTCGCGGCGTGCGGCGGGGGTAAGGCGACCGCCACCCCGGTTCCCCCCGCGACCGCGACCCTGACCGCGCGCACGCAAGCGTCGAACGGCACAACGACCGACACGGCCGACACGACCGCGACGCCGACGGATACCCCGGCAGCGGCGTCGCCGACCGACACGGCGGCCGCCACCGCGCCGCCCGCGACCGACCCGCCCGCCACCGCCGAAGCGACGGCGGCTCCGACTTCCGCGCCGCCCCCGGCGACCGCGCCGACCGGGCCGCCGCAGACGCACGCGTTGCCGGGCGGGACGGTGATGCTCCCGGCCGGGTTTAATATTGGTGTCTACGCGTCGGATGTCGGTCAGGCCCGCTTCATGGCCGTGCGCCCGTCGGACGGGATGCTCTTCGTCGCGGATGCGAACGGCCGCGTCCTCATCCTGCCGGACGCGAACCACGACGGCAAGGCGGACAGCACGGTTGTCTTCGCCAACAATCTCCGGCAGCCGTCGAGCATTGCCTTCTATCAGGATTGGGTCTACGTCGGGGAGACGAACCAGGTCTCCCGCTTCCCCGCGCCGAACGGCGCGATGCAGCCGCAGGGCAACAAGGAAATCGTCATCCCCAATCTGCCGCCGCCCACCGACCACTGGACGCGCACGATCGCCTTCGGGCCGGACGGCAAGTTGTATCTGGCGATCGGCTCCAATTGCAACGTCTGCGTGCAGCAGGACAACCGCCGCGCCGCGATCAGCGTCTACGATCCCGACGGCAAAAACGGGCGGCTCTTCGCCACAGGCCTCCGCAATGCCGTCGGCTTCACCTGGCAGCCCGGCACGGACACGATGTGGGCGACGGTTAACGGGCGCGACAGCATCGGCGACAATATCCCGCCGGACGAACTGCGCATCGTGCGGGACGGCAGTTTCAACGGCTACCCGTATTGCTACAACGGCACGACGCCGAACCCGGAATACGGCGACCCGTCCAGATGCACGAATGCCGTCCCGGCGGAGGTCGCCCTGCCCGCGCACTCCGCCGCGCTCGGCCTGACGTTCGGCGATCAATTCAACGCGCCGCAGCCATACAAGGACAGCATCTACATCGCCTATCACGGCTCGTGGAATCGCTCGGTGAAGACGGGGTACAAGGTCGTGCGCGTGCCCTTCGTGAACGGGCAGGCGGGCCAGCCGGAAGATTTCGCATGGGGCTGGCTGCCGGGGAGCGCGAACAATCCGGGGCAGGTCTGGGGCCGTCCGGTCGGCGTGACGATTGGGAGTGACGGCGCGCTCTACGTGACCGACGACGACGGGGGCAAGGTCTACCGCATCGCCGCGACCGGCTAGCGCCCGCGCGCTCGGTTACTTTTCCATCGTGGCATCATTCGTGCTTTGACTCCCGCCAGGTACCATCGGTGTATGCGGGGGTTCAACTGATGGCGGAGCGCACCACAATCCAAGAGCCGAGCGCGCCCATCGCGCCGGTTGTCGCGCCCGACGGCGCGGATGATCCGTCGCGCGGCTCGTCGTCCGCGCGGCGGATGGCGAGACGCCCGCGCGGCGGCGAACAGGCGGTCACCTTCGAGGATGTCACCAAGAAGTTCGGCAAAGAGGAAGTGCTGCACGGCATCACCTTCCGGGTGCCGTGGGGGGAAATCCTCGGCATCATCGGCCCGAGCGGCAGCGGCAAGACGACGACGATCCGCATGATGCTCGGCATGTACAAGCCGAGCAGCGGCGCCGTCCGCCTCTTCGGGCGCGATCCGTGGAAACTGCGGCGCGGCGACCGCGAGCGGATCGGCTACATGCCGCAGGATTTCGTCCTCTACCCGGCGCTGACGACCGAGGAGAATCTCCGCTTCGCGGCGTCGCTCTACGGCGTGCCGTGGTGGGAGACCGGGCGGCGGATCGCGCAACTGCTGCCCTTCGTTGATCTCGTGGATGCGCGCGAGCGCCGTGCCGAGGACCTCTCCGGCGGCATGCGGCGGCGGCTCTCGCTCGCCGCCACGCTGATGCACGACCCGGATTTCCTCGTGCTCGACGAGCCGACCGCCGGGATTGACCCGATCCTGCGCACGACGATTTGGGACGGCCTGAAGAGCGCGCGGGAAGATGGCAAGACGATGGTGATCACGACGCAGTACGTCGCGGAGGCCGAATACTGCGACCAGGTGCTGCTCATCCACGAAGGCGCGATCATCGCTTCCGGCACGCCGTCGGACTTGCGCCGCGCCGCGACCGGCGGCGAGATGCTGGACATCCGCTTCAACCAGCCGCGCCCGGACATCGTTCGGCGGCTCCAGTCGCTCCCCTTCGTGCACGATGTCGAACCGCTCGACCGCCCGGACGAAGTGCGCGTCACGGTGGACAATGTCTCGACCGACCTGCCCGCCCTGACTGAGTACTGCGACCGGGAAGAGGGCGGTTGCGTCTCGATGGAGCCGCACGTCCTGACCTTCGATGATGTTTTTGTGCGCCTCGTCTCGGGGGCGCGCGACGCCGGACAGGATGAACACAATGGCAATCCGCGCGATCCCACATCGCCGCCCGTGGCTGCTTGACCGTCCCATCCGCGGCGCTGTCCGCGGCATCGCCTTCACGGGCAAGGAACTGCACGAAATCTTCCGGCAGCCGCGCCTCC
Organism: Chloroflexia bacterium; assembly: GCA_025924435.1. The sequence goes on along the minus strand of JAICIL010000015.1, from coordinate 15,831 downwards.
TGCTCGGCCTCGTCGTCGGGCCGTTCGCGATCCTGCTGCTCTTCGGCACCGCGTTCAAGGGCCAGGTCGTCCAGCAGCCGACGGTGCTCGTCGTGCCGGAGCAGACCGGGCTTTCCACCAACACCGCCGATTACGCCGATGCGTTCCAGTTCCCGTTCACCCTCCAGAGCGTCGTGCGCACGCCGGAGGAGGCGCAAAATCTCGTCGGCGCGGGCAAGGCGTCCGTGATCGTCGCGCTGCCGGGCGACGCGTATCAACGCATTCGGGACGGGCAGCACGCGCTGATCAACGTCACGTACAACGAACTGGAACCCGTGCGGGCGAACTACCTCAAATTCTACTCCTACGTCGAAGCGAACGAACTGAATCGCCGCGTGCTGATCGCCGTCGTCAATCAGGCGAAGAGCCAGAATCAGAACACAGCAGGGCCACCCCTCCAGGGCTACGGGCAGCAGATGCAGACGGATGCCAACCAATTCTCCGATCGCGTGCGCGGCCGGGACGCGAAGGGCGCGGCGGACACGCTCGCCCAGATGCAGACGATCACGGCGAACAACCAGACCGATTTGCACACGCGCGAGCAGTTGCTCGCCGGCGCGGAGCGCTACTTCAACGCACCATCCACGGCGAACGACGACCTCACCGCGCGCGAGGGGGCCGTGGATCAGTCGCTGAGCAATGTGCAGACGATCATCAAGAACCTGGGCGCCACCCTGCCGCAGGATCTCGCGACGGCCCAACCGGACACCAAGGCGACGGGCGATCTCGTCACGAACAGCCAGAATGCCGAGCGGGGGGCGCAGGCGCTCCAGTTGCCGCCCGCCGATGTGCTCGTTGCGCCCTTCCAGGCGGAGGTCAACAACAAAGCGCCCGTGCTGCCGAGTTTTATCGCCTTCTACGCGCCCGCCGTGCTCGCCCTGCTCCTCCAGCACGTCAGCATCACCCTCACCGCCCTCACGCTGGTGCGCGAGAAGACGAGCGGCGCGACGGAACTCTTCCGCGTCACGCCGAGCGCGACGCCGGAGATCGTCTTCGGCAAGTTCATCGGCTACGCGCTCGTCGCGGCCCTCACCGGCGCGGTGCTCGCGGCGCTCCTCCGTTTTGCGCTCAAGGTGCCGCTGATGGGCAGTTACGCGGAATTCGCGGCGCTCATCGCCCTCCTGATCGCCGCCGCGCTCGGCCTCGGCCTCGTCATCTCCGCCGTCGCCAGCAGCGAGACGCAGGCGGTGCAATACGCGATGCTGATCCTGCTCGCCTCGGTCTTCTTCGGCAATTTCTTCCTGCCCATTGACACGCTCTACCCGTGGGCGCGGGTCGTCTCGTACGCCTTGCCGATCACCTACGGCGTGCAGGCGATGCAGGACATCATGCTGCGCGGCGGCTCGGCGACTCCGAACACCTTCATCGCCCTCGGCGCGTTCGCGGTCGGCTTCTTCCTGCTTGGCACGCTGCTCTTCCGCCGCACGATCCGCACCGCGTAGATGTATCGGCGGCGCGGGCTTTCCAGCCTGCCTCCCCGCAACGAGAGGCAGGGGAAGCCTGCCACCGGCGAGAAAAGCAAGCCATGTTCGACCAGGGTTTCTTCATTGTCGCCATCCGGGGAATCCTATCCCCCCTGCCCCTTCCCTCGGAGGGAAGGGGCAGGGGGATAGGATTCCCCGACAATGCATACGCCCTGCGTGTTCGACCAGGGCTGTTGCCCATCGCGGCCTCGATCCGTATACTGCGTCTATGCGACAGAAGATGCTGATTACCCTGCAGGGTGGCCGCCCGTTCATCCTCCAACTCCTCGTCATCGGCGCGATCGTCGCGGGGACGGCCTTCGTCAATGGGGCGGTGCGGCCCGTCTCCGCGCCGGTCGCGGCGAAGGCGGACGCGCCGCAGTTCCGGCTGCCCTTCGCGGAGCCGCCGGGGCCGGATACGTGGTTCGTCTCGCAGGGATACGGCGCGACCGTCTGGGCGCAGCGCAACTGGCCCGACTTGTACGCCGCCGGGCAGGGTATCCACTTCGGCGTGGATTTCGCGACCCGTTGCGGCCGCAACGTGCTCGCCATCGCCGACGGGACGGTGATCGGCATTGACGGGCCGTACGGCTCCGCCCCGCACAACCTCGCGATCCAGCACGCCAACGGCTACGTCTCGATGTACGGCCATCTGCGCGAGCGGACGACGCTCGTCCGGGTCGGGCAGCAAGTGCGGGCGGGCGATGTCGTCGCACACTCCGGCGACCCCTACAGCGCGGCCTGCGACCGCGCGCCGCACCTGCATCTGGAGATCCGCATCAACGGCGTGAGCGGGACGACGAACCCGATGGACCTCATCCCCGCCGATTGGGACCGGCTGACGCTCGGCGTCGGCGCGGGCGGCACGAACTTCGCCCAGAACCTCAACAATCCGCGCCAGTGGGCGACGCTGCGCGACCAGCCGGATATCCACTTCGGCGGCAGCATCCTCGTCACCTACCCGACATGGGAACCCTATGCGTAGCGCGCGCCTCCTCGCTCTTTTCGCCGTATTCCTCCTCGTTGCGTGCAGCAATGGGGGGACGACGCACACCGCGCCGCCCTCCTCGCCGCCACCGATCCCGCCGACGAGCACACCGGGCGCGACTGCCCCGACCCCGCTCCCCGCCACATCACAGGCGCGCACCGCCAAGCAGGATGCGGCGACCGATACGCCTGTGCCAACCGATACGCCCATCCCGACAGCGATACCGGCCGCGACCGCCGCGACCGCGCCGACGGCGACCGCGCAACCCTTCAAGCCGACGCTGACGAAACTGACCGACGGCGGCTGCTGCCGGAACCCTGTCTGGCACCCGGACGGCGCGCGCATCCTCTACACGGACGCCGCGCCGGGCCAGCAACTCGCCGCCACCTGGGCCGTCCCGGCGGACGCGAGCGGGCCGCCGAGCGTCTTCTTCCCCTCCGCCGCGACGGTCGCCCCCGATGGCAGCCGGATCGCCTTCCCGGACTTCGCCAACCGCGTGACGCGCATCCAGGAGTTCGGCAAGCAGAGCACGGCGACGATCGCGAACAACGCCGCGTACGTCTGGTTCTCGCGGGATGGGCGGCAGGTCGCGTGGCTCGCGCTCGCGCCGGGCGCACAGCCGAGTTCCAATGTGGACCGGCTCGTCCGCGTCTGGGTCGCCAACGCGGACGGCGCGAACGCCCGCCAGCGCGGCACCACCGTCCGGGCGGCCGATTTGACGTGGTTCCCGGATGGGCAGCGCCTGTTGTTCACCGGACGGGATACGGACGGCGGCAACCCCGGCATCTATGTCCTCGACATCAACTCGGGCGCGCTGACGCGCATCGTGGACGCATTCTCGCCGCGTGGCGTCCGCCTCTCGCCGGACGGCGGGCAGATCGTCTACCTCGCGGCGCTCGAAGAGAAGCCCGAGGATAACGGCCTCTTCATCGCCAATGCGGACGGCGGCGCGAAGCGGAAATTGCCGCTCATTGGCGGCGTGCGCTGGTCGCCGGACAGCAAAGGCCTGCTCATCCTCCCATTCCAGACGGACAACGGCGCGGATCAACTCATCCGCATTGACGCCGCGACGCTCGGCACGACGCCGCTCACCGACCGCGCCGCCCTGCCCTTCCGCGTCGCGCAGGACGAGTGGGACCTGTCGCCCGATGGCACGCGCATCGTCTTCGACGCGCTGACCGACAGCAACATCTACGCCCTCCGCTTCGCGCCCTGACCCGCCAGCGCAGGCTTTCCGGTCTGCGCTACCGGAGAATCGCCTCCGTCAGTGCCAGATGAGTGCTTGCCCTGCCACGCGCGCGCGTGCTATTGTTGCCGCGCGATACAAGGGTTCCGCGCGAGGAAGGGAAACTGCTTTCATGTCAACGAGTGACGCGGCAACGCTTGCCGCCAGCCCCACGCCCGCGACGGTGACGCCGACGGCGCGGGCCTTCAATCGCCGCACGATCTTCCTTATCACGGCGGCGCACTTCTTCCACGATATGTACCCCGCCTTCCTCGCACCGCTCATCCCGCTCCTGACGGACAAGTTCGCCCTCTCCCTCTTCCTCGCCGGGTTCTTGCAGCCCGCGCAGCGCCTCTTTTCGCTCTCGCAGCCCGTCGTCGGCTACTACGCGGACCGCACGAGCGTCCGCCTCTTCCTCGTCATCACGCCGATCACCACCGCGCTCGTCACCTGCTCGCTCGGCATCGCGCCCAACGCGGTCGTCGTGCTGCTCCTGTTGCTCGCCAGCGGCCTGTCGAGCGCGATGTTCCACGCGCCCGCCATCGCGACGGTCGCGGCGTCGGCGGGTCGGCGGTCGGGCCTCGGGATGTCCATCTTCATGAACGGCGGCGATTTTGGCCGCAGCATCGGCCCGATCGTCGTCGTTTTCATCATCAACCACTTCGGGCTGCACGGCACGGCGCTCGCCTTCTTCCCCGCGCTGGCGATCGGCGTGGTGACCTTCTTCGGTCTGTCGCCGATCCGGCTCCGTTCGGCGCCCCGGACGCGCCGGGACCTCTTCGGCGCGCTGCGGACGCAAGGCCCGGCGCTCCGCCGCCTGCTCAGCGTCATCATGGTGCGCGGGGTCGTCCTCAACGCCTTCGCCCTCTTCATCGTGGAATATCTGAAGCAGCGCGGCGAACCGCTGACCTATGCGGGCATCGCGACCTCGGTCTTCTTCTTCGCGGGCGTGATCGGCGGCTTCGTCGGCGGCACGCTCAGCGACCACGTCGGGCGGAAGCCGATCATCCTCGTCTCGCTCTCATTCTCCGCATTGCCGCTCTTCCTCTTCACCGTGCTGCGCGGTGTACCGTCGGTCATCGCGCTCTTTATTGCCGGGTTGCTGCTGCTCTGCACGACGCCCGTCACCCTCGCGGCGATGCAGGAACTGATGCCGCACGACCGCGCGACTGGCGCGGGGCTGGCGATCACCGCCGAATACACCGTCAGCGCGCTCGCCACGATTCTGGTCGGCCTGATCGCCGATCACGTCGGCCTGCCGCACGTCATCCAGGTGCTGACGCTCATCCCGCTCCTCGGCATCCCGCTCGCCATTCTCCTGCCGGAGACGCGCGAGTTCGAGACCGCCTAAGAAGCAGACGCTCCTCGATATGGTGCACCCGCACGCTCTCACGGCAGCCATGACAGAGATGGGATACGGGCGCAGCCGGTTTGAAAATATGGTTGTCCCCGGTACAAAGGCGATGCAATTCTTCGCCGATGGATTCAATCTTGCCCATCTGGTGCGCTACGCACGCGAATTGACTGCACATGTGGCGACGTGAGCAGCACTTCGCGCAGCGCCATATCCTGAAGGCGGGCGGCAACGGCCTCAATCACCGTCAGCGCCTTGCGGTACGCGCGGATCGCATCCCCCGGCTGCGCTTGCGCTTGCCGCAGGTGCGCAATCACGGCGTACGTCTTCCACAACTGCGGCGGGTTGCCGATCTGTCGGGCGAGCGGCAGCGCGATCCCCAGTTCCTCCTGCGCCTGCGGGAGCGCGCCCATGCGGAGGAACACTTCCGCCCGCAGGCGGCGTGCCTTGACGATGTTTTTCCTGCTCTCGCTCGGTTCGGCAAGCGCCAGGCATTCGTCGGCATAGGCGAGCGCCTGGGAAACATCGCCGCGCGTCAGCCGCAGCTCCCCCAGGCTGTGAAAGAGGTGCTGCGCGATCCGCCAGAGCAGCCAGCGATCCTGCGGGCGAGGATCGCGGACGATCTGTTCGACCTGCCGGAAATACCCCTCGGCTTCATCCGGGCGACCGAGCGCCATGAGGTTATCGCCGAGATTGACGCGGGCATTATTCTGGATCTCCATGTCCGCGATCTCCGCCGCGCTCGCCACGGCGAGACTATGTTGGTTGAGCGCCATCGCACGTTCGTGATCCTGCAACTCGCCGTAAATCCATCCGAGGGTGTTCATCGCGCGTGCCGCGATCACCACCTCGCCGATCCGCTCGCTCGTCGCCAGCGCTTCGTCGAGCAGGGCGATGGCCCGGTCGTAATCTCCCCGGCCGCCACGAGCGAGGGATTCTTCCCAGCGATTCCACAGGAGCATCGTGATCTGGTGCGTCCGTTCGACCGCGCCGCGCCAGCTATCGAGGAAGGCCACCGCATCATCATACCGGCCGGTCCACGTTCGCCGCTCGTTGCCGATCATGCTCAGCCACGCCTGACTCAGCGGATCGTCCACCGCTGGCGCCAGCGCCTCCGCCTCGGCAAGCAGGATCGCGAACTCGTCGTGCCGGGCGATGAGCGACAGCAAGGAGGCGAGTTGCGTCCCGGCGAGCAGGCGGGCGTCGGGAAACTCCGTGCCCGCCAGCATGAGCGCGGCGCGTAAGACCGCCTCGGCGTCCTCGAACTCGTGCGCGTAGAGCAGCGCCATGCCGCGATACGCCTGCGCCATCGCCTCCCGATGCCGGTCGCCCAGCAAATGCGCGGCGGCCCGCATCCGGTCGAAGTCTGCTGCGGCGCCGGGGAAGTCGCCGCTATCGAAACAGACATTGCCCCGCTTCTCCGCGACTGTCACCGCCGTTACGAATCCGGCCGCGCCGAGCGTTTCGCACACCGCGAGCGCCTGCGCGTAGCAATGCAGCGCTTGCCCCATCGCATGTGCGGCCCGCGCCTTGTCGCCGGATCGCGCGAGATAGGCGAGAGCGGGTTCCCACACCTCGCCGCGCAGGTAGTGGTAGGCGAGAGATTCGTACTGATCGGGGAGCGCGTCGGCATGGAAATGCTCGATCGCGGCGGCGATGCGCCGGTGCAGCAGCAGTCGCCGCGCCGAGCCCACATCACCCTCGGCGACCTCGCGGATCACATCATGGGCGAATTCGTAGGTATGCCCGAGGTCAACGAGGAGCCGCGCCCGCGCGGCGTCCTCCAGCGCGGTGGAAATCGCGTCCTCCGGTTCGCCGGTGACTGCGGCAAGCACCTGCGGGCGCACGTCCCGACCGATGATCGCCGCCGCCCCGAGGAGCGCCTGCACGGTATCGGCCAGCGCCGCAATCCGCTGGCGCACGCTATGGGCCACATCCCACGGGACGGTCGCCCGGCTGTCGTCCAGGGTTTTCGCTTGCAGCCATTGCGCGCAACTGATGAGGAAGAACGGCACGCCGCCCGAACGCTGGAGCACGGCACGATCCTGCGCGCGGGTGTCCGCCGCGCTCCCGTCGAGCAGCACATCCAGGAGATCTGCGGACTCCTCGGCGGTGAGCGGCGCCAAGGTGCGGTGCATAACCAGTCCGGCGATCGCCAGATCGGCGAGCATGACCGCGAGCGGATCGTTCGGCGCCACCTCCGTATCGCGGTACGCGGCGATCACGCGGATCGGCGCCGTACTCCGGATGACGGCCGCGAGCAGATCTACCGCGTCGCGCCCCGCCCATTGCAGATCGTCGAGGATCAGCAACGTCCCGCGTGGCCCGGCCACGTTCGCGAGGAATCGGATGACGGCATCGAACATCAGGCGGCGCTCCTGATCGGCCGCCAGCGCCCACGTCGCGGATCCTGCATCCACGGACCCGGCCAGTTCCGGCAACATCCGCACCAGCCAGCGACATCCCCGCAGATCCTCCCGTACCGCGTCGTCCGGTCGCCCGGAGAGGTAGCGTTTCACCGCCCCGACGATCGGGGCATACGGCTCCTGGCTGCCCGGTCGCCGGCATCCGGCCTCCAATACACTCCATCCCCGCTCGGCGGCGCGTGCGGCCGCTTCGCCGAGGAGTCGAGACTTTCCGATCCCTGGCTCCCCCGCCACCATGAGGAGTACCGGGCCGATCGCCGCGAGATGCTGCTCGATGAGCGCCAACTCGCGGGCGCGCCCGACGAACGGCACGCGCGGCGCACCGGCCAGGCCCGGCGCGGCTGCCGCCGACAGAGCGTTCTCCGTGCGGGATGGCGTGAGCGAGCGCCGGTCGAGGCGGCGTGCGGCGGCCTCGAATGCGGCCCGTTCGCGTGTCGTGAGGTTCAGTGCGTCGGCGAGGAGGCCCACGGTGTCCCGGCGCGGTGCCCGACTGACGCCGCGCTCGATGTCGCCGACGCTGCGCGCGCTGATCCGCGCCCGTTCGGCCAGTTCGTCCTGGGTCAGATTGGCGGCGAGGCGGAGGCGGCGGAGCATGCCGCCGAATCCCTCGGGTAGCGCCATCTCGGAGTCTCCCTCGCGTCGGATTGGCGTCGCGATGATATGCAGCCAGCAAGATTGCACCGTGTCTTGTCATGGTAGCACGCCTCGCCGCGGATTTCCCCCGACAATGAATAAACCCTGCCCCGACACTGCAAATCCCCTGGCACACTCCCGGTGGAACTGCCGCGAACTCTGTCGCGAACTCTGTCGGTCCTTCCTGTTGTTACCCGTCTTCATACCACACACTACAAATAACCATCGCGAGGATACGTGTGGAATACGAAGGGGAGGCCAAGTGTGACGACGACGGTTGAGCATTCCAGTATGGAGACCATGCAGCAACGCGACCGGCTTGTCGAACGGCTATTGCAGGCGACCTCCGGTGTGTTCGACATCTTCACCATCCAGATCGGTAACCATTTCGGCTACTACCGCCTCCTCGCCGAGGCGGGGCCGCTCACCCCCGCCGAACTCGCCGCCCGCTCCGGCACGCAGGAGCGCTACGCGCGCGAGTGGCTGGAGCAGCAGACCGTCACGGGCATCCTCGCCGTTGAGAATCCGGCGGCGGAGGCGCAGGCACGCCGGTTCCGCATCCCCGCCGGGCATGTCGAGGTGCTCGTCGAGCGCGATAGCCTCAATCATCTCGCGCCGCTGGCGCAGATCACCGTCGGCGCGGTCTACCCCTTCGCCGCGCTGCTCGACGCCTTCCGAACGGGCGGCGGCGTGCCGTATCGCGACTACGGGGTGGACATGCGCGAGGGGCAGGCGGGGATGAACCGCGCCGCCTTCCTCTCCCAGCTCGGCTCCGAGTGGTTGCCCGCGATTCCCGACGTGCACGCGCGCTTGCGGGCGGACCCTCCCGCGCGGGTGGCCGATGTCGGCTGCGGCGCGGGGTGGTCGAGCATCGGCATCGCCCGCGCCTACCCGATGGCGCGCGTGGATGGATTCGATCTGGATGACCCGTCCGTCGCTCTCGCGCGGGCGAACGCGCGCGAGATGGGCGTTGCGGACACGGTGACGTTCGAGGTGCGGGATGCGGGCGACCCGGCGCTCGCCGGTCGGTACGACCTCGTGACCGCCTTCGAGTGCATCCATGATATGTCCCAACCGGTCGCGGTGCTGCGGGGCATGCGCAAACTGGCGGGCGAGCGGGGCGCCGTGCTCGTGGTGGATGAGCGCGTGGGGGAAGTTTTCACGCCGACGGGGACGGATGTCGAGCGGATGATGTACGGCTGGAGCGTGCTGCATTGCTTGCCGGTCGGGATGGCGGATACGCCCTCGGCGGAGACGGGGACGGTGATGCGCCCGGACACGCTACGCCGCTACGCGCGCGAGGCGGGCTACCGCTCCGTTGAGATCCTGCCGATTGAGAACTATTTCTTCAACTTCTACCGACTGATCCCCTGATCCGCACCATGCGGATGCATCTGTTGGCATGGCCTATCCGAGAGAATTACCGCGCGGGTGTGCCCTGGATGCGGACGAAGCGGGAGACTTTCAGCGTGAAGCAGACCGCGCCGCCGACCTCGACCTCGACCGGATAGGGCATCGTCATGATGCCCGGCTCGATGGCGGGGACCATCGGCAGGGAGGGCCGGATGCGATGGCGGCAGACCCGCTTGATGATCGCGAAGACGTCCGGGACGAGCGAGCCGTCCACCCCGATCATCACCGTGACGCTGCCGACCCGCAGGAAGCCGCCGTGGCTGCGGATCACCGTCGCGCGGAAACCTGCGCCGATCAGCGCCCGCAGCAACTCCGACAGGTCGCCGCGCTGGACGACCGCGAAGATCAATCTCACGAGGGCGCGCCCGATAGCGGCGCCGGTGGCGTCCACGTCGCGCCGCCGGTCGCCGCGCGGCGCGGCGATCGTTTCGGCTTCGGCGTCGCGGGGCCGGAGGGTTCATCGGCAAGGAGCGCGTGTTTGAGGATTTCCTCGACGTGCTCGACCATGATAATTTCCATCTCGCCGCGCACCTCGGCGGGCACATCGGCGAGGTCTTTCGCGTTGCGGCGCGGCATGAGAAAAGTCTTGATGCCCGCCCGGTGCGCGGCGAGCATCTTTTCCTTCAGGCCGCCGATCGGCAGCACCTTGCCGCGCAGCGTAATTTCGCCCGTCATCACGAGATCGTGCCGCACCGCGCGGCCCGCGAGCGCCGAGATGAGCGCGGTGGCGAGCGTGACGCCCGCCGACGGGCCATCCTTCGGCACCGCGCCCTCCGGCACATGGACGTGGATGGAGCGCGTCTCGAACAGCGCCGGGTCAATGCCCAGGGCCGCCACGCGGGAGCGCGCGTACGTCATCGCGGCGTGGGCGGATTCCTGCATCACCTCGCCCAACTGGCCCGTCAGGCGCACATCCCCCTTGCCCGGCACCAGCGCCACCTCAATGGGCAAAAGCGAGCCGCCGAATTCGGTGTACGCGACACCCGTCGCGACGCCGACTTCCGCGCGCTCCTCCGCCGCGCCGAACTCGTAGCGCGGCACGCCGAGATAGGTCGTCAGCATCTCCGCCTTGACCGTGACCGCCCCCGTCTCGCCCCCCGCGACGCGCCGCGCGATCTTCCGGCCCAGCCCGCCGAGCTCGCGTTCGAGGTTGCGCACGCCCGCCTCGCGCGTGTACTCGTGGATCAGGTGGCGCAGCGCGGTATCGGGGAGTTTGAGGTTTTTGGGCGTCAGGCCGTGGCTGACGAGCATCTTCGGCAGCAGGAAGCCGCGCGCGATCTGCGTCTTCTCGACATCGGTGTACCCCGATATTTCGATCACTTCCATCCGGTCGCGCAGCGCGGGCGGGATCGGGTCGAGCAGGTTGGCCGTCGTGATGAAGAGCACGCGCGAGAGGTCAATCGGCACTTCCATATAGTGATCTGCAAAGGCGTTGTTCTGCTCCGGGTCGAGCACTTCGAGCATCGCGGAGGCGGGATCGCCCCGGATGATGTCCGTGCCGATCTTGTCCACCTCGTCCAGCACGAAGACCGGGTTGCGGCTCCCGGCGTCGCAGAGCGCCTTGACGACCCGCCCCGGCAGCGCGCCGACATACGTGCGGCGATGGCCGCGAATCTCCGCCTCGTCCCGGACGCCGCCGAGCGAGACGCGGATGTAGTTGCGGCCGAGGGCGCGGGCGATAGACTTGCCGAGGCTCGTCTTGCCGACGCCGGGCGGCCCGACGAAGCAGAGGATCGGCGTGCGCATCTTATCCCCCGCGAGCGAGCGCACGGCGATGAAATCGAGGATGCGGTCTTTCACCTTCTCCAGCCCGTAATGGTCCTCATCGAGGACGGCGGCGGCGTGGGCGAGGTCCAGATTGTCCTCGGTCTCGACGCCCCACGGCACGGTGAGCAGCCACTCGATGTACGTCCGCAATAATCCGACTTCCGGGCTTTGCGGGTGCTGGTTTTCGAGGCGCTCCACCTGCTGGACGGCCTTCGCGCGCACCTCGTCGGGCATGTTGGCGGCGGCGATCCGCTCGCGCAGGTCGTCCGCGAGGAACTCCTCGCTCGCCTCGCCGAGTTCCCGGCGGATCGCCCGCAACTCCTCGCGCAGGTAATACTCGCGCTGGGAGCGGTCCATGCTCGCCTGCGCCTCCGTCTCGATCTTCGAGCGCAGATCGAGCACGTCCAGTTTGTCCGCCAGCATCGCGTGGACGCGCGTCAGGCGGGCGAGCGGGTCCACGATCTCGATGATCTGCTGGCGCTGCGCGGGCGTGTACTCCGGCGACGAGGCGATCAGGTCCGCGAGGCGGCCCGGCTCCTCGATCGAGCGCACCATCTCCGCCACTTCTTCGGGGATGTTGGGCAAGAGCGCGATGTATCGCTCGACGAGCGCGATCACCGCGCTCATCATCGCCGCCCCCTCGACGGTGCGCACCTCCGTGTCCGTCTGCTCGTGCACCCAGGCGAGGATATATGGCCGCTCCCGCACGACGCTCTCGACGACGCCACGGCACAGCCCCTGCACGAGATACTGCGGCGGGCCGTGGCGCCGGATCGGTTGCAGCAGTTCCGCGATCACGCCGACGGTGGCGCGGGGATTGCCGCGGCGCGCATCGAACCCCTCGCCGCCCGCGTCGGGGAGCGGCTCATCGTCGCGCAGGACGAGGCGATCAATCCACTCCGTCGGCGGCTCGGGCGCGTATTGCTCGACGAGGATCAGGATGCGGCGATCCCGCTCGAACGCGCGCGCCACCGCCGCCTCCGCCCGCTCGTCGTTGAGGAAGAGGGGAGCGGAAATCTGCGGCAAAACGACCGCCTCCGGCACGAGGACGACCGGCAGGGTCATCGCCGGGCCGGCGGTCTGTTCCATGGCGGGCGTTACCCGTGGTGCGCGGGTTCGCCCCGTCCGCCGTTGCATAGAGTCCCTTTCCAGTGGGCAGTGGGCAGTGGACAGTAGACGGAACGGAAGTCGTAATCGCTGCTCACTGCCCACTATTCACTGTTCACTCATTTAGCCACTCATCTGGGCAATCATATAGGCGTAGATATTTCCCAGGCGCGCCGGGGTGAGATTCTGGTTCGGGTCGTCCTTGAAACCGGCGTGCTTCGCGTTGTTCTCGAAGGCATTGACGAACTTATCCGTCGTATCGAGCTGCTGCTTGACGATCAGGCCGCCATTGCCGACGAGCGACGCCTGCGCGGGATCGTCCGCGACACCATTATTCCCGTGGCACGCCTGACAACTGCGGACATAGATGTTCTGGCCGGCGCTCGCGTTGCCGGTGGGCGTCTCGGCCAACTTGAAACTCCCGGTGGAGACTTGCGCGGCGGCCGCGACGGTCGGCGTGTCCGTTGGCAGGCGACTCTTCGCCGCTTCCGACTCGGGAATCCGCCCGCACGCGGAGAGGATCAGACTGATACTGAGCAGACCGAGGACCGTCGCGGCGACGACCCGCCCGCGCGCCGAGATTCCCGCCAGTAGCCGCATTGCCTCCCCGCTTCCCTCATCGCACGTCGCGAGATGCCGCACCCCACGTCATCCGCGTTCCCACCCCCCGACCGATGCCGGTAAGTATACGAGCACGCTACCCACTGTCAACGACAATTAGGACTGAGAAGGATATGGGCAGCGATCCCGCAATACGCGCGCTCTGAAGGGTCAGACACTGAATTGCGAGGCTGAACCCTCTCTCAGCCTTCAGTCCTCAGTCCTCAGTCCTTCGTCTATCCCTTCCACGTCTTGCGCAGGACGCGAATCCAATTCTCGTGCGCGAGTTTGCGGAGCGAGGCGTCGTCGTAGCCGTGATCTTTGAGGGCGCGGACGAGATTGCCGACTTTCGACGCGTCGCCCACCGCCGCCGGGACGGTCGCGCCGTCGTAGTCGGAGCCGAAGCCGACGCGATCAATGCCGAGATGTTCCACCAGATAATCGAAGTGGCGCACCATCGTTTCGAGCGGCATCGCGGGGTTGTTGTTGCCGTCGGCGGTGAGGAAGCCGACGGCGAAGTTGACGCCGACCATGCCGTCCGACTCCTTGATCGCCGCGAGTTGCTTGTCTGTGAGATTGCGCGGGGTGGCCGAGAGCGCATGCGCGTTGGAGTGCGTGGCGACGAGCGGCGCATCGGTGATCGCGGCGATGTCCCAGAAGCCCTTCTCGTTCAGGTGCGAGAGGTCCACCATCACACCGAGCCGGTTGCACGCGCGGATGAGATCTTTGCCCGCGTCGGTCAGGCCCGGCCCGGTGTCGGGCGACTGGCCGAACTTGAACGGCACACCCTCGGCGAAGCTATTCGGGCGACTCCAGACCGGGCCAAGCGAGCGGAGGCCCGCCTTGTAGAAGACCTCCAATGCGTTCAATTCCTCGTCAATCGCCTCCGCGCCCTCGAAATGGAGGATCGCGCAGAAGGTGCCGGATGCGAGGCCTTGCGCCAGTTCGTCCGCCGTCCGCACGATCTTCACCCGCCCCTCGGATCGCTCCTCGATCCGAAAGAGGCGGGCGGCCATCCGCATGGCGACTTGGGTTGCCTCCTCGAGACCGGGCGTCGGCGGTCGGGTCGCCGGATCGTTGAAGGCGGAGGCGAAGGACGTGATATCGGTCGCGTTCGCGGGGCGCTTGCCCGGCACGAAGACGGCGAAGAAGCCGCCGCCGAGGCCGCCCTCTTTCGCGCGCGGCAGGTCAATGTGGCCGCGCTCGCCGCGCGCGAAGAAATCGCGCTCCGTGCCCGGCTCCCGGCCCGGCAGGTCGAGCAGAGTATCGTTGTGACCGTCAAAGACGAGGGGCAGTGCCGCATCAGCCATCGGGGCCGTCCTTTCCGTATGCGTCTGTCGGGTACATCATGCCCATGAACGCAGTACCGCACGTGGCGGCCAGTCTATCACCATTGGCGCTGGCGCTGGCGCGGCATCTTCGGTAGCGCGGGCTTTACCCCCTGCGTCCCCCACGCAGGCGGGAAAGCCCGCGCTACCGGGGTGCGACGGCGCGTACATGGTCGGTGAGGGGCGGCGTCGCATCGGTCGCGCGTTCCGACCGCGCGCCGTTCGCCTGCGCGGCGCGGTCGAGCAGCCAGGCGGTATGCTCCATCGAGGTCGCGATGTGCGCCCGCACGGCGGCGAGCAAGCCGTCGCGATCGCCGTCGGAGACCGCGTGGACAATCGCCGCGTGCTCGTCGTGCGCGCGAAGCGACCGCCGCAGCACCTCATCCTCGCCGGGATAATAGATGCGACCGACGCTCATCCGCGCCATGATCGCGTGATGGAAGTCGAGCAGGACGGCGTTTCCCGTCAGGCCGACGAGCAGGGCGTGGAGATCGAGATCGAGCGCGTAGTACGCGGAGTAATCGAAATGCGCCGCATCCGCGCCGGTGATGATCCGGGCGCTCCGGTCGAAGAGCGTCCGCATCGCCGGCGCGGCGGCGTGCATCGCTTCGGGCGTCGCATGCCGCACCGCCCAGCACTCGATCATCATGCGCGTCTCGAACAAGTCGCGCAGCGCCGTGGGCGTCAGCGTCGCGACATATGTGCCGCGCCTGCTGCGCAGGATGACAAGCCCTTCCGACGTCAGCCGGTTGATCGCGTCCTTGACGGGCGTGCGACTGACGCCGAGGTCGTCCGCCAGTTGCTGGACATCGAGTTTGTCGCCGGGCAGGAAGGCGTGGTGCATGATGCGCCCCTTCAACCACTGGTACACCTTCGTGGTCAGGTCGCTATGCTCGATCATCACGCCCTCCTTACGAGTGGGCAGTGGGCAGTGGGTAGTGAGCAGGAGGGAAAAACCGCTGCCCACTGACTACTGACTACTCCCCCAGCGCCGCCAGCAGGCCCTGCATGTAGCCGATCGCGTGCGCCCGCCCCCGGTGCCCCCAGGGTGTGTCGTCCACCACGTGCGGCACGTGGTCATCGAGCAGGAAGCCTGTGAATCCTTGCTCCTTCAGGAGCCGCATCGTCGCCGCCGCGTCGTAATTCCCCTCCCCGATGAAGCACTCCGCGAACGTCGGCACGGTGCCCTGCACATCGCGGAAGTGGACATAGGCGATCCGGCCTTTGGGGGCGAAGAACTCGATCATCGCGCGCACATTCGCGGCGCCGCCGGGCATCTCCGAGCAGCACCCCAGGCAGAGGTCGAGCGCCCAGGAGGGGCTGCCCCCGCTCAGTTCATAGCCGTGTTTGAAATCGTCCACGCTCGTGAAGATGCGGGCGACGCCGCCGAGGGAGGGGACGGGGGGGTCGTCGGGGTGGAGGGCGAGGGTGACGCCCGATTCTTCGGCGACGGGCAGGACAGCGTTCAAGAAATAGGCGTAATTCTCC
>JAICIL010000014.1 GCA_025924435.1 Chloroflexia bacterium | reverse complement strand
TATCAGGGCGATTATGCCACGGTGCGCGCGTATGGCACCGAGGCGTTGACGATCTACCAGGCGCTCGGCGATCGGAACGGGATCGGCGGCAGCCTGAACAACCTGGGGATCATCGCGTTCCGCGAGGCCGACTATGCTCGGGCGCGCGACTTGTACGAGCAGAGCCTTGCCCAGCACCGCATGCAGGGCGATCAGGCGCGGGTCGCGAACGCCTTCAACAATCTCGCGCTGATCGCGCACCTGCTCGGCGATTACGCGTCCGCGCGCCGCCTGCATGAGGAGGGCCTGGCGATCCTTCGTCGCTCCGGCGAGAAGCCGACAATCGCGATGTCGCTGACCAACCTGGGATTCGTCTGTGCCGACGCCGGCGATGCGGGCGCGCGGGAGATGCTGCGCGAGGGCCTCGCGTTGTACCGGGAATTGGGCAACAGGCTCGGCGCGGCGCGCGCGCAACTCTATCTGGAACTCGCCCGGCACTATCAGGGGGAGAGCGCCGCCTCGTACGACGTGCTGGACGAATGCCTGGCGACGCTGCGGATCGTCGGCGAGAAGCACGATGTCGCCGATGCGCTCGTCGCGCTTGGCCGCGTGGCTATCGCGCGGGGCGACCTTGCCGGCGCGCATGTCCACCTGCGGGACGCCCTGACGATTGCGCGCGAATTCGACGATCGGCCGCGCATCGCCCAGCACTTCGAGGTCGTCGCGATTGTGGCGGCGCGGCAGGAGGCGGTGCCCCGCGCGGCGCGACTGTGGGGCGCGGCTGAAGCGGTGCGGCGCGGCGTCGGCATTGCATTGGCGGGCGTGCATGAGCGCGAGCACGACGCGGAGGTCGCGCTGGCGCAATCCCGCATTGATGCCGCGATGTGGCTGGCGGCATGGCGAGAAGGAGCCGAGATGGAACTCGATCGCGCCGTCGCCGAGGCGCTGGCCGGGCATACTCCATAATGCCGATGATGGAGTGGCGGCGGCCTTCAGCCTGCCGCGGCAAGGATTGGTAGGTTAAGAGCCGGTGTCAAAACCCGCTGGGAATGAACCGCCAAGACGCCAAGGACACCAAGAGGAAACAAAGAAGAGAGGAAAGAAGATCCTCTCTTCGTCTTCCTTTCTTGGCGCCCTCGGCGTCTTGGCGGTTGATTAAAGCTGGCCACCCGATCATCATACAAAGGAGCGGACCGTCCAGAAATCGCTCGCGCGGTGCGGGTGCATGAGGAAGGCATAGGGCATCATGATATGCCCGCCGATGCCCCAGTCGGGCCCCCACGAATTGCGGATCAGGAAGGTTCGGTGCGCGTCGTCGTATCCGACTGCCACGACGGCATGGCCCGCGCCGAGAGGTTCATCGGGCGGCGGCATCGGGAGAACGCCCCCTTGGGTCACGGGGCCGGGGGCGGGCTGGTCGAATGCCTCGCTCATGTAAAAGCCGAAGATGAAGGGATACCCGCTGGCGAGGCAGCCTTTCAAGTGCGCCAGGTCCCGCCGGAGGCGCAGGTACCTGAGTTGATGCCGCCTCGCCCCCTGGTAGCATCGTTCCGGCGGCTGATACGTGGCCAGGGCGTGCAGTTGATCGCGATCGGCGGGGTGCGGCCACGGATAGGGCCAGTGCGATTCGTCGCACGCACCGACCGCATTGATGCTCTTCAGCGCGTCGCGGATGTGGGCGCCGCCATCCATGCCCTCCGTCCCCCGCAGTTTGCGCGCGTTGTAGTAGATGAAGAGCCGCGACAGCGGCTCGGTCACCGTGTGCTGGCCCGTCTGCTGGAGGAACTGGATGACCGCCACGACCGCGTTCGCCGTGCAACTATGGAGATGGCCCTGGTGAAAGACCGGGGGGAACTGGGCGCGGAGATCCACACTTGGCGGCAGCGCGGCGAGCGTCTCCGCCGGCGCCTCGTAGGAGTGATCGCGCGCATCCGGCGCATCGGGAATCCAGCCGTGGGACGCGGTCGTTGCGGACATCAACAGGCTCCTCCTTCCGCGGGCGCGGACGAGCGACGTTGCGTCGCGGGAGATGACCCGACGAGTTCTTTGGCTATCGCCACATAGGCGTGCGCATCGCGCGGGAATGTGAACGCGGAGTGGATGGAATACCAGCCGCGCCGCTCGTAGAACGCCCGCGCGCGCGCATTCGTCGCGTAGGTGGAGAGCAGCGCGCGCGGGCATGGTTGCGCTGCGAGTAAGGCGTCGTGCAAGCGACCACCGATCCCGCGCCCGCGATATTCTTCCACGACTGCCAACTCCGTCAGTTGCCAGGCATCGCGGAGCGCGGGATGCTCCCGCCCCAGTTGGTTCGTCATTTGATCGTGCCACCAGATGCCGGGAGACGAGCGCGCCCCGAACCCAAACCCGACGACCACGCCGTCGCTGACCGCGACGAGGCCCCGAAAGTCGCGTCGGCCCGCACCGCGCAGGAATGACGCGCGCGCGGACACCGGATCATACCCCGGCCACGTCCGCACGAAGATGCGGACGGCATCGTCGAGGAACGGAGAGGCGCGAGTGAAGAGATGCAACTGCACCGTCAACGACCGCCCCGCCGACCCCGACCATCCTCGCCATCATGTCCGAGCCTCGAAAACACGCTCCGCAACCCGCCTCGCGCCGTTACCGCGACTATTTCTCATCTTCCCGCCGCTGCGGATGTGCGGGCCGCGCATCCGGCTCCGGCGCTTCTTCTCGCTCGGGGCTGTTCGTTTTCGGTTCTTCGTCCTGTTCCGGCTCGTCCGGCTCCTCGCCGCCAGGACCAGGCCCGAAGGCGAGGAATCCGACCGGAGCGCGCTCGATCACACTGGTTTCCATACTGACCTCCTCGTTGCATCAGGTACGACAACGCGACGCGGCATCACTGCGTATGGCGGCCCTCCTTTTTTGCGGCCCACAGTATCGCCACCGCTCCAGGATGAGCGGCAACAATTGAGCGCCGAGCGCGCCGCAGGTTGGGGCGGCAAATGGGCGATGCGTATCAGCCAGAGAATTATAGTACATTTCCAAGCCGAAGAAAACCACATATCGCGGCGAGCGCACGCGCAATCCGGCCCGACGCAACGCCCCCGGTTCTCCGCCCCCCTTGTGGAGCGCGTGTTGCAAACGGTTCCGGAAGCGGATGCTGCCCGGAGGGCGCTCGCTGCCCATCGGCATGCGCGATGGTGGCGCGTCCGTATGGTATGGGTAATGTAACAGTAAGGAAGGGGCGGTACACTCGACGCAGTTGAGCGGGCGATGACGGCTCACTGCCCGCCGCGCACCGATCATTAAGGAGTAGTGAATGATCTTCAAATCCCTCACCGCCGCCCGCGCCAATCGCGCCGCGTACGGCGACCGCCTGCCACCCGGCCAGACGCTGACCGAGAAATGGCCCATCCTCCATTACGGCGGCATCCCGCGCTACGACCCCTTCCGCTGGGACTTCACGATCGGCGGTTTGGTGGAAGAACCCGTGACGTGGAAATACGACGAGTTCCGCGCCCTGCCGCACACCGAGATCACGGCGGACATGCACTGCGTCACCCGCTGGAGCACCTTCGACAACCACTGGGAGGGCGTCGGCACGAAAGACGTGCTCTCCCATGTGAAGGTCAAGCCGGAGGCGAAGTTCGTCCTCATCAAGTGCGACGGCGGCTACACGACGAATATGCCGCTCGCGGTCTTCGCGGACGACGACTGCCTCTTCGCGTGGCGCAATAACGGGGAGGACATCTCGCCCGCGCACGGCTGGCCGCTGCGCCTCGTCGTGCCGAAGAAATACGCCTGGAAGAGCGCGAAATGGGTGCGCGGCATCGAACTGCTCCCCGAAGACCGCCTCGGCTTCTGGGAGAAGTACGGCTACCACAACGACGCCGACCCCTTCAAGGAGGAACGTTTCGCGTAGCGAGCGGGCAGCGGGCGGAAACGGCGATGGCATCCTCGCGGGCGCCAACACTCATCTCTGGTTGCCCCTCATGATATGATGGCATCGGCGGTGATCGCACACAATCGTGAGAAAGCCGATTTCACCGCCCACGCAGCCGTTACGGCAGGAATGCGCGGCAGACGATGAGTATTGCTCCATAACTCCCGGTGCAACCGATTGTTCATCGTCGGCGGTTCGCGGACCGCTTTTCTTCGCGTGCGTGGGTGAAGCAATGATTGAAATGAAGAAATATCCCCGGACGCCCCACATCGAGGGTTCCGGGATTCAGCGTGGCGATGACGACCTTGCGACGATTCCTTTCGAGGAACTGGCCGGGCGGCATCTCGTCGTCACAGAGAAGATGGATGGCGCGAACTGCGCCGTGCGTTTCACAGCGAACGGCGATCTCCTGTTGCAGAGCCGGGGGCACTATCTGACGGGCGGCGGGCGGGAGCAGCAGTTCCATCTCTTCAAGGCATGGGCGAACCGGTATGCCGGTGAGTTGCTCGATGTGCTTGAAGATCGGTACATCATGTATGGGGAATGGCTGTACGCGAAGCATACCGTCTTCTATACGCGCTTGCCCCATTACTTCCTGGAGTTCGATGTCTACGACGACCGGGAGGGCGTCTTTCTCTCCGCAGTGGCGCGACGGGCGCTGTTGTCGGTCATCCCGTTCATCGGTTCCGTCCATGCTCTGCACGATGGGATGGTTCCATCGCTCCATGCGCTGACGGACCTCGTGGGGATGTCGCCGTTCATCGGCCCGGATGTCGTCGCGCGGCTCGAAGGCGCCTGCGCCCAACGCGGGCTTGACTCCGATCTGACGCTACGCCAGACGGATACGAGCGGGCTGATGGAGGGGGTGTATATCAAGGCCGAGGACGAGCGCGGCGTGCGGGGTCGGTACAAATATGTCCGCCCTGGTTTCCATCAAGCGATCGCCGACGCGCAGGGGCACTGGATGAACCGACCGATCATCCCGAACGAATTGCGCGCGGGCGCCTCGCTCTTCTGAGGACATATTCGCACGGTGGCGCGGGCTTTCCCGCCCGCGCCACCGCCGCCCATACGCTCGTTGGCTAGCCAGCGAGGGGAAGGATCACCATGGTTGCGGAAACGATACAATTTCCTTTCGTCCCGACCGCACCAACATGGCCGGTCGCGTGGGAACGCATCGCGGAGCGGTTCGCGTGGATCCGCGCGATGGCGGGCGTCCCACAAGATGCCCGGTATCACGCGGAGGGTGATGTCTTCGTCCATACGCGGATGGTCGCTGACGCGCTTGCGGGGCAGATGGCGTGGCGTGGCGCTGCTACTGAAGACCGCGCGATACTCTTCGCCGCCGCGCTCCTCCATGATGTCGCAAAACCGGTCTGCACGCGGGTTGACGCAGACGGCACGATCACGTCTCGGAATCACGCGCGCCGGGGCGAATTGCTGGCGCGGCAACTTCTCTATGAAGGGATCGGTCTCGAGACGCCCGTTCCCTTCACCATGCGCGAGCGAATTGCGAAACTGGTCGGATATCACGGGCTGCCGCTCTGGTTCTTCGAGAAACCCGATCCCGTCCGCGCGGTGATCGAGGCGAGCCAGACGGCCTCGCTTCGGGAGGTAGCGCTGCTTGCGGAAGCCGACGTCCGCGGGCGGATGTGTGCCGATCAAGCGGCGTTGCTCGACCGGATCGCCTATTTCGGGGAGTTCTGCATGGAGAACCGCTGTTGGAACGGGCCACATATCCTCCCATCGGACCACAGCCGATTTCTCTACTTCGCGGGCAGACACACCGCCCCGGATTACCATGCGTACGACGACACGACGTGTGAGGTTGTCCTGATGTCCGGTGTGCCGGGGGCGGGGAAGGATACCTGGATCGCGCGGAATGTGCCGGATTGGCCTCTCATCTCGCTCGATGTTCTCCGCGCCGACCTCGGCGTTCGGCCGACCGACGATCAGGGGAGAGTGATCCAAGAGGCGAAGGAGCGGGCGCGGGCATTTTTGCGCACGCGGACATCCTTTGTCTGGAACGCGACGAATATCACGCGGATGATGCGGCGGCAATTGATAGATCTCTTCGCCTCGTACCGCGCGCGTGTCCGCATCGTCTATGTCGAAGTGCCGTACGCAACGCTCATACAGCGAAACGAGACGCGCGAAGCTGGTCTCCCGATCAACGCGCTGGAGCGATTGATCGGGAAACTGGAGGTGCCGGATCGGACCGAAGCACACCGCGTTGAGTATGTTGTCACATAGACATCGCATCGCTTTCAGGAGCAAGCGGGGATGGTTCACGAACCGCCCCCGCTCATGCTTTTATCGTTGTGCCGTCTACCGCTCCCAGAGGGGGTGCGGGCCGTTGACGGTGCGCCCCTCGACGAAGACCGCGAGGCTGCCGTCCGGCTTGTGGCCGATCCCCGCGCCATTCGCCGGCTCGCCACTGAGGCTGTTCCACGCGCTCCAGCCATTCGCCCCCGCCGGGTCCTGCCGGATGTGCCAGAGCGCGCCGTTGATTTCCAGCGCGTAGAGATCGAGCCGCCCATCGCTATTCAGCGCGGCGACCGGCTGATCGAGGGAGGCGACACCGGCGGGAGCGCCGAGATCGAGCCAGGCGCTCCAATCCGTCGCGCTCGCCGGGTCCTGATGGATGGACCAGAGCGCGTGCTGGCTCGCCATCGCGAAGACCGTGAGGTGGCCATTGGCGGCGCGCGCCACTGCCGGGGAGGCGAGCGTCGCCCCCGGCGGAGCGCCGAGGCTCGCCCAACCGCTCCAGCCGCCATTCGGCGCCGTCTGCCAGAGGTGCCACAGCGCGCCGTCCAGCGCGCCGCAGAAGGCCTCCAATCGCCCGTCCGCGTTCCGCCCGACGGCGAGCGAGATCACCTGCGTCGTGCCCGGTTTGCCGAGGTTGTCCCACGCGCTCCAGCCGCCATTTGGGGTGGTCTGCCAGATGTGCGACAGCCCGGCGTCGTTCATCGTGAAGAGTTCCAGCCGCCCGTCCGCATTCTGTGCGACCTTGAGGAAGTGCGCCGGAATCCCGGCGGGCGGCGCGCCGAGATTGTCCCAGCCGCCCCAGCCCGCGTTCGGCGCGGTCTGCCAGATATGCCAGATGACGCCGCTGCTCATCAGGCCGACGCGGGTGAAGGCTTCCAGCCGCCCGTCTGCATTCGCGTTCACCTCGACCGCGCCCAGGAACTCGCCGGGCGGCGCGCCGAGGCTCGCCCACGCGCTCCAACCGCCATTCGGCGCCGTCTGCCAGAGGTGCCAGAGTTCGGTGCCGTTCTGCCCCTCGCCGCCCGAGAAGACCTCAAGCCGTGTGTCCGCGTTGCGCCCCACCGCCGGTGTGCCGCCATCCAACGGCCCGCCGCGGAGCGTCCAGCCCGTCCATGCCATGTCATGCTCCTTCCCTGCCCGTGCCGAATTTCGGGATGCGGAAATCCGCGAAGACACCCCCGCCACCGCCGTCGGGCGTCGCTGCCCCGCATCCCCATGCGGAGAGACGGTTCCCGATCTCTACTCAATCGCGCTACTATCAATGACGACCCGCACGCCCGAACGGTTCTGGGATTGCGCGACACATCTCTCCGCGCGGTGGACGCGGTATACTCCGGTGAGAAGCAATGGCGCTTCTCTGTGCGGCGTAGCAGGAGCGATGGACGATGCGTCGGTTGCCCGGTTTCCTTGTCACTGTGCTGGTCCTCACGCTGGCGCTCGCGGCGTGCGGCGGCGGCAAATCCGCCGATACCCCCACCAAACTCACCGTCGGTTACATCCCCGTGATGATTGACGCCCCGCTCTATGTCGGCATCGAGAAGGGGTACTTCACGCAGGAACATCTCGACATCCAACTCGCCCCGCTGGCGGGCGGCACGGATGTCATCACGCAGACCGCGACGGGCAACTTCGATGTCGGATTGGGCGGGTTGGGTGTCGCCACCTTCAACGCGCTCGCGAAGAAGATCGGTATCACGGTCGTCGCGCCCCTCCATAGCGAGTCTCCGCCGGTGACGACGCCGCTCGTCGTGAGCAAGAAGGCGTTCGACAGCGGCCAGATCAAGAGCGTCGCGGACCTGAGGGGCAAGAAAGTTTCGATCAACGCCGCCGGTTCCGCGACCGAGTACTGGCTGGCGCGCGCCCTCGAAAAAGGCGGCCTGAAACTGACTGACGTGCAGGTGGAGAACGTCGCCTTCTCGGATGTCCCCGCCGCGCTGGAAAACGGCGCGATCAGCGCCGCGATGCTCGGCGAGCCTGTCGTCACGCAGGCGAAGGACAAGGGGCAGGTCGTCGTGCTCTCCGACGACTTCATCAGCGGCTTCTTCCCGACGATTGTGCTCTACAACACGAAGTTCGCGACGCAGAAGAAGGGCGCGGCGCAGGGCTTCATGAATGCCTACATCAAGGCGTGCCGCGACCTGCAAGGCAACGCCTTCAAGACGGACGCGATCGCCGCCATCGTCGAGAAGTACACGAAAGTGCCCGCCGATGTCGCCAAGCGCTCCAACGCCCCGACCTTCGACCCGAACGGCCAGTTCAAGATTGACGACCTCCAGACGATGCAGCAGTTCTACTTCACGCGCGGCGGCCTGACCTATAAAGACCCGCTCGACATGCGCAAGGAGATTGACACCTCCTTCGCCGATGCCGCCGTGAAGAAGTTGGGCGCATATAAGCAATGAGCAATGAGCAATGAGCAACGAGTGGATAGGGAACCTCTCCCCCAGCCCCTCCCCTCAAAGGGAGGGGAGCGAGATTCCCCCTCCCTTTAGGGAGGGGGCGGGGGGTAGGTTTCCTATCCTCATTGCTCGTTGCTCCCAGCAATTCGGCCCCGTGCCCGCGCTGGCGGAGGTCAATCTGGCGGTGGGGCCGGGGGAATTCGTCTGCCTCGTCGGACCGAGTGGCTGCGGCAAAACCTCGCTCCTGCGCATCCTCGCCGGGCTGGCGCGGCCGACAAGCGGGACGGCGCACGCCGCCGGGCGGGTGGCGACGGTCTTCCAGGGGCAGTCGCTCTTCCCCTGGCTGACGGCGGTGGATAATGTGGCGTACGGGCTGCGACTGGCGGGCGTGCCGTCCGCGCGGCGGCGGGAGATCGCCATCGAGCAACTGCGCCGCGTCGGGCTGGAGCGGTTCGCCCGCGCCTACCCGCACACACTCTCCGGTGGCATGCAGCAGCGCGTCAACATCGCCCGCGCCCTCGCCGTCGCCCCCGATGTGCTGCTGATGGACGAGCCGTTCGGCAGCTTGGACGAGCAGACGCGCATCCAGATGCAGGATCAATTGGTCGCGCTCTGGCAGGGGAGCGGCACGACCGTCCTCTTCGTCACGCACAGCGTGGATGAGGCGGTGGCGATGGGCGACCGCGTCTGCGTGATGAGCGCGCGGCCGGGCCGGATCGTCCTCGACCTGCCGATTGATCTCCCTCGCCCGCGCACCCGCTACGCCGACCGCGAGGGCCTCGCCTTCCGCGCCGCCGCGACGCGCATCTGGGGAGTGCTGGAGCGAGGACTGAGGACTGAGGACTGAGCAAAGCCATCTCGTCAGGGCTTCGCCGTGGCGGTCGGGCCGGGCGATGCGGCGGGCGTCGGCGGCTGCGGGGGCGAGGGCGCCTGCGGGCCGGTGACGAGGTCGCTGCGGATGAAACCCATCTTGCCCTGATACGAGACATGCACCCATTTCGAGGCGCCGTCGGCTCCCGCGACATCCGTCTCCAGCACCGGCGCCTCCGCGCCGTAGTCGAGTTTCGCGACCACCTGCCCATTCGTGTCCGGCTTGTCGCGCATATTCGCGCCGTCGTCCGCCGTCACCTTCACCACCTGCGACGCGGCGGACGACGGCGCGGCGGCTGTCGCGGGGGCGGCGGCTGATGGGGCGGCTGCTGCCGTGCCGGCGGGAGCGGAGCCGGTGGAGGCGTTCGGCGGGCGCGTCGCCTGCACGGATGGGATCAGCAAACCGGAAGGGGACGACGCACCCGCCGTGCCCTGCGCCACGGCGGAGCCATTCGCCACGGCCGGTGTCAGGACGGCGGAGACCTGCGTCTGCTCGGCGCTCCGCGTCGTCGTCGCCGCGCCGTTCGCCGTGGGCGAGGATGAGCCGCCGCACGCGACGAGTACGAGGCCGAGGCCGAGGAAGAAACACCCGCGTCGCATGGCTGCACCTCCGGTCACTGCGATCTCCCCGCCCACCACATACGCGATCCACGCCGCACGTCTGCCACCAACGCGCGCATCCTACACGGCCGACGGCGGGAGGAAGTACTGGAGAAGCGCGCAACGCGGTCGGGCACGATCTGTACGTACTATAGCACCTCCGCGATGATGCGCGCCGTTTTTCGGCGCTTGCATATTCGCATTAAGCGGTCAGAATAGATGCACAATGAGGGCGTCCACGGCGATTCCATCGGCGACGCGGAGGAGCAATGGCCCAGACGATACTGGTTGTGGATGACAACGAGGCGAACCTGCGATTGATTAACGCGGTGCTCAAGACGCGGGGCTACCATCTTCGGGAGGCGATGAGCGGCGAGGCCGCGCTCGAAGCGATGGCCAGCGAGCGGCCCGCGCTTGTCTTGATGGACGTGCAGATGCCGGGCCTCTCCGGCATAGATGTCGCGCGGGCCATCCGGGCGATGCCGACGATGGCCGATGTGCCGCTCGTCGCGATCACCGCGATGGCGATGAAGGGCGATCGCGAGGCAGTCCTCGCCGCCGGTTTCAACGATTACGTCGCCAAGCCGTACAAAATGGGCGAACTCCTCGCCCTCGTCGCCCGCTGGCTCCCCGCAGAGGAGTGAGGATCACCTTTCTGAACCGCCAAGACGCCAAGAACGCCGAGAAGAGAAAGGAAGAAGAACAGAGATTTCCCCTCTCTCTTCGTTGTTTCCTCTTGGCGTTCTTGGCGTCTTGGCGGTTCAACGGTTTCTCTCCGTCTCATTATGGAAAGAGGATGCGAATGGCGTACGAGCGCGAAGTGGATGTGCTGGTGGGGGCCGTGCGGGAGGCGGGCGAGGCGATCAAGCGGCACTATGCGGAGGGGGCGCGAGTCTACACGAAGGCGGACAGCAGCCCCGTCACGGATGCCGACCTCGCCGCCAATGCGATCCTCATCGAACGGCTTACCACCGCCTTCCCGGACGACGCGATCCTCTCCGAGGAGGTCGCGCCGGATGCGGCGGTCGGGGCGGCCGCGCGCTGCTGGATGGTTGACCCGCTGGACGGCACGGCGCACTTCGTCGAGCGGCTGCCGACCTTCGCGGTGATGGTCGGACTGGAGATCGGCGGCCGCCCGGTCGTCGGCGCGATCTACCACCCGATGACGGACGAATGCTATGTCGCGGTGCGCGGCGCGGGCGCGACGGTCGCGCGCGGCGGGGAGACGCTGCCGCTCCGCTTCGCGCCCGCCCCGTTCGCGACGGCGCGGCTCGGTACCACGCCCGGCTCCTTCGACACGCTGACGACCGGCACGCCGCGCTGGACGGGCGACCCGGCGCGCTTCGCGCTCACCGGCCGGGGGTTCGGCTTCCGCCCGAAGGCGCTGGAGACGACCTACGACGGCTACATCGGCATGATCGCGGACGGCCTCGCCCATGGCGGCTACGCGTGGGACTACTGCGCGACGGACCTGATCGTCCACGAGGCGGGCGGCCTGCTCACCACGGTCTTCGGCGAGACCTATCGCTATCCCCGCGCCCACGAGCGGCTCTCCGGCGGCCTCGTCGCCGCGCGCGATGCCGCGCTCCACGCCGCGCTGCTCGCGCGGCTCAGGACGGAGGGATAGCGCTCGTCGGCGCCCCTCGCGTTTTCACTCAGCGAAAAGTTTGCGGAATCCGTATCATGCCCATCACAAATCCGCGCGGCGCGCGTTCAGAGTGTTGGATGGTATGGGGAAAAAGAAAAAACCATTCACCGGCCTGGGGAGGTTTGGGGGAGGACCGGGGGCGAGACCCCCGGGCACATGACAACCGGGGCCCCTTGCGGGACCCCGGCTGCCGGTGTATGGGGAGGTATGGGGAAGGAATAAACGTTTCACGGCGGAGCGGCGAAGACGTTCACCGTTCCTGTAGACAGTAGGAGCAAGAGGCGTGCCACGGCATTCACGAACGCGCCCATCGTCGTTCATCCATTATTCATCTCCATCGGGTACACTGTCGGCGCAATGACCACTGATCGTCGGGGAATTACGAGGAGTCATTGGCCGCCAATGCCGCGCCGGCGGCATGGACAATGGTGATGAGCGGGTTGGGTGCATCGAGGCAATCGGAAACGGGGAAATCGGGCATGCGTCGTCGAATTCTTCTCATCCTCGCCGTCGTCGGCGGCATCACCGCGATGCTGGTCGCCTCCGGCATCTCGATTGGCCCGTTCAATGCCCGCACCTATCTCGCCCATGTGCCGCGCGCCCCGCTCGCCATCTGCGCCGGGCTGCTTTTCTGCGTCGAAGTGGTGAAAGGCGCCCGCTGGGGCACCTTCCTGCGGGCCTCCGGCGTGCGCATCGGCATCGGCGACGCAATTAGCAGCAGCATGGCGAGCCAGGCGCTCGCCGTCCTCCCCGCGCACGATTTCCTCGCCGCGCGGCTCGTGGAGGAGCATAGCCAGGGTCGCTACCAGCCGAAGATGCGCCAGGCGACGCCCGCGCTCGTCGCCCGCTGGATCGTTGACGCCATCGCCCTCTCCATCGTCGTGACCATCGGCGTGGCGTATTACCAATCCTTCAAGCCCTTCACGCTCATCCCGATCCCGATCGCGGTCGGCCTCGCGCTGCTCCTCCGCTCGAAGACGCCCGCAAAGTGGATCGCCCGGCAACTCGCTCGCTGGCCCCGCACGCAGAAACTCGTCCGCTCCGAGGCCGACTTCCACCGCGCCGCCCGCCGCGTGATGCGCTTTCGCCCGCTCGCGGCGGGCGTCTGCTACAGCACCGTGTGCACCGTTCTCTCCGCGATGATTCTCTACACACTCACGCGCGGCTTCGGCAGCACCGCCCTCTCGTTCCCCGCCGCACTCGTCACCCATTCGCTCAGCACGCTCACGGCGATGGCCAGTTTCGTCCCCTGCGGCCTGGGCGTCGCGGATGGCAGCACCGCCGCCTGGATGCATTTCTTCGGTGTCGGCACGGGGCATATCGTCCTCGTCGCGATGACGATGCGCCTCCTCAATATCGTCGTGCGCACCGCGATCGGCGTCGCGACGCTGCTCACGCGCTATCAGGGGATGTGGCAGGGCAGCCCACGCCAGTTCATCGCCCGCATCCTCAGCGGCCGCCCCGCCTTCGCTCCCACGTCGGTCGTCGCCGCGCTGCCCATCATCATCGAGCCCGCTGAAGTCGCCTGATCCGCGCCGCGTATTCGTGTCCGTCGTCTCTTCGCCCAAGGAGGCTCCGCATGGCCGCGAAATTGCTCGTGCTGTACAACCATCCCACCGACTCGGCGGTGTTCGATGGTTATTACAGCGAGACGCACACGCCGATTGCCAAGACGCTCCCCGGCGTGCGCTCGTTCGTCGTCAGCACCGGCCCGATCGCCGCGCCGGACGGCTCGCGGTCGCCCTATCATCAGATCGCGGAATTCACCTTCGATTCGATGGCCGACTTGCAGGCCGCGCTGTCGTCATCCGCCGGGCGGACGACCGCCGGTGATTTGCGCAACTTCGCCGGTGCGGGCGTGACGCTCGTGACCTACGAGACGCGCGAGGCGTAGCGAGAGGACACCATCATTCGGGGGGACGGGGCGCATTGCCGCGCCCCGTCCCTTTATTTTCCTTTGCCCTGCTCAAGCGGTATCAGCCAGCAGCCTGCTGCACGTTGCGGATGGCGGGGACGGCGATGCGGATGTCCGCACCGACGGGCTGACCGGGGAGCGCGACCGTGCCGCTGAAGAGGTAGACCGGCTGGAGGAAATCCCGGCCATTCTTATCGCTGGCGAAGGCGTAGGCGAGCGAGACATCGTTGACGAGCGCGGTCGCGTTCGGCGGCACCGCGAGACCGGCGGGCGGCCGGAGATCCACCATCCCCCGCTCCTGGGCCTGCTGCCACGCGTCGTCGAGCGAGATGAGATCGTACGCGCCCGGCAGCAGTTCGCTCGGCCACGCGCGCTGCACTTCCCGCACGACATTGCCGGGGCCGACCCGGACGCGGATGCCCGGCGTGTCGGAGAGGATGTCCGGCAGCGCCTTCGGGTGGAAAACGACATCGAGCGTGTCGCCATTGCGCCGCACACTGGCGGGGCCGACATCCGCCGGGAGGAGATCGCGCGCCGCGAGCCAGCCGCGCGCGTTGCTAATCGCGGCGCGATCGTCCGGCAGGTTGTTCGTCGTCGCGGCGGCGGCGGGCGGCGCGTAGACGGTCGCCTTCGCGTCCACGGCGAGCCGGCCGTTCCCGTCCACAGTATACATCCCCGCCTTCGGCTGCCGCACCGGCCCGGTCAGGCCGAGGCGGCGCGCGAGTTCGTCCACCTGCGCGGCGCTCGGTGGCGGCCAAGTGATATTAAAGACATCCGCGCGCGGCGCGCCGCCGGTGAGCGGGCCGGAGAGTTTGTAGATCAGGGGCGGCGGCGCGCCATCGGTGATTGGTGCGACGGGCGGCAACGCGCCGAACGGTTCGACATTGCCCATCGTCGTCGGTATGACGAGCGCGGCGGGCGGCGGGACGAGCGTGGCGGCGAGCGTCGGAACCGCGCCGCGACGGCGCGCATCCGGCCCGACGATGCCGAAGATGTAGAGCGTCACCGCGAGCAGGCTGACAAGCAAGAGGATGGGGACGCCACGCCCCAGCGTCGCGGTTCGCGAGCGCCGATACTGCGGTTGTGTGGACCACCGACGGCGATACTGATTCACTCCGGCCATGCGGATTGTCTTCCCCCGACTCTCCCCCATCGGCGCGGGAGCGTCCCCCTTCCCCGCGCCTGCCGCCGAGGATAGCACACATGCGAGAGATGGCAACCCTCGCTTCTCGCCAATTTCGCGATAGTGCGGAAGGGATTTCCTACCCCCGGCCCCTTCCCTCGTGTATAGACCGGAGAGATACCGGATAGGTGTACGGGGAGATATCGGACACGTTTCCGCAGTATTAGAAAGGGGCCAATATCCGGGAGTTGTGTCGGCGTTTTTCGATCAGTCCCGATACCGCCTATACGCTGCTCACTCGCTATCGGCAGGAAGGGAAGGATGGCTTGCGGGATCGCTCGCGCCGTCCGCAGTCGTCACCGATGCAGACCGATGCGGCGATGGAAGCGGCAGTCTGCGCCGTACGGAGCGTGCCTCCGGCCTGGGGCGGACGGAAGATTCGCCGGTGGTTGCGCGATCAAGGAGCAATCACCGTTCCTGCCGCCAGCACGATCACCGCCATCCTGCGGCGGCATGCGTTGCCCGCCCCCGCCGCATCCGCGTGTCATCGCCCGTGGCAGCGTTGCGGAACCGCCGCGCCGAATGATCTGTGGCAGATGGACTATATCGCCTTGCGGCACGGTCGTTGTCATCCCTAGACCGTGCTCGACGATCATTCGCGCTATTGCCTCGCTCGTGATGCGTGCGTCAATGAGCAGACCAGCACCGTGCACAGCCGATTGCGCGCGCTGTTTCAGCGGTAGGGCGCACCGTGGGGTGACGGGAGCGCGCGGTATATCACCTTGACGGTCTGATTGCTCCGATTGGGAATCACCGTCAATCATGGTCGTCCATACCGTCCCCAAACGCAAGGAAAAGAGGAACGCTTCCGTCGCACGCTCAAAGCGGAAGCCCTGGCCGGAGAACCCTTCATGCATCGCGCGGCGGCACAAGAAGCATTTGATCGCTGGCGTCTGAGTTACAATCACGAACGACCGCACGAAGCATTGGCGCTGGCGGCGCCGAGCAGTCGGTACGTGCCGAGTCTTCGTCCCTATTCGCTCGTCGTACCGGAGATCGAGTACGGGCGGAGCGATGTCGTCCGGAAGGTCCAATATGACGGCGAACTCTCGTTTGCGAATCGGCTCTTTCGGGTGAACAAGGCGTTTCGCGGGGGGCGGGTGGCGATCCGGTGGTGTGAGGTTGGCAGGTGTCCGGGATGTCTCCGCACACCTGTCCACGATGTCCCCGGTCTATACGCCCTCGGAGGGAAGGGGAGACGGGGAATCACGCCCTTCTTGCCAAGCGTGGCATGGAACTTGGTGATCGGGGTGCCGTGATACGGAATGCGGAAAGGAATGCGCTATGGTGACGCTCATCATCCTCATCCTGATCGTCATTGTGCTCGTGGCGGCATTGCCCACCTACCCCTATAGTCGGAATTGGGGCTACGCGCCGGGCGGCACAATCGCGGTCATCTTCATCATCCTGCTCCTGCTCTACCTCCTCGGCGTCTTGCGCTTCTGACGAATCCGCGCTCGCTCAGGGGCAACGTTGATCGCCCTCGACCGAATGGGATGCCGCCGGCGCGGTCGGGAAAGCTTACGCGACCGGGAGCGCGGCCTTCGCCGCCGGGGTCTCTGCCACCCGCTCGACCGCATGATCGAGCGGGGCGGTGATGCGGACGGTCGTCCCCTCGCCGGGGGCGGCAGAGATCGCGTACTCGCCGCCGAGTTCCTTCGCGCGGGCGGCCATCGTCTCCAGCCCCATGTGCCCCGGATGCGCGACGGTGGGATCGAACCCCTTGCCGTCGTCGTGGATCGCCACGACGAGTTTCGTGCCGCGTTCCGCCACATCCATCCGCACGACGGCCCGGCGCGCGCCCGCGTGCTTGACGACATTATTGAGCGCCTCCTGCACGAGCCGGTAGAGGTGTTCCTCCGCGCTCGTTTCGAGGGGGAGACGCTCCGGGGGCGCGTCCACATCAATGGCGATCTCTTCCCGCGCGCCGACGGACGCCGCCAACTTGCGCACGGCGCTCGCCAGCCCTTCTTCCGCCAGCGCGCCCGGCCGGAGTTCGAAAATGAGCATCCGCATCTCCGCGAGGGCGGCCTGCGCGAGGTCGCTGAGGATTTTCACCTGCTGGCGCGTCGGGTCGTCGGCGGGCGCGCCCGCGCGGTCGAGGTTCTTCAGGGTCGTGCGCGCGTGGAGCGTCATCGAGAACAACTCCTGCGTCACCGAGTCGTGCAGTTCGCGCGCGAAGCGCAGCCGCTCCTTCGATACCGCCTCGGCCACCGCCAGGCGCGCGTTCTCTTCCCGCGCCGCCCGCAACTTCCGGTTGACGCGCACCATCTGGAAGACGCCGATCATGCCGACGCCGATCAGGCCGATCTGGAGGAATTGCAAGGCGGCATCGGCCAGGCTCGCACCCGACACCGCCGCGACGACCCCCGCCACGACGCTGTTCGCCGCGATCAGCCCGATCGCGACCCGTGGCGCGGCTCGGCTCGCGCCGACGCTGATGAAGTAGAAGACGCCGACCCACGCCATGCCGAAGATGAGATTGAGCGCGACCGCCTCGACCGCGAGGATGCCGAAGGCGATCCACCAGACGGAGAAGCGGGCGATGAGTCGGTCGTGGTCGCCGATCAGCGTCCAGAGGTAGAGCGCCATGAAACTGATGACGCCAACCAGCCCGAAGCCGATGCGGAGCGGCGATTGGTGGGTGTGGAAGAGTTGCGTCGCGGGGCCGATCAGCACGAACAGCCACGCCAGTCCGAGGAGTCGCCACCAACGGCTTTGGCGGCCGTCCATGGACAACCCCTCATAGAGTGTCAGATTCCCGGCATCAGCGCACTCTGCCGCACCGTTGGTGGACGGCAGTTGCCTCGGTATCGTCAGTCGCTTCCACATCCCGCACCTCGTCCACTTTTGTGAGACTGTCCGGCCCTTCGTACTATACGGCGCGCTCCCCGGTGTAGCCAGTGGGCCGCACAGTCGCTGTGCTACGATGATGGATAGTGAGGACGTAACGCGGTAATCGCTGGCGCAGGCTGGAGAGCCTGCGCTACCGGTGGAACAGGCTTCAGCCTATCCCGACGATTGCATGCCGTATCCTCATTGCTCATCGTTCATTACTCCTTGCTCCTTGCTCGTTGCTCGTTGCTTACCCGGGAGGTTGCAATGATTGAGGATGCGGATGCCGTGGTGATCGGCGCGGGCGCGTTCGGGGCGAGCGTCGCGTACCATCTGGCGCGGCAGGGGATGAAACGGGTCGCGCTCGTGGAAAAGTTCGACCTCGCCGCGCAGACCTCGCCGCGCGCCGCCGGGCTGACGGGGCAACATCGGAGCACGGACGCGATGACGCGCCTCGCGATGCGCGCCGTGCGGAAAATCACCCAATTCACGGCGGAGACGGGCGAGCCGCTCGTCTATCACCAATCCGGCAGCCTGAAGATCGCCCGCACGATGGAGCATGAGGCGCAGTTGCATCGCGAGGTCGAGCGAGGCCGGCGGCTCGGTCTCGATGTGGACTTCGTTTCGCCCTCGGAGGCGGGGATGCTCGCGCCTTTTCTCCGCCCCACCGGCATCCGCGCCGTCACCTTCACGCCGTCGGACCTCTATCTCGACCCGTGGCAATTGCCGCTCGGCTATGTTCGCGCCGCCGAACGGCTCGGCGCGACCGTGCTGCCCCATACCGCCGTGACGGAGATCATCGTGCACGATGGCGCGATGGCGGGCGTCGTTACGGATCGGGGCGCGATTCGCGCGCCGGTCGTTATTGACGCGGCGGGGGCGTGGACGCGCCAGATCGGGGCGATGGCGGGCATCCGCATCCCGCTCGTGCCGACGCGGCACCAACTGGTCATCACCGAACCGATTGACGGGGTGGCGGACGATCAGCCGATTGTGCGGATCATTGACATCAATCTCTATGTCCGGCCCGAGCGGGGCGGCCTGATGTTCGGCGGGTATGAGCCGGACCCGGTGCAGATGGACATGGACGCGCCGCCGCCCGGCTTCCAGATCGCCGGCCTCGCGCTCGATCTCGGCGTCCTGCGGCGGCTGGCGGAGCGCGCCGCCGATCAGTTCCCGATCCTCCGGGATTTCACCGTCCGCGAGCACCGGGGCGGGCTGCCGACGATGACGGCGGATGGCCGCTCTCTCATTGGTCCGCTGCCCGGCGTGCGCGGCTTCTGGGTGGCGAGCGGCTGTTGCGTCGGCGGTCTCTCCATCTCGCCCGCCGTCGGGGAGGCGCTGGCGGGGTGGATCGTCACCGGCGAGCCTGCGTTGGACCTTGCCCCCTGCGCGCCGGACCGTTTCGGCCCGGAATACCGGGCGGGCGATCGCCTTGCGGACGCCTGCCGCTGGCAGTACGCGCACCACTACTCGGCGTAACGCGCGACAATGAACGGGCGGGCCATCGCGGCCCGCCCGTTCTTTGTCGCGCGATGTCGGTGAGGTATTGCCGTACCGATTAGTCGTCGCCACCGTTGTCATCGTCGCCGTGGCCGTTGTCGTGGTGGGGGCCGCAGCGGCCGAAGCCATTATCTCTGCCGCCGTTACCCTTACCATTGTTGTGGCCGTCATTGCCGCAGCCGTGCTCGTCGCCGCCCTCGAGGCTGATCGAGCCGGTCAGCGTCGAACTGTCGGTGCTCTTGCCGGTGCTGGGCGTCGTGGTGTCCGTCGTCGTGCCATCCGAGTGGATGACGCCCGTCGCGTCCTCGAACCGGCTGGTCCCGCCCGTGATGCTCAGGAGGAAATGCGTCGTGTGCACGCTGCTCGCGGGTATCGTCTCGCAAACCTCGGAGCCGGGGGCGAGTTTCGTCGTAATCGTGTCGCCCGTGGCGGCGGTGAAGGTGATCGTGCCGGTCGCTGTGGCGCATGGATGCGCCGCCGTGTAGGGGCTGTAGTCGAGCGTGATCTTGCCCGCGTACGTGCCGCTGCCGAGGGGCGAGGCGGTGAATGTGCCGCTGACGTCGAAATTGCAGATCTTCCCGCCGCCGGTGTTCGGCGCGCAACCGTTCGGATCGGTCGGGCTGGCGGGCGGGTTCGTCACCTGCGACATCCCGGTTGACGTGCCGTTCACCGACACGGCGGCGTCCGTATCTTTATCCCTGCCGTTGTCCTTCGCGAGCACGGATGTCGTGCCGAACGCGAGGAGGACGACGATGAGGAAGAGCGGTATCAGTGTTCGACGGGATACGGTCATCAGGTTCTCCTTGATCGTTTGCGGCAGATCGCGCCGCCTTCGGGACCCGGTGCGCATCGTCGCGACGATGCGGAACTGCTCTCGCTACTCTACCACCTCCTTCCGCTCCCGCGCGCCGATGGGCAATCGCACCCGTTACCGAGTATTCCGGCGAAACGTCCCATTGGTTCCGAGACGAAATCTGATTCGTGGCGTATGATCTCGCCTCCATGGACGTCCCTTTCGCCGAAATGACCGCGTCGGTATGTGCGGAGGCGATTCCGCTCGCTTTCGCCATGCGTCCGTTGCGGTGTGTCGTCCGGATAACTCCGATATGATAGGGTGGTGGGAGAATGGCGCCATCCACGGGCGGAATGCCGCTCGGAATCGG
This sequence comes from Chloroflexia bacterium, assembly GCA_025924435.1. The sequence goes on along the minus strand of JAICIL010000014.1, from coordinate 7,574 downwards.
GGAGGAACCAGATGCGCGGACTCGTCTTTCTGGGGGATCGTCAGGTCGAATTGCGGCAGTTTCCCGACCCGACACCGGGGCCGGAGGATGTGATCGTCGGCATCCAAAGTTCGGGCCTGTGCGGCAGCGATTTCCGCCCGTATCGCGCGCCGAAGGCGGACGTTGACCCGGAACGCCTGCCGATCGGCGGCCACGAGCCGTGCGGCATCGTCGTCGAGCGCGGCGCGCACGTCACGGATGCTGAGGCGCGGATCGGCGACCGGGTGATGGTCCATCACTACCACGGCTGCGACGAATGCCACCACTGCCGCGCGGGATACAGCCAGATGTGCGTGCACGGCAGCGTCGCCTACGGCTTCTCGGGCAACGGCGGGAACGCCCCGTACATGCATGTGCCCGCGAGCACGCTCGTCCGGTTGCCGGATGAATTGAGTTTCGATGAAGGGGCCGCCATCGCCTGCGGGACGGGCACCGCCTACATGGCGCTGAAGCGGCTCGACGTCTCCGGGCGGGACACGCTGGCGATCTTCGGGCAGGGGCCGGTCGGGTTGAGCGGCACGCTGCTGGCGCGGGCGATGGGCGCGCGGGTGATCGCGGTGGATCTCTCCCCGGAGCGGCTCGCCCTCGCGCGGGAGCACGGCGCGGACGTGACGCTCAACCCGCGGGAGGTGGACCCGGTCGCGGCGATCAAGGAACTGACGCACGGCGAGGGGGCGGACGCGACGCTCGACTGCACCGGCAACCCCGCCGCCCGCGTCAACATGGTGCAGTCCGCGCGCATCTGGGGGCGCGCCTGCTTCGTCGGCGAGGGGAATACGACGACCTTCGACATCAGCCGCGACATCATCCACAAGCAACTGACGATCCACGGCTCCTGGACCTTCAGCACGCATGGCCTCGCCGAGTGCGCCCGGTTCATCGCCGACCGGCAGGCGCCGCTCCAGCGGATCATCACCCACCGCTTCGCGCTCGACCAGGCGGACGAGGCATTCCGCACCTTCGAGGGCGGCGCGACGGGTAAATGCGTCTTCGCCGTGGCTTAGCAATGAGCAATGAGTGGGGAGGCCGCTAGCGAACGGGCCACCCTCGCGACGATACGAACCGTTCTGACTGCCGACTACCGACTACTGGCTACCGGCTACTGACGACCGGAGGAAGCATGAAGATTGTCGAGATGCGCGTCGTGCCGGTGGCGATGGCGGACCCGCCGTTGCGGAGCGCATTCGGGCTGCACGCACCGTACGCGCTCCGCACGATCGTGCAACTGAAGACGGATGACGGGCTGACCGGGCTGGGCGAGACGTACGGCGGCGCGATCCCGCTGCGCGACCTGAACGCGGCGCGCGAGCGGGTGATCGGGCAGGACCCGTGGCAACTGACGCGCATCGAGGCGGCCATCGCGGGCGACCCGACCGCCGCGCCGAACAAGGATCGCCCGTGGGAGGGGACGCTCTCCTCGCCCGTCCAGAGTTACTCCCCCATCGAGGTCGCCTGCCTGGACATCATCGGCAAGGCGACGGGCCGCCCGGTCGCCGACCTGCTCGGCGGGCGCTACCGGAGCGCGGTGCCCTTCTCCGCCTATCTCTTCTACAAGCACGCGGGCGTCGGCGGCACGGACGGCCTGGCGGATGCATCCACCGCCGCCAAGGAGCGGGATCACTACCTCGCGCGGGAGGCGCTCGATCCTGCGGGGATCGTCCGGCAGGCGCAGGACTTCGTGCGGCTATTCGGCTTCAAGAGCATCAAACTGAAGGCGGGCGTGCTCGAGCCGGAGATCGAGGCCGCCTCCATCGTCGCGATGCGCGAAGCCTTCGGGCCGGCGATGCCGCTCAGGATTGACCCGAACTGCGTCTGGAGCGTGGACACCTCAATCCGCATCGGCCTCGAACTGGCGGGCACGCTGGAATACTACGAGGACCCGACGGACGGCAAGGAGAACATGGCGGCGGTGGCGCGGCATGTGCCGATCCCGCTCGCCACGAATATGTGCACGACCTCCTGGTCCGACATCCCGGAGACGGTCGAGCGCGGTTCGATCCACATCCTGCTCTCCGACCATCATCTCTGGGGCGGGCTGCTGCCGACGGTGAAACTGGCGCAACTCTGCCGCGTCTTCGGTTGGGGCGTGAGCATGCATTCCAATTCGCACCTCGGCATTTCGCTGATGGCGATGGCGCACGTCGCGGCGGCGATCCCGAATCTCACCTACGCCTGCGACACGCACTACCCGTGGCAGGTCGAGGAAATAATCGTGGGCGGCAAGCGCCGATTCGAGGACGGCCATATCATGATTGACGACACGCCCGGCCTCGGCGTCGAACTGGACGAGGATGCCCTCGCCCGCCTCCACGAGCAGTATCAAAAGGCGGGCTTAGCGAAGCGCGATGATGTGGCGGAGATGCAGAAAATCCACCCCGGCTGGCGGCCGGTGCGCTGGTAATCGCGTCGAATCGCGAGAAGGCGGGAGCGGCGTTGGCCGCTCCCGCCGTCGTGGGACACGACAGGTGACTCAACTATCTCCCAACCGGCGGATGAAGAATGGCTGATCGCTCGAGGGCAATGGCGCACCTCCACCTTGCAGGTTGGTCATCTCCGGCGCCCCTTTGGGCAGGAGTGTCAGCGATACCTGGTAGGATGGCATCACGCCCGCGTTGCCGACGGAATGCACGACGCCCGGTGGTTCGAGGAAACTTTGCCCCGCCTTGTAGACCTGCTCCGTGCCATTAATGCGGAGGGTCATCTCGCCGCCGAGGACTAAGACGAATCGCGGTCCACCATGGACATGTACGCTCGTCCATGCGCCCGGTGGGAAATCCACGATCCGCTGGAACTCGGTGAACGCGCCGTCAATGCTCAATCGCTCGAATGTGGCCTGGTATTTCACGGTCGGGCCGGGGCGCGTGCCGCCGCTGTCTATCGTGGTCGTCTCTTGCGCCCCGTCTGGCAAAAGCGTTGTTCCCAATGCGCTCGCCATCACCGGGCCGGTGTTGCCGACCTCATGCACGTGTTCGATCCCCGGCAACTCGACCCAGCTCCCGCCCTTTTGATACTTTTGCTCACCACCATGAATGCGCAGCGTCAGTTCGCCCTCCAGTACGGTAACGAGCACCGGACCACCATGGATATGCACGGTTGTCCATGCGCCCGGCGCGAAGTCCCGCACGCGCGCTATCAGGGTGAATGCACCCGGCATGGTGAGATTCGCAAGGTTTGTGTCATACCGAACCGACGGGCTTGGGGGTGCCGCTCCGCCATGCATTGGCAGAATCAGCGTGAGGACCATGAGACACAGGGCAAGCGTTGTTCGTTGCTTCACGAGACACCTCCTGTTTCGATGCCGTTCGGCGGTGGATCGCTGCACGATGTACCGGGGATCCGCCGAGTGCGAGCGTGTCAACGATTCGCGTCCGCCAGGTCCCCGGCACGCTCGACTCTACAGTTTGGAAGCGGTCATCGCATCGGGCGGATGCCCCATTTGCGGCGCGCGACAGAGCGTGCGCCTTCGATGGCGCACACTACCCATGTCCTTCGCTCTTCAGGTCAGGCGATGACGAAAGGCGTAGGCGGTCGCGTCCGCTTTGCCATGCGCGCCGATCTTTCGGTAGATGTTCTCAATATGCCGGTTTACTGTGCGGCCACTGATAAACAAGGTGGACGCGATCTCCCGATTGCTCATTCCCTCGGCGATGCGGCGCAGCACGTCTATCTCGCGCGCTGTCAGCCCATCGGGATAGGGAGCGTGCGGTGAAAGTGTGGCATGAAGACGCGCTAAACAAGCGTTCGTTCGATCGAGCGCGGGAGTAGCATCGAGCCGCCGGAATATCGTCCGCGCTTCGCCAAGCAGTGCCAAGGCCGCCGTGCGATCCTTACATGCCTCGCACAACGAAGCACGGGCAAGCAGCGTGAGCGCCCGCTCATAGGGGGCGGTACAGAGATCCGCGAGGCGGAGCGCGGCATCGAAATGCGCCTCCGCGCGCTCGTAATCGCCGGATTCGGTGTCCAGTTCACCGAAAAGCCGGTGGCTGGCGAGCAGCACGAGTGGCTGGCGGGGTTCGCTCGCTAGGGCAAGCGCTTGTTTGACGTGTTCGTATGCCCGCATCCGGTCTCCGGCGGCTCGGTAGTAGACCGCCCATCCGAGATTGCCCTCCGCCTGGCCGAGGACGGCGGCACTCCAGGTAAGCCAGCGGTCATGCGCCGCCAGCCATGCGCGTGCCGTCTCAAGGTCGCGCGCGTCAATCGCGAGGATTGCCGCGAGGCGTTGGAGTTCGAGAGCATCGTGGAAACGGATCGTTCCGGGTTCCGTGGCGGGGCCGAACGGCAACCACTCCCGCACCAGCGCCCAGGCATCCTCCGCCTCCCCGCGATTGCGCGCCAGCATGCCAAGGGCGCCGGTCGCGACGAACCGATGTGACCGATGGCTTTGCGTGGAACGTACGACGACACTGATGTCATGCGCTTCGGCCCATTTCCCTTCCAGAACCAGTGAAGGAAGGCTTGCCAAACCCGGAGGATCGTCCAACGGGAGCGCGCTGCTCGCGTATTTCCACCGCTCCTCTGCCTCCGCCGCAAGGGCATGGCACTTCGCGGGTTGGTCCGCCTCATACGGCATCACGACCCATGCCAGTTCGTGCAGCGCGGTTTGGGCAATTCCCGGATGATTTCCTTTGGGAAGATAGAGATGCCGGGCCTGCGCATAGGCGGCATGCGCCTCCGCGATCCGGCCCATTGCGCCGAAAGCAAGCCCGAAGGCGAAATACGCATTGCCGATGGATTCTTGCGCTGAGGCATCCGCATCTTGGCAGGATGCATCAAGCGCCACAGCGCGCTCGCCAATTGCGATAGCCTTTTCGCACTGGCCACCGAATGCGAGCCACATCGCGAGGGTTGCCCAGTGGTCCGGCATATCGCACACGTCCATTTCGGCATAGGGCAATGGCCTTCGTACGTCCCCTATGCGGCACAGCGCATCCAACATCGTGATGCCCTTGGTAAGTTCAGCCAGACCCGATTGATACGCCTGCACGCGGCAGCGGAGGATACCGCGGTAATAGAGAACGCACGCCATGAGCATGCGATCTCCCATCTGCCGCGCATAGCGCTCTGCCTCGGTCAACGTTGCGATGCCCGTGTCGAGGTCGGCCCATCGCCGCAGCCACGCGGCGCGAGTGAGCAGCCACCCCGCGCTTGCCAGTTCGTCATCGCGGGTCGCCAGCAGCGCCGCCGCCATTTTGTAGCGGTCTGCCGCCGTCAGCCAGGCGTTTGCCCGATAGGCCCGCTCTCCCGCTCGTATCAGCCATTCGCCCGCCCGCTGATCGCCCGCCTGCTGGAAGTGGTACGCCACTGCGTCCGGGTCGGGATCGGGGTGCGCGGATAATGCCTCGGCCACCTGTCGGTGCTGCACACGCCGCCGCGAGGGGAGGATACCTTCGTACAGCGCCTCGCGGATCAGCGCGTGGACGAATCGTGCGCGCGTGCCGTCCGGCGTCTCGTCCAGCAGATGCGCGTCCACGGCGCGTTCGACCGTTGCGGTCAGGGAGGGTTCGGCGGTTTCCGCGACCGTAGCCCAGAGCGCGAGTGGCACTTCCTGCCCGATCACCGCCCCGATGGTCAGGAGGCGCTGCGTCTCCTCGCCCAATCGCGCCAGCCGCCCGTCAATCACTTGCCGCAAGAGGGCGGGCACGCGCACCCGCGTCAGGTCCTCCAGATTCCATCCCGCATCGGCGGTGCGGAGTGCCCCTTCTTCTTCGAGCGTGCGCAGCAGTTCGCCGAAGAAGAAGGGATTGCCCTCGGATCGCTCAAAAAGGTAGGCGACCAATCGCGCCGCGTCATCCTCCGCCGGGCGATACCGGTGCGCGACGAGCGCGGCGAGATCATCGCGGTGCAATCGCCGGAGATCGAGGCGGGTGGCGTTTGCCTCGCGGACGAGCGCGGGCAAGAGCGCGTAGAGCGGGTGACGGCGGGTCAGTTCATCGGCGCGGTACGTCGCGATGAGCAGCATCGGATGCGTGGCGAGGTCACGGGCGAGGAAGCGGAGGAGATCGAGGCGCGCCGGGTCTGCCCAATGGAGATCGTCGAGAAAGAGGACGAGCGGCCGCTTCGTCGCGACCGCGCCGAGGAAATCGCGCACCTGATGAAAGAGTGTCGCCTGGCTCGTCACCTCGCCCACCATGCCGTGCTCGGCGAAGGCGGCGGGGAGCGGCGGGGAGCCATCCGGGGATTGATAGCGGCCAAACAGTTCCACCCAGGGGCCGTACGGCGGCGTCTCGGTCAGGTCGTAGCAGTGCCCGGTGAGAACGAGCGCGCCCTGGCGTTCGGCATCACGAATCAGGGTTTCGACGAGCGCCGTCTTGCCGATGCCCGCCTCGCCACCGATCAGGACGAGGCTTCCCCGGCCCGCGAGCGTGGCGGCCAGACGGTCATGGAGCGCCGCTTGCTCCCGCTCCCGCCCAACGAGGGCCGGCGCACCGTCCGCGAAGAGGGGATCGTCGGCGTGAGTGGTCATGGGATACTCCCAAACCGTGCAGGCGCGGAAGTAACGTGAAACGTGCGATTTCAGAAGTATAGCAGAGGATGAGATGACTGAGGGCTGTGTGCACGCAAACGCCCTGAGAATCCCCCAGAGAGATGTCCCGGAAAACAGCGACGGCAGGCATCATTGCCCGCCGTCCGTCGTCACTGCAATGTGAAGGTTTACGGGCGCTTTCCCTGCTCGCGGGCATAGACGGCGTCGGATGCCGCCCACGGGCCGCGCAGGTAGACGGCGAGGCAGGCGGCGGCCGTCAGCAGCGATGCCGTGCAGACGCCGACGCGCATGACGGGCGGCATGTGCAGCGTCACCGCCACCATCTCGACGAAGATGAAGACCGCGCCCGCCGCGAGGTACGCCTGCCGCCGCATCGCGAAGGCCAGCACCGTGAGCACGCCGACCGTCAGCCCGCACAGTTCGGGCAGGAACCGTGCGGCCTGCGGGCTGGTCGCCGCCGCGTTCAATACCAAATCCGCGACGCACCCCATCGCGAAGATGACGACGGGCATCGCCCACAGTACCCACTTCATCGCTCCATCGGTCGCTTTCCGCATCCCTCTCCCTTTCGTCCTGAACGTCCTACTCCGCCTCGCGCGTCCAATCGCGCCGCAGGCCATCGCTCCATACCCTACAGAACGAAGAAACGGCCCGCGATGTGACGGCCCCATCGCCGGCCATTGCCGTGGACATCATACACAATTCCATCGCGCCAGCAATGTACGGGTGAAAAGAAAGAGCATTCGCGTCTGTTACAGAGCGGACAACTCTCCACTCTATCGCCGTCCTGATGTTCTGATATCGCGGCGTTGGGGCGATGCTCCGTACGAGAGGGATCGGGGGTGAGGAACGCTACACCGCGATCTCCGCGATGGAGGCGACGATGTGCGTCGGCTGGTACGGGAAACGTTCCACTTGCTCGCGCGGCGTGACGCCGGTGAGGACGAGCGTCGTCTCCATGCCCGCCTCGGTGCCCGCGATGATGTCCGTGTCCATCCGGTCGCCGATCATCATCGTCTCCTCGGAGTGCGTGCCGATTGTGCGGAGGGCG
>JAICIL010000013.1 GCA_025924435.1 Chloroflexia bacterium | reverse complement strand
GCTTTTTCGGGGGGGGGGGGGGGCTCCCCCCTCCTCCTCCCCCCGGGGCCCGCCTCACCCCCGCCACCACCCACCTTATCGCACGGCGAGGGCGACGTAGTAGACGACGATGAAGGCAAATAACAGGCCGTCAATCCGGTCGAGGATGCCGCCGTGGCCGGGGATCAGCGTGCCGGAATCCTTGACGCCCGTCTGGCGCTTCAGGAGCGATTCGGCGAGGTCGCCGACGGTCGCGGCGAGCGCGATCAAGACGCCGACAAGCGCGGCAACGACGACGCGCATCCCGATGCCGAAGCACCAGTTCGCGACCACCGCCGCCAGTATCGCACCGGCGATGCCGCCCGCGAACCCCTCCCATGTCTTCTTTGGGCTGATCGCCGGCGCCATCAAATGCCTCCCGAAGGCGCGACCGCCCAGATAGGCGAGCGAATCGGTGAGCCACGTCGTGATAAGCGCGAGCAGGAACCACGCGAGGCCCAATGCCGCGCCACGGAAGCCCAATCGGTCTTCAATGCTCGTCAGCCACCCGCCCGCCCCGGTAGTGACACCGGCGATCTGGCGCACCGCGACGACATGGCCGAGCGGCACGGCGATGTACAGCGTGGCGAAGACCGTCGCGATCCATGACGGCAGGGTACCGTCCAGCGACGGGCGGAAGAGGAGGGCGACGACGGGGGCGATGAGCGTGGCGGCCGCGAGCGCGCCGTACACCCAGCCGGGCCATCGCACGGCGACCGCGACCACGGTCGGCAGCATGACGACAATGCCGACCGGGACCGCGACCGCAAAATCCAATTTGCCGAACATCGCGCGGAGTTCCGTCAGGCCGAGGATGCCCAGAAGCGCGAACGCCGCCGCCACGCCCCAAACGCCAAACAACGCCGGGACGACGCCGATGATGACGACGCCAACGGACGATAGGGCGCGCTGGCGGAACATACGCTACGCGGGCTGGGCGGGGGGAGGAACCGGATCGGGGATCGCCCCGAAGCGGCGCTGCCGTTTCTGGAAATCCACGACGGCGTCGCGCAGATCGTCCGGGCCGAAGTCCGGCCAGAGGATGTTCGGGAAGTAGAGTTCGGCGTACGCGCCCTGCCAGATCAGGAAGTTCGAGAGCCGGAACTCGCCGGAAGGCCGGATGATTAAATCGGGGTCCGGCATGTCTGCGGTGTACAAATAACGGTCCACCGTCTCTTCCGTCACGCTCTCCGGGTCGAGGCCGTCCCGCAGCATCTCCTTGATCGCCGCGACGACTTCGGCGCGGCCGCCGTAATTGAAGGCGAGCGTCAGCGTCATGCGCGTGTTGTCGGCGGTGAGATCAATCGCGGCGCGCACCGCGCCCGCCAACTCCTCGCCCAGGCCTTCGAGGCTGCCGATGTGCCGCAGCCGCACGCCCGCGTTGTGCAGCGCCTCCGTCTCGATGGCGATGCGCTCGCTGAGAATCTGGAAGATGCCCTCCACCTCGTCCTGCGGGCGGCGCCAGTTCTCCGTCGAAAATGCCCAGAGCGTCAGGTACTCGATGCCGAGTTCCGGGCAGACGGAGACAATCGGGCGGATGTTCTCGGTGCCCGCCTCGTGCCCCTTGTTGCGCGGCAGGCCCCGCCGCTGTGCCCACCGCCCGTTGCCGTCGAGGATAATCGCGACGTGGCGCGGCGGCTTGCCACTGACGACAACGGACTCCGCCGCCGTATCGTCCGCGCTCTCTGCTGTATTTGTCGCCGTGTGTGTCATCCCTGCTACCCGTCCCTGTCGCACGCATCAAACTTCGAGGATTTCGGCTTCTTTGTCCCGCCCGACCTTATCGGCTTCGGCGATGCCGCGATCGGTCAGTTTCTGAATCTGCTCCTCGCCGCGCCGCCGCTGATCCTCGGAGATGTCGCCGCCGTCGTCCAGTTCTTTGAGCATATGGATCGCGTCGCGCCGGATGTTGCGGATCGCGACGTGCGCTTCTTCGAGGTTTCGTTTCGCCACCTTGACGAGGTCGCGCCGACGCTCCTCGGTCAGGGCCGGGATGGCGATGCGGATCACCTGGCCGTCGTTGGTCGGGTTGAGGCCGAGATCGCTGGCGCGGATGCCCTTCTCGATCGCCTTCATCGAGCCTTTATCCCACGGCTGCACGACGAGCATGCGCGCCTCCGGCGCGGAGATGCCGGCCAGCTGCTGCAAGGGCGTCTCGGTGCCGTAGTAATCCACGACGATCCGCTCGATCAAGCCGGGAGCGGCACGGCCCGTGCGGATACCGGCGAGGTGGCCGCGCAGCGCCTCGACTGCCTTGTGCATCCGGTCGGCGGCGTCCTGCAAAATATCTTCGTACATCGTCACACCTCCCGCGCGAAACCGCTATCGCACTACGGTACCGAAACCTTCCTCGCCGCGCAAGACGCGCGCGATCATCCCCGGCTCCTGGATGTTGAAGACGATAATCGGCAGGTTGTTGTCCATGCAGAGCGCGAACGCGGTGCTGTCCATCACGCCGAGCTCGCGTTGGAGCGCCTCCGCGTACGAGATGTGCGGAAAGCGGACGGCGTCGGGAAACTTCTTCGGGTCGCGGTCGTAGATGCCGTCCACGCCGTGCTTGCCCATCAGCAGGACTTCGCATTCCAGTTCCAGCGCCCGGAGCGCGCCCGTCGTGTCGGTCGTGAAGTACGGGTTGCCGTTGCCGCCCGCGAGGATGACGACGCGCCCCTTCTCCATGTGCCGCAGCGCCCGGCGGCGAATGTACGGCTCCGCGACCTGCTGCATCTGGATCGCCGTCATCACGCGCGTCTGCACGCCCGCCCGCTCCAGCGATTCCTGCAAGGCGAGGGCGTTGATGACGGTGCCGACCATGCCCATGTAATCGGCGGTGGCGCGGTCCATGCCGAGTTGCTCCGCGTTCCGCCCGCGCCAGAAGTTGCCGCCGCCGATGACAATCGCCATCTGCAACGCGCCGTCGGCGACCGCGTCCCGCACCTGCCCCGCGAGCGCGTGGACCACCGCCGGATCAATGTTGCGGCCGCCCGCGCCCTCGAAGGCTTCGCCGCTCAGTTTCAGCAGGACACGCCGGTATTTCGACTCCGCCATCCGCGCTGCGTCTCCCATCCTGATGCGCCCCGCACACACAATGGCGGCGAGGACGCATCCTCGCCGCCATCGCCCTACCGATTAAGCGCCCGCGCTGTCGTCGCCGGTATCGCTGCCCTCGCCCACGACGACCTCACCGAGTTCGTACCGCGTGAAGCGCCGCACGACGATGTTCTCGCCCAGTTTGCCGATCGCTTCCTGCACCATGCCACCGATCGTCTTCTTCGGGTCGCGCACGAACGGCTGCGCGAGGAGGACGAGTTTGCGATCCACTTCCTCATCGGAGCCGTCGTGGATGCGCCGCTCGCGCTCGCGCACATCGGCGGGCACCTCTTCGGCGCGCACGTACTGCGGCATCATGCCGATGATGTGCTGCGCGATGTCGCGGCCAAGTTGCTGGAAATCGTCGGTGCGTGCGACGAAGTCCGTCTCGCAGTTCAGTTCCAGCAGGCAGCCGATCCGACCGCCGTGGATGTACTGGAAGATCAGCCCCTGATTCGCCGCCCGGCCCGCCTTCTTCGCCGCCGACGCCATGCCCTGCTTCCGCAAAATATCCTCGGCGCCACCGAGATCGCCATTCGCGGCCTCGAGGGCGCGCTTGCAATCCATAATTCCCGCGCCGGTCTTCTCGCGCAGTTGCTTAATCTGGTCCATCGTCACGCTCAACGGTCGGTTCCCCTTTCAATGTCTCGTCTCAATACAGAATGCTCGCGGTCGGAGCATTTTATCTGGTGGTAGCAAGCTTTCCAGCCTGCCCTCCAGGGCGGGGTAGCAGGCTGGAAAGCCTGCTACCACCGGAAGCCTTCCCTTTCAGCGGCCTGCCGGTGGCGTATCACCCTTCTCGGCGGCAGCGGCGTCGAGGTCCTCGGCGTCGAGTTCGTAGGCCTGCTGCCGCGGCTCCTCGCGGCGCGCGGTGGCGGCGTAGTATTGGCCGCGCCCTTCGAGGGCCGCGTCCGCCATCGTCTTCGTCAAGAGGCGGACGGAGCGGATCGCGTCGTCGTTCGAGGGGATGACGTAATTGCCGACATCGGGGTCGGAGTTCGTGTCCACCATCGCGACGATCGGGATTTCGAGGCGGCTCGCCTCCTTGACCGCGAGTTCCTCGCGGCGTGGATCCACGATGAAGACCGCTTCCGGCAGGCGCGTCATGCCGCGCATGCCGCCGATCGTCTTCTCCAACTTCTCTTTCTCGGCGGCGATGCTCGTCTGCTCCTTCTTCGGCAGAGCAAGGATCGCGCCGCTGTTCTCCATCTCCTCGATCTCGACGAGGCGGCGCAGTCGCGCCCGGATCGTGACGAAGTTCGTCAGCGTGCCACCCATCCAACGCCGGTTGACGTAGTTCATCCCGGCGCGGCTCGCCTCCTCGGCGACGATCTCCTGCGCCTGCTTCTTCGTGCCGACGAAGAGCACCTTGCCGCCGTGCGCGGTGATGCTCGTGATGAAGTCCTGCGCGCGGCGCATCCCCTCCGCCGTCTGTTGGAGGTCAATGATGTGGATGCCATTGCGCTCGCTAAAGATGTAGGGGCGCATCTTCGGGTTCCAGCGCTTGGTCTGATGACCGAAGTGGACGCCCGATTCCAGCAGTTGCCGCATCACCTGCATCGTCGTCGCGGGGTCGTACTGTGTCTGCATCGCCGTTGCCATGCCAAAGCCCTCCCGATGTGGTTGTTTCCTCCGCCATCTTCGCTACCCGGCGGCACCCACGATGGGGACCAACCACCGGCCAGATGGCGTGTGTAATCAGCGCGGGGATTCCCCGCGCCGTTGGGGGAGTATAGCACAGGCAGCGAGATGAACAACCTCACCCCCGGCCCTTCCCGCGTCTGGAAGGGGTGACTCATCGCGGTGCCGTGCCTGATCCCACACGTCCCGATCTCCCGGAGGCTCGCTCCCCCTTCCCGACGCGGGAAGGGGGCCGAGGGGTGAGGTTCCCCGCGCCGTTGCGTGCGCGCGAGTGCAGCGACTATACTCGCGCCGTGCCACGTGCGATTATCTCGGGGAGCGAGAGGAGTGGGCCATGAGTTATTCCCAGCCGCCGGGCGATCAGAACCCGCCGCAGCAGCCGCCCTACGGCCAGACACCGAGCGATCAGCCGCCGTATGGACAACCCCCGTATGGTCAACCTCCTTACGGTAGTCAGCCCCCATATGGCCAACCGCCGTATGGGCAGGACCCCTACGGGCAGCAACCGAACCCCTACGGCGATCCGTACGGCGGTTGGTCGGACAAGGAATTCACAACAACCCTCGTCCTCAGCATCTTCCTGGGGAGCCTCGGCGTGGACCGCTTCTATCTCGGCTACACCGGCCTGGGCATCCTGAAACTGCTCACACTCGGCGGCTGCGGCATCTGGTCCATCATTGACATCATCCTCATCGCGACAAAGAAACTCCCGGATGCCCAGGGCCGCCCGCTTCGCCCCTGAGCGCGCGATCCCGGCGATTGCCTGGGAAGCGATTGCCGGCGCCTCCCCACGGGGGCGACTCTGCGGCGCGCTCGTGCTGGGCGCGGCGCTCGCGATTATCGGGCCGGATCGCCTGGCGTGCGGCCCGCATCTCTGCCTCATCAGCGCGGTGATCCGCCGCCCCTGCCCCGCGTGCGGCATGACGCGCGCGGCGTCGGCGCTCCTGCGAGGCGACCCGCGCCGCGCGATGCGGACGAATCCGCGCATCGTCCTCGTCGCGGCGATCGGCGGCGCGATGCTGCTCCATGATCTGGTATCAGTGAGGAAGCAACGATCTGGGTAGCGCGGGCATTCCCGCCCTACTAAACAGGGAGGGTACGATGCCCGTTCCGCTTCACCTCGTCAGCCCGGTTAGCGGGAGAGAATACCCGCGCGACGACGTGCGCCTGCTCGCCTTCGGCGACCCGGAAGCGCGGGCGGAGGGGAAGCAGATCAACCTCGTCCCCGTCTACCCGGACGGTACCTTCACGCGGGAGGCGTTCGCCGCCTTCGCCCGGCGTCGCGACCTATGGGATTTCCAATCGCTCCTGCCCGTGGGCGGTGAAACGCAGCCCGTCACCATCGGCGAGGGCAATACGCCGCTGATCGCGCTGCCCGCCGAACGCGGCTCCCTCTTGCTGAAGGATGAATCGCGCAACGCGACGTGGAGCCATAAGGACCGCGCGATGACGGTCGCCGTCACGGTGGCGAAGGAGCGCGGCTACCGGACGGTCGTCGGCGCATCCACCGGCAACGCGGGCGCGTCGCTCGCGGCGTACGCGGCCCGCGCCGGGCTGCACTGCGTGATGTTCACCGGCACCGACGTGCCGACGACGATGCAGACGTTCATGGGCGCGTACGGCGCGCTCCTCTGCCGCCTCGATGGCGGCGCGAGCCGGCGGGCCATCGCCGCGCTCGGCATCGAGCGGTACGGCTGGTTCCCCGGCACGAATGTCACCGATCCGCCCGTCGGCTCGAACCCGTACGGCGTCGAGGGCTACACGACGATTGCCTACGAGATCGTCCGCGACCTCGGCGACGCCCCGGCGGCGGTCGTCGTGCCGACCTCGTACGGCGACAACCTGACCGGCATCTGGCGCGGCTTCCAGCGGATGCGCGCGGCGGGTGTGATCGCCCGGCTGCCGCGCATGGTCGTCGCGGAACCCGCGAACTCCGCTCCGTACGCCCACGCCCTCGCGCATGGCGGCCCGGAGCAGGTCCCGGCGACGCCAACTTCCGCCTTTTCCATTGGTGGGGGGACGGCGAGTTGGCAGGCGTGGCAGACGCTGCAGGATTCGGGCGGCGGCGCGCTCTCGGTCGCGGAAGCGGAAATTCTCCCGGCGCAACGGCGGCTCGCCGGCGAAACCGGCCTCTACCTCGAAGCGGCATCGGTCGTCGGCGTCACGGTGGCGCGGCAAGTTGCGGCGGAGACGGACGGGGCGGTCGTCGCAATCGGCACATCGAGCGGCCTCAAAGACCCCGCCTCAACGGCACGCGCGCTGCCGGAACCGCCGACGATCCCGGTGGACCTCGACGCTCTCGCCCGTGCGCTCGCATCCGCCTATGGCGTGCGACTGGACGACCTTCGCGAAGCGTAAATCGAACCGCCAAGACGCCAAGAACGCCAAGCGGGAGGGAAGAAAAGAGAAGCGGTTAGCATCTCCCTTTCTCTCGTGTCCTTGGCGTCTTGGCGGTTATTCGCGCGTTTAATAATAATGGCGGGTTGGCCGGGGGGTGTCGACGGGGATCGGGATGCGGATCGGCACACGTTCCGGGCGGGGCGGCGGCGGGAGCGCCTGCTCGATCGCCTCGCGAATCTTCTCACCCGTGCCCTTAATCCACTCTTTGATTGTCATCGTCTCGCAAAACCCTTTTGCTCTCACAGAGATGCGCCGCAAAACCCACTGCGAAGTTACCATAATAATGGTTGCGCGTCGAGCGGCGCTACAGTTTTTTGGTGATCGCCGTCTGCACGACGACGCGGATGCGCGCCTTGAATTCGTCGCTCGCATACGTCGCGCGGCCGCAACGCCCGACGACGTGGAGGATGCCCGATTCGAAGCGGAACGAGTCGGCGCAATGGCCGCACACGGTCAGGTGTCGCTCGACTTCCAACCGCTCCGTCTCGGAGAGTTCGCGGTCGAGGAACGGCTGCAATTTCTCCACACATTCCTGGCACGTCATCGTCATCATCACTGCACTTCCCCGTGTACGGTTTTCCAACTCAAGCCGTCGGGCGCGCTGTCGCTTCCGCCACCGATTGGCCGCGCAACGAATCGAGATAGCCCGACGCGACCGCGTAGTCCCACAATTCCTTCTGCAACCGGCGCCGCCCGCGATGGAGACGGGACATCACCGTGCCGACCGGGATACCGACGATCTCGGCGATCTCCTTGTAGGAGAAGCCTTCCACATCCGCCAGCAGCACCACCTGCCGGAATTCCAGCGGCAACTGCTCCAATGCCTGGATGACATCCGCCTCCGCAAACTGGTCAATGACGGTCGCCTCCGGATTGGGCGATTCCGGCTGCACGCCGCTGTCAACCAGGTGGTTATAGAGATAAAATTCTTCGACATCGTCCAGCGACGTGGACTGCGGCTTCCGCGCCCGCTTCCGGTACTGGTTGATAAAGCTGTTCGTCAGGATCTTGAACAGCCACGCGCGCAGGTTCGTGCCGGGCTGGAACTGATGCGCCGATCGGAACGCCCGATAGTACGTCTCCTGCACGAGGTCTTCCGCATCTTGCGGGTTCCGCGTCATGCGGAGCGCGGTGCGGTACAACGAATCAACCTGTAAGAGCGCCTCCTCTTCAATTGTCGCGACACTCGCGGGCGCACCCGCGTTTCCATCGGGCGCGTTCGCGGCGCTCTCCGCCGGACGCGCACCGTCCATCCTTCGTTCTTCGACCATCAATCGCCCTCGAATTCTTTGAGCCACCCGGGCCGATGCGTCCACCGGCACGTTCGACTCAGTATACCTAACCCAACGATCCCCGCCGTTATTCCGTGATGGGCGCGCGGCCCCTCTTGCGGTAGAATGCGCAAGATACGGGCAAGCGCACGGCAAAAATGGATCGCGAGGAGGTGTCTGTGCACGTCATCATTCCCGCGGCGGGGTTCGGGACGCGGCTCCGGCCGCACACCTGGAGTAAACCGAAGCCGCTCGTCAGCGTCGCGGGCAAGCCGATCCTCGGCCACGTTCTCGATAGTATCGCACCACTCAACCCGGAGCACGTCGTCTTCGTCACCGGCTACCTCGGCGACCAGATCCGCGAGTACGTCGAGTGCCACTACGACTTTTCTTCCTCGTTCGTCCACCAGGCGGAGATGAAGGGGCAGGCCCACGCGATCCATCTCGCCGCCGACGATGTGCACGGGCCGGTGCTGATCGCCTTCGCGGACACGATCTTCGCGACCGACCTCTCGGTGCTGGCGGAGACGGACGCCGACGGCGTCATTTTCGTCAAGGAAGTGGAGAAGCCGCAGGCGTTCGGCATCGTCGAACTCGACGGGGGGCGGATCACGCGCATCATCGAGAAGCCGAGCGATCCGCCGACCAACCTGGCGGTGGCGGGCGTCTATTACTTCCGCGATTCTGCCCGGCTCTTCGCGGCGATTGACGCGATCATGGCGGCGAATCGCCAGACGAAGGGCGAATTCTACCTCACCGACGCGATCCAGTTGATGATCGAGGACGGTGCGCGCATCGAAGCCGCCGCGATGGATCTCTGGCTCGATTGCGGCCGCCCCGAAACGTTGCTGGAAACGAACCGCGTCCTCCTCACGCGGATGAATGGGGACGCCGCCGCGCCGGATTACGCGGGGAGCGTCATCATCCCGCCCGTCGTCATCGCGCCCTCCGCCCGGATCGAGCGCGCCGTCGTCGGCCCGTACGCGAGCGTCGGCGAGAGTGTCGTCATCACGGATGCCATCGTGCGCGATGTGATCCTCAACCGGGACAGCGAGATCGCCAACGTCATGCTGATGAACTCCATCGTCGGCGTCGAGACGGTCGTCCACGGCGACTTCCACAGCGTGAACGTCGGCGATTCCTCGGTCGTCAATCTCGGCGGCGCGAGCGGCGACGACGCGCTGGCGGGAGGGACCTGATGCGCTGGCTGGAGGTGCGGGTCAGCGCGGATACCGAGGCGGTCGAGGCAGTCAGCGAACTCTTCGCGCGCCATGGCTACCAGGGCGGCGTGGCGATCGAGGAGCAGTATCTCCAGGATCGGGACGGCGACAATCTGCGCGTGGACCCGAACGCCCCGGTCACCGTCGCCACCTACATCGCCGACACCCCCGCCGCCCAGGAGACGATCCACACGCTCGAACAGGCGCTCTGGCACCTCTCGCGGATGCGCTACGTCGGCGAACTGACCGTGCAGCCGCGCGAGGAGGAGGATTGGGCGAATGCGTGGAAGGAGCATTTCCACGTCCATCGCATCGGCCGGTCCATCGTCATCCGGCCGCCGTGGCGCGCGTACGAGGCGCAGCCGGGCGACACCGTCGTCACGCTCGATCCCGGCATGGCGTTTGGGACGGGTCTGCACCCCTCGACGCAGCTCTGCCTGATCGCCGTCGAGGACCTAGTGGAGATGGGCGACCGCCTGCTCGATGTCGGTACCGGGAGCGGCATCCTCGCCATCGCCGCGCTGCGGATGGGCGCGGGGCACGTCCTCGGCCTCGATGTCGAAGAAGTCGCGGTGCAGGCCGCGCGGGCGAACGGCGAGGCGAACGGCATCGGGCGCGACCGTTTCCCGCTGATCGTCGGGTCGCTCGGCCCGAACGAGCACTACGGCGCGTTCGACGGCGTCTTCGCGAATATCATCGCGCGCATCATCCGCGAGTTGGCGCCGTACCTCTACGAGAGCGTCCGCCCGAACGGCTGGCTCGTCGCGAGCGGCATCATCGTCGAGCGCGAGGAGGAAGTGCGGACGGCGCTCGCGGCGGCCGGGTTCGTCGAGATCACGCGCGGGCAGATGGGGGACTGGGTCGCCCTGCGCGCCCGGCGGCGGTAGCGCGGCGTGCATCGCTTCTTCGTGCCGCCGGAATCCCGCTCCGCACTCTCCGTCACCCTCCCCGGCGAGATCGCGCACCAGATCGCCCGCGTTCTGCGCCTCCGCGCCGATGAAGAGATCGTGCTGATCCCCACCGATGGCGCGGATGCGGTAGAATGGCGGGTACGCCTCGTTTCGGTCGAGGCGCGCGCGGTGCGCGGGGAGGTCGTCGCGGAGCGGCCCGCCCTGCCGGAACCGACCTGCGCGGTGACGCTCTGCCCGGCCTTGCTCAAGGGCGAGCGGTTCGACTGGCTCGTGCAAAAGGCGACCGAACTCGGCGTCGCGGCGATCCAGCCCGTCGTCACGGCGCACACGATCCGCAAGATCGGCCCGGACGACGCGCGCGCGCTGGAACGGTGGCGGCGGATCGGCACGGAGGCGGCGGAACAATCGGGGCGCGGGCGCGTTCCCGCAATTCGCGGGCCGGTTTCGCTTGGCACACTGGCGAGCGCCGTCGCCGCGCCACTCTTCGTCGCGCACGAGACGGTCGCGGCACGCACGCTGGCCGAGGCGCTCCCGGCGGGGGCCGATCGCGCGGCGCTCGCCATCGGGCCGGAGGGCGGCTTCGGCGACGATGAGGTGGAACGCCTCGTCGCCGAGGCGGGTGCGACACCCGTCTCGCTCGGGCCGCGCGTGCTGCGGGCGGAGACGGCGGCGATCACCGCCGTGACACTGGTGATGGCGACGACAGGCAATCTCGCGCCGCCGCGCGAGCGCGTATGGCGAGATATTCGGGACACACGGGACACATAGGAGCAGCATGACCGATTCGGACACGAGACGCTGGAAGGTAGATTTGCACGCCCATACCTGGCACTCGCGGGACAGCCCGGTCAGCCCGGAGCGGCTGGTGCGCGCGGCGAAACGGCGCGGCCTCGACGGCATCGCCATCACTAATCACGGACGGTTCGCGGGGCATGTCGCCGCGCAAGAGGCCGGTGGGCCGGATTTCCACGTCATCCCCGGCGAGGAGGTCTACTCCACCGCCGGGGAGATCATCGGCCTCTTCCTGCACGACGAGATTCCGGACGGCCAGTCGCCCGAAGCGACGTGCGAGGCGATCCGCGCGCAGGGTGGCGTCGTCGTCATCCCGCATCCGTACGACCGCTACCGCAAGGGCGCGATCGGCGAAGCCGTGCTCGACCGGCTCGTCGCGGCGGGCCTCGTGGATGCGATCGAGGTCTTCAACGGCCGCATGGTCGCGCCGATGGACAACCGGACGGCGAAGAAGTACGCCGCCGCGCACCACATCCCGATGAGCGTCGGCTCCGACGCGCACGGCACGTGGGAGTACGGCGGCTCGTACATCGCCATCGCGCCGTTCACGGACGCCGCGTCGTTTTTGGCGAACCTGCCCGATGCCACGCTGCACCCGCACCGCACCGCGCAATGGGTGCATCTCATTTCGAGCGTCGAGAAGAGACGGCGCGCGCGGCGCGCCCATGCGCAGGACGGCGTGGCGGATGAGATGCCGGACGCGCACCTCTTCGCCGCCGTCGCCGCCGGAGAGGGGCAGCCGCGATGAGGAAATTATTCGGCCAGGGCGCGCTCGTGGATGCCGTCAGCCCGGAGGGGATCGCGGCGCGATACGACATCCGCCCCGGCGACCGAATTTTGGCGATTGACGGCGAGGAGCCGTCCGACCTGATTGATTACCAACTGCTCACCGCCTACGACGCATTCACGCTGACGGTGCAGCGCGGCGATCAGCAATTCGATATCGAAGTGGATAACGAGGAGTACCAGCCGCTCGGCATCCGCTTCCCCTCCGCCGCCTTCGACGGCGTCCATGTCTGCGACAATCACTGCACCTTCTGCTTTTTGAAGCAGGGCATCCCCGGCCTGCGGCAGACGATGTATATCAAGGACGACGACTACCGGCTCTCCTTCCTCTACGGCAACTTCATCACCCTCACCAACCTGAAGGACGACGACTTCGCGCGGATCGGCGCGGAACGCCTCTCGCCGCTGCACGTCTCCGTCCACACGACGAACCCGGCGGTGCGCGAGCGGCTGGTGCGCTCCACAAACGGGCGCGGCGGCAAGATCATGGAGGACCTCCGCCGCCTCGCCGCGATGGAGATCGAATTCAACACCCAACTCGTCCTCGTGCCGGAGGTGAACGACGGCGCGGAACTCGACCGCTCGATTGCGGATTTGCTCACGCTCATGCCGCACATGCAATCCATCGCCGCCGTGCCCGTCGGGCTGACACGACGCGGCCTGCACCGCGAGGAGTGGTACCGGGAGCAGCACCGCATCCTCGACGAACCGGCGCTGAGGATGTTCACGCCGGACGAGATGCGCGGCATCATCGCGCAGATCAAAGGCTGGCAGCGCACACTGCGCGCCGAACATGGCCGCACCATCATCCACGCGGCGGACGAATTCTACCTGAACACCGGCACGCCGCTGCCGCCCGCGAGCCGGTACGACGGCTTCCCGCAGTTGGAGGACGGCATCGGCCTGACGCGCCTCCTGATAGACGAATGGGCGCGCGCGAAGAAGCGGAAGACGCTGCCCCGCAACCTGCACGGCAGGCAGGCGACCATCGGCTGCGCGACGTTGATCGCGCCGACGATGCGATCGCTCGTGCAGGATGTCAACGCCGAGACCGGCGCGTCCATCGAGGTGCGGGCGATCGAGAACCGCCTCTTCGGGCCGGACATCACCGTCTCCGGCTTGCTCAGCGGCAAATGCATCCTGGAGGAATTCGGCGGCGAGCGATCCGACGCGCCGCTCTTCCTCCCGCGCTCGATGTTCGACGAGCGCGGCATCCTGACGGTGGACGACATGACACTGCCCGGCCTCTCCCAACAACTGGGCAGGCCGATCGCGCCCGCGAGCCAGTTATTGGAGGTTATTCAGACGCTCGCACGCCTGCCCGCGGATGGTATGGAACCGATCTATCTTCCCGTCGCCGCGATTGAGGAGGTCCAGGGTGTCGGCACACACGGATAGTCACGACGCGCAACTCGCACGCGAAGGGTACATTGACCTCGACGGCGGTGAGAACACTGAACGGCTCCGCCGGCATCAGGCGTACCTCGTCGGCCTCGGCATCCCGTCCGAAGTGGCCGCCACGCTCGATCACATCGGCGTGCAGGCCGCGACGACGCCCGCCTTCGAGCAGATTTTGGAACGGTACAAGCGGGGAGCGCGCGGCGCGTACGTCGTGGAGCGCGGCGACCGGCGCATCGCGATGGTTGACCGGGGCGACGGGCAGTACCGCGTCGAACTCTTCGAGCCGCATAGCGGGCAACCGGCGCCGCAACCGGGCTTCGTCCATTACGCCTTCATCTGGCCGGATTGGAAGCCGCACGAGGGCGAACTGCGCGACATGACCGAGGTGGCACGGACATCGAACCTCAACGGCAACTGGCTGGCATTCATCGCGACGCCGGACGGATACGAGGCGGAAATCGTCTCCGAACCCGTCAACTTCACCTGATTGACCGGCAGCGACCGGCTGAATCTCATCGGCGCGGACGGCGCGGCACGATTGGCGATCCGCGTCGTGCCGCGCGCCGGACGCACTGCGCTCGATGGCGTGACCGAGGCGGGCGCGCTGCGCGTCCGCCTCGCCGCGCCGCCCGTGGAGGGCGCGGCGAACGCGGCATTGATCGCCTTCCTCGCGGACGCGCTCGGCGTACCGAAGCGGAGCATCATCCTCGTCCGGGGCGAACGGGGGCGCGACAAGGTCATTGAAATCGCCGCGCCCATCGCCGTCATTGGGGAACGGTTACGGGCTGCAACAGATCGGAAATCGCCGTGACCAGGAGCGGCCATGCGTCCGGGGTGAAGTATCCCGGCCAATGGTCGCAGGGGATCGTGCGATAGGCCGCCGTCTCCGGCAGCGCCGCGCGAATTTGCGCAGCGGTCGTCGGGCGCAACGCGGCGTGCCACGGGCGGGGCAAACGCGGATAGACGCCCTGCACCCAATCGCGGTCGCCGAGGATGCAGCCGACCGTCGCGTCCCCCGCCCAGTCGTGGGGCACCTTCGCGGGCAGGACGGCAGGCCCGAAGAAGACGAATGCGCCGACCGGGATCGCGGGGCGAAGCAAGGTCGCCGCCGTCTGCACGACCGGCACCGCGCCGCTGTATGCGACGAGCGCGACCGATTCCCGGTCGTGGGGCGGATGCCGCGCGATGTCCGCCCGGATAGACTCGGTAAGGAATGTCGCATACCGCCCAATCGCGCGACGCGTCAACGCCAGAAAGGCCGGAATGCCGAAAACGCGCTTCGCACCGTACGGCCAGAGCGCGGACGCGCGCCATCCGGTCTCCGCCGCGAGACTCTCGGCGAGCGCCGTGAAGAGGTGCGGCGGGCGCACGCGCCCATCCTCCCCAACGCCACCCGAGACGAAGACGCCATTGACGATATACACGCGGTAGCGCGACGACCTGCCCGTCTGCTGAATCACGCCTTCCGATCCGATCAAAGCATTGTGATACGACCCTCACAACGGCGGATTCTACATCAAGCGACTCCCCCGCGATGCGTGCAAAGGGGAGCGAGATTGCGGCCCGCTCCCCATCTCTTGTCAGCACTCAGCACTCAGCGCTCAGCACTTCTCATTTCGGCATATTCTTCAGCGCGGTGTACGACGGGCGCGGCGTGCCGTCGCCTTTCAGGACGCCCCAACCGAACTTCTCGTCATTGGCCGCGTCACCCCCCTTCGCGGCGGCGAGTGTGACGGGGAAGTCGAGGTTCCAGACGAACATCACCCCCATCCACGGGTACGACTTCCCCAGCGCGAACGCCCGCGTCAGGTACTGCGCCTGCTGATCCTCCGAGACGTACTGCGCGTACTGGTAGTTCGGCACGAGCACGCTGCTGCTGTCCCAGCCGAACTCGGTCAGCCACATCTTCTTGCCGCTCTCCCCGTTCTGCTCCATCACGTTCCGCAGTTGGAGCACCCGCTTGAAGTAGAACGAGTTGTCTTTGGTGTACGACCGGCCGCCGTCGGGATCCGTCCCGCAGGCGTTCGTCGCCGGGTTGTCGGGATAGGAGTTGTCCGGCGGGTTGCAGTTCGAGCCGGGGTGCGCGCCGAGCACGTCGTAATACTGCTTCACCTCGCCGTTGTTGATCTGGTAGATCTGCTGGAGATACTGCACGTCGTCCAGCGCAACTTCGGGGTGGCCCGTGACGCCGGTCGGGGTCTGCCCCCCGAAAACCACCGTGATATTGGGGTCGCTGGCCTTGAGGGCCTGGTAGCCCGCCTTGAGGATGGGGATGTAGGCGCCGACGTTGACTTGCCCACCTGTCTCTTTGGCGTAGTTCTCTTCGTTCCAGATCTCGTATGCCTGAACCTTCCCCTTGTAGCGGTTCGCCATGAAGGTCACGAGATCGCCCATGTCCTTCGGATTGTTCGGCAAGCCTTCATTCGTGCCTGCCCAACCGGGCGAACTTTCGATGCTCAGGAGAATCTTATCCCCCTTCGCGGCGGTCGCATTGACGAGCGCGTCCACCTGCGCGACATAGTTGTTGCCGAACTGCCCCTTGGCCGGTTCGTACGAACTCCAGCGCACCTGCTGGCGGATCCAATTGAAGCCCGCGCCGGAGACCTGGCCGAACATCGTCTCCTTGCTCGCGGCGTCGAGGCCGTTCGCGTCCACATTGAAGCCGTAGCCGTCCGCGCCGTCGCCGACATGGAGACCGGCGAAACTCTTCGGCAGCGGCTGCGCCGCGCCGCATGGCCCCTGCCCGATGCAATCCGGCTGCGGCTGACCCGCCGGTTCCGGCGCGAGCAGCGCCGGGTCGAGTTTGTCGTTCGCCGCCTGCGTCTGACCGAGCAGCCCGATCAGCACCCGGTACGGATCCTGATTTTCCGGGTGGTATTCGAGGCGATAGCGCTCGAAATACTGCACGCGGTGCGTCTGCCCGTCCCCGGCGGGCATCGGCGGGTTCTGCTCGTCGAACGGCTCGGAGATCGGGTAGCCGAAGACAATCACGCTCTGCTGGACATTGCCGTTCCCGGCGGCCTCCCAGTAGGCGCGGATCGCGGCATTGCCGGGGTCGCCGCCGCCGATCGTATGATTCGTCGTGTCGAAGAAGAGGCGGCCATCCGTCGGCTTGGCGACCGGCTTGAAGTTCTGGTCGGTCTGCACCTTCGACCCCGCCTGGATGACGCCGAGCAACCGTCCCAGCACCTCGAACTGTGTCCCCTTGTTCTCGGGATGCTGCTCGAAAATCGCCCGCTGGAGGTACTGCGTCGGATAGGTCTGCCCGTTCGTGGACTTCTGGTTGAAGACTTTCGAGATCGGATAGCCGAACCGGAACAAGCCGCCGTTGCCATTCCAGTAATCCCGGAACTGGCCGTAGAGATAGTGCCCGGTATCAGCATAATAATCCGATGCCGCGCTCACCGTCGTCCCGCCGGTGGCGAGCATACCGAGCAGCATCAAGGCGACCACACCGGAACTTGCCACACGCGTTAATCTACGCACGCGCGTACTCCCTTCCCTTCATAAACCCCCAAGACTCGCCAAATCCACTTGTACGTACACTTCGGTAGTTCCGGACGCACCTTATCACACCGTCTCGCGAAACGCACGTTCCCGCGCGGGATTTGTCACGGAATGCAATCAATCAACCCGCGCGGCGGGTAACGCACCCGTCGCTGTGAACAACGGGCGCTGTTTCATGATGTAGCGGGCCTCCGGCCTGCCCCCGCCGTGGAAGCAGGCCGGAGGCCCGCTACCAGCGATACAGACACAGCAACGACCCCGAGGCAATCGCGCTATGGCTTCTTCGTCGCGGTCGGCGCCACGGGTGTCGCGGGCGGCTTGGTGGGCAGCGCGGCCTGCGATGCGGTCGGCTGCGCGGGCTTGGTCGGCTGGCTCGGTTCCTTCGTAGACGGTGCCGGGGTATTCGGGGCGGTCGTCGCCTTCACCGCCTTGCCGGGCGCGGCATCCTTGCTGACGAGGAACTTATTCGGCCACGCCTGATAGTGGGTGTTGAAGGTCGCCTGCCGGACGATCTTGCCGTCGCCGGACTTCACCGTCCGCGTGATCGCGACATCCTCGCCCTGCTTGGCGAATTCGACCTGCTTTTTCGTGCCCGCCGGCAAGGTCGGGTCCACCTCGTACTCATCATCCGGCGCGTTCGTCTTGTTCTTGATCACCGGGTCGCCGATGGCGGTCGTGTAGCCGAGGTCCGGCCCGTAGATGCTGATGTAGAGGTTGCCGCTGTCAATCGCGGTCTTGATCAGCATGTATTTATCGGTTTCGTTGCGGAATTTCAGGTCCACGCCGGGCGAGAAGACCGCCGCGTCGAGGCCGATGGGATAGCCGCCCTGCTGGTAATAGCCGACGATATAGGCGTGCGGATTGCGCTCCTCGATCGGCAGGCCGCTGTACATCATCGCGCGGAACATCGTCGTCGCCACTTGGCAGACGCCGCCGCCAATGCCCGGCACCGTCTGCTCGGCGAGAATGACGTACCCATCCTTGTAGCCGCGCGCCGCCGAAATCTCGCCGATCGAGTCGAGGAACGAGAAGACTTCGCCGGGCGCGACCACCGTGTCATCCAGGTATCCGGACGCGACCGCGATGTTCTTCGCCCGCGCCGCGTCCGAGCCGGAGAAATTCGAGACGCCGCGACCGAGCCGGGTGGTGATGCCGAGCGCGCCGACATCGTCCGGGATGCGCGGCTTGGTAACCTCGACCGGCAGCACAATGGCGCGGACATCGCCCTGCCATGCACCGATCCGCTTCAGCGCCTCCTCGACATTCAACCGCTGCCCATTCTTCGCGGATTGCCGGACGACGAGTTGATTATCCCAGCCGATCACGGCGTTTTGCGGGTCTTGTTTCAGTTCGCCCGCGATTGCATCGAGGCGTGGCGCGAGCGCCGTGGCATCAATTCGTGCGTCGAGCGCCGCATTGAATCGGAGCGCGCCGACCAATTCGTCGCGCGATAGGTCCCATTTCTTGTCGTTGAAGGTCAGCGAGAGCGGCAGGGCGACGAGCGCGTCCGCGCGCGCCTTCGCCTGCTCCGCCGCGTCGGTGGTAATCGCCGGCTGCGCGAAGGTGACGGGGAGCGCGAGCGCGGTCGGCGTGAGATGCCCGGCGCTCTCCAGCAGTTGCTGCTTGAGCGCGTCGCGATCCAATTTCGTGCCGTCCGTGCCGGGCGTGACGACGATTTGCTTCCCCGTGACCGCGACCGACGCGTCGCGCTCCGGTGTCCCGAGTTGCGTCTGCAAGCCGTCGAGATAGGTCGCGAGGACTTGATCGTCTACCTGCACATAGAGGGGGACGTACTGCTTCGCGCCCTCCTTCATCTCGACCGCGCGCCAGAGTTTGCCGAGCGGCCCGCCGCTCCGTCCGGCGCGATACGCCTCGTCTATCGTGCGATCAACGTCCACGCGCATGCCCAGGTCGGCCGGTTTCGGCGTCCATTGCTTGCCGTCGCTCGTCAGCGTAACGGGGCTGTTGAGATACGGATCGAGCCGCGCATTGACCGCCGCGCGCGCAGCATCGGGCGTCAGGCCGCCGATATTCCGCGCGTTGACGTAGACGTTGTCGTACAGTTTGCCGTCGAGCGACGCACTGAACGCCAGGCAACCGAAGACGCCGACGAGGAGCGCGACCGCGACGATCCCACCAATCACCAGCGGGCGCGCGGGCATCCGGCGGCGCGGCCCGCCCGCGCCCGGAGCATGGGGCGGCGTACCACCGAAATCTTCCCCGCCGACGAATCCATCGGTGTCCGTCGGGGCGGGATATGCTTCATCATGCCGTGCTGCTGCGGGCAATTGTGCGGTCGCTGCCAGCGTTTGCCGAGAACCGTCGCGCTGCTGAGCCATGTCCCATCCCCTGACTGTCATCCTGCACGCAACGTCCCCGGCCCGTGTCCGTACGTCACTAGTATAACGAACAAAATGCGGATTTGGTGCGGCGAATCGGCGCGCAATTTCGCGATGGTGCGCCGCGTTTGCCGCGCGGATTCGATCATGAGGGCGGGCGGAGCATGAATTGAAGGACGACCCGCCCGAGTTGCACGGTGTCACCATCCGCGAGGGGTTGCGACCCGCGAATGCGCTGGCCGTTGATGTAGGAGCCGTTCATGCTTTCGAGATCGTCGAGCAGCCAGCGATCGCCCGCGCTCCGGAATCGCGCGTGCTCGCTCGACGTGTAGGCATCGGCGATTTGCACATCGGCGCCGGTCGCACGGCCAACGAGCGTGCCGGAGGTGACGGGCAGCGCCGTGCCCCGCAGGATGCCGGACTCCGCGCCGTCCACCATCACGAGATACGCGCGCCCCGGCATCGCCGCCCCCCGGCGACCCGGCGACACCACGGCGCTCGCTGCGGCGGGCGTCTCGGCGGGCGTCGTGATCTCGCGGCTCAGGACGCGGGCGATCATGATGATGAAGAAGTAGAGGGCAAAAATGAAGACGACGCGCAGGAGAAAGAGGATGTACTCAATGGACAACGGATTCGCTCCCCCGGACCGGCGTCACGGCGACGCGGCGGGATCGCCGACCCGAAAAAGCAACTGCGTGCTGCCCAGTTCCACCAGATCGCCGTTGCGCAGCAGATGCTCCGATACCCGGCGGCCGTTGACGCGCGTCCCGTTGGTGCTGCCGAGGTCAATCAACCGCAGGAGCGTCCCCCCCGGTTCGATGCGGACGTGATGGCGGGAGACATCGTTGCTGTCGAGCACGACGTCGTTATCCAGCGCGCGGCCAATCGTGATATCCGCAAAGCGCAGCGGGAAGGTCCGCCCGGCCAGCGCGCCGGTCTGGACGGCGAGATGGGCGACGACGCCCTGCGGCAGCGGCCCGGATGGCGCATGCGGCGCGGGTACCCCCGCGACGGGCGCGACCATCCGGGGGCGCGGCGACGGCTCACCGAGCCGCGTGTGATCGTCCGCCGCGTGTGATCGTCCGCCGCGTGGGAGCGGCGGTTCGCGCTCGATAGGGCGGGCGGGCGGGCTTGGCGCTTCGAGCGCGGTCTGCACTTGAACATCCCGCCGCCCGACCTGCGGATCGTCCACGAGCCGGACGTGCACCGGCCCCATGAAGCGATAGCCGCGCTCGGCCGCGATCTCACCGAGCCACTGCTCGAACGACTGACAGAGCGGCGACTCGATCTCCTTGAACGTGGCGGCGTCCTCGGGGTTTAGATGCACCCGGTAGTCGTTCGGGACAATCGTGCCGTCCACCGAAACGAGCGGCCGGGCTTCCATCGCCCGCTCCAGCCGCCGCCCGATTTCCGCCGGTTGCACCTGACTCCGAAACATTCTCCCTACCGATCCTTCTACCGCCCGTTCCATTAGCCGCTCGAACCGGTCAATGCCGTCCAAAGCGCCTCCCTTGCCTGTGTGCGCAATTATAGCGATGCGCCGCGCAATGGGCAATCGCTGTCGCCTGGTGGATTATCCGAGCGCGTCCTTGATGCGTCCCAGGAAGCCACGCCCCGGCTCGTGCACGCGGACGCCGAACGCGGCCGCCACCTGCCGGAGCAACTCGCGCTGCTCCTCCGTCAGTTCGGATGGCGTCTCGACATTGACGGTGACGACCTGATCGCCCCGGCGGCCGGAGCGCACATCCGGCGCGCCCTTGCCGCGGATGCGGAAGGTCTCGCCCGTCTGCGTCCCCGCCGGGACGGTGATCTTCTCCGGCACGCCGTCCACCGTCGGCACATCGATCTCCGCGCCGAGCGCCAGTTGGGCGATGTTGACCGGCAGCGCCAGATGGATCGTCAACCCGTCGCGCCGGAACATCGGATCGGCGAGCACGCGCGCGACGACATAGAGGTTGCCGGGCGGGCCGCCGCGCACACCCGCATCGCCCTGACCGGCGATGCGAATCTGCATGCCGTCGTCTATCCCGGCGGGGACGGAGACGGAGAGGCTCTTCGTCGTGCGGACGCGGCCCTCGCCCCGGCAGGTCGTGCAGGGATCGGTGATGAGCACGCCCTCGCCGCCGCAGCGGTCGCAGGTCGTCGCGGTCATGAACTGGCCGAGGATCGTGTTCTGCATCCGCCGAATCTGGCCCGCCCCCGCGCACTTGGGGCAGACGTCGGGCTGCTTGCCGCCCTCCATCCGCGTGCCGTGGCAGGCCGGGCAGGTGTCGTGATGGATGACGGAGACCTCTTTCTCCGCCCCGAAGATCGCCTCCGCGAATGTCAGATTGACGGCGGCGCGGATGTCGTCGCCGCGCATCGGCGCGCTCGGCGACGCGGCGCTCCGGCCGCCGCCGAAGAACGAATCGAAAATATCGCTGAAGTCGAAGCCGCCGAACGGGTTGCCGCCGCCCGCGCCGCCATTGACGCCCGCGTGGCCGAAGCGGTCGTACGCCGCGCGCTTCTCGTCGTCCGAGAGCACCTCGTACGCCTCGTTGATCTCCTTGAAGCGCTCCTCGGCGCCCGGCTCGCTGTTGACGTCCGGGTGATACTGCCGGGCGAGGCGGCGGTAGGATTTCTTGATCTCGTCGCCATTCGCGCCGCGCTCGACGGCCAGCACCTCATAGTAATCGCGTCGGGTTTGCGCCATCCGTCATTTTCCCTTACCTTGCCCGTGCGAAAGTGCGCGCCGATGATCGCCGCGCATCCCATCAAATCGCGTACTAGTATACGCGCAAATTGGCGATTCGTGACATGGGTTTCCGCATATCTCGTGACACACCGCGTGACAGGTCGAGGAGCGACAGCCAGCAATGATTATCGGCAAGCGCGTGACGCTGCGACCCTTCCAGCCCGATGACCTCCCGACGCTCCGCGCGTGGCACGGCGACCCGGAGGTGATGCGCTACTGGGGCGATCGGTTTCCGATCGTCGCGGCGCATGAATTCGAGGCCGACCTCGCGCCGAAGGGCCGCTTCACGCAGTTCGCCGAGAATGGCTACTTCGGCATCTGCGACGAATCGAAGCGACTGATCGGGCGGATTGACTACGAGGGTTTTCGGCTGCCCGAACGAGCGGCGGAACTGAGCATCCTGATCGGCGAGAAAGATGCGTGGAGCAAGGGGTACGGCTCCGAGGCGGTCGCACTCCTCCTGGAATGGCTCTTCAACGACCGGGGCGCGCACCGCGTCTGGCTCGTCGTCTTCCCCGAAAACAGCCGCGCCCAGCGCGCCTACGAGAAGGTCGGCTTCGTCCGCGAGGGGACGCTGCGCGAAACGTGGATCGTGGATGGCTTGTGGCACGATGAGCACATCTACGGCATGCTCCGGCGCGACTACATCGCCCGCTACCACCCGGAGCGGGAGAGAACCTTACCCCCGCGGCCACTTCCCGCGAGTAAGGGGAGCGAGCCTCTCGCAGGCCAGGGCATTCCGCGAATATCCCGGTATTGCGGTGAGTCACCCCTTCCTCGCGGGAAGGGGCCGGGGGTTAGGCTTTTTCAACCATCGCATTTGACGCCCGCCGCCGTTGCATGTACCATGAATCGCTGCGGATTTTCGATCCGCCTTTACGCATGCGATTGAGTGTCGAGAATGCCGAGGAAGGAACCGCCGACGTGCTGAAACTGCGTTTGACCCGGATGGGCGCCAAGGGGCAGCCCCATTACCGCATCGTTGTCCAGGAAGCCCGCTCGAAGCGCGACGGCCGGTATGTCGAGAACGTCGGCCATTACAACCCGCTCACCGAGCCGAGCACGATCGTCGTCAACGCGGAGCGCGTCCGGTATTGGTTGAGCGTCGGCGCGCAACCGACCGATTCCGTCGCGTCGCTGCTCAAGCGCGCCGGTGTCACCGCCGGGGCCGCCGAAGCCGCCGCGCCCGCCGCCGAGGCATAAATGGTAGACACCTCCAGCGAGGCGATGGAAGACCTCGTCCGCTACATCGCCGGGTCGCTCGTCTCCAGCCCGGATCAGATCGGCGTCCGCTCCAACCGTTTCGGCAACAATGTCGAGGTGCGCCTCACCGTCGCACCCGAGGAGATGGGCAAGGTGATCGGCCGTCAGGGCAAGATCGCCCGCGCCATCCGCGCGGTGCTCGCCGCCGCCGCCGCCAAGCAGGGCGTGCGCGTCTCGCTCGATATTGACGATTGACGATGCCCGAGGAGACGCCGCAGGGCGACGCCGCGATGCCGGACGCGCCCGCGCCCGCCCGGCCGCCCGCCGCCGATACCCCGCCCGAGCGGCTGATGATCGGCATCATCGGCGCGCCACACGGCACAAACGGCGAGATGCGCGTCCGCATCATTTCCGATTTCCCCGAACATCTCGCGACGCTCACCCATGTCTACATCGGCGACGACCCGCAGCGCCGCCGCCTTCGCTCCCTGCGCGGCGCCAGCCCGACCGCGATTTTGCGGGTCAACGGCGTCTCATCGCGCACCGAGGCGGCGCTCTATCGCGGCATGCCGCTCTACATGGATATCCGCGACGCGAAGCCGCTCGATGAGGGCGAGTATTACTGGCACCAGTTGATAGACATGACCGTCGTCACCCCCGACGGCGAGACGCTCGGCGTCCTGACGAGCATCCTGCAAACCGGCGCGAACGATGTCTACGTCGTCACGCGGCCGGACGAAACGGAATTGCTGCTCCCGGCGATTAAGGATGTCGTGCTCGACATTGACGTGCCGAACAAGCGCATGGTCGCCAAGCCGCTGGAATACCTGTAGAACATTGGTAGCGTAGGCTTTCCAGCCTGCGGTGTCGGCTACTTTTGGGCGCAGGCTGGAAAGCCTACGCTACCGGTTTACTTTTTCGGCTTCGGCGCGCGGGGCGGTGTGTCAACGGCGTGTCCCCGCCGCCGCGCGAGGGCTTGCCAGATCGCTCCATCCGGCACGTCGGCGACATTCGCGAGCACGAGGGCGTGATAGAAGAGGTCGGCGATCTCATTCGCCAGCAGGTCGCGGCCATCCGCGTCGCCGCGCTCGACATTTTTCGCGCCGATCACCACTTCCGTCGCCTCTTCGCCCACTTTCTTGGCGATCTTGTCCACGCCCTCGCGGAAGAGATAGGTCGTGTACGAACCGTCCGGCATCGCGCGCCGCCGCTCCGCGATCACCGCCGCGACCTCGCGCAGCACGTCGGGGCCGACGGCTACGGACGTTGCATCGGCTTGGTTATCGGCGGCGATATATCCCGGTTCCGTCAGCGGGCGATGGAAGCAGGATTGCGCCCCGGTGTGGCAGGTCGGGCCGTGCGGCGTCGCGCGGACGAGCAGGGCGTCGCCGTCGCAGTCGGCGGTCACGGAGACGACATCGAGGAAGTGGCCGGAGGTCGCGCCCTTCTCCCACAGTTCCTGCCTGCTCCGGCTCCAGAACCAGACGTGCGGCCCGGCGAGCGTGCGGCGCAAGGACTCCGCGTTCATGTGGCCGATCATCAGAATCGCCGCCGTCGTCGCGTCCTGCACGACAGCAGTGACGAGGCCGCGCGCGTCCCAATGCAGCGTCGTCGGATCAATCGGTGCTGGTGTCGCCGTCACGCCCGCCCGCTCCCTTTCGGTATCGGTGCCGACCCGTTCGCACGCCGCACACGGCGCGCGGGGCACCGATGCTATACTAGCACGAGTGGATGGCGAGGGCGTTCCAATCATCGTGCGCAGACTCGGCGTTGGCGCGCTCGCCATCGGTGCGGCCGGTGCGGCGAGCGTCGCGGCGCTCTATGCGGTCGTTCGCCACGGCGAGCGGGAGACGGTGCATGCACCTGCGGACGCGATTGTCGTCCTCGGCGCGCAGGTGCATCCCGGTGGCCGCCCGTCGGCGGCGCTGCGGGGGCGGGTGCGGCGCGCGGTGGCGTTGTATCATGCGGGCCTCGCCCCACGGATCGTCGCGACGGGCGGCGTAGGCGAGGCGGGCGTCGCGGAGGCGTCGGTCATGCAGGCGCTCGCCGTCGCCGGTGGCGTGCCGGAGGCGGCCATCGTGATCGAGGCGCGGGCGACGCGGACGCTGGAGAGCGCGCGCATCGTCGGCGCACTCGCTCGCGCGGCCGGGTGGCGGTCGGTGATCGTCGTCAGCGACCCGTTCCATCTGCGGCGGACGGCGCTGCTGTTCCTGGCGGAAGGGTTCGCGGTACAGACGGCGGCGGCGGACGATCGGTACTACACCGCGCGGAGCCGCCGATTCTATCGGGTACGCGAGATGGCGGCCCTATTCGTGCAAACGGTGGCTGGGGAGATACCGCCCCGCGCGTGGCGGCGAGCGATGAGACAGAGGAGGGGCGTGCATGACGATTGAAGATGCGTACGCGGAGCCGGTGGCGAAGAGGGCGCGCAAGGATCGCGCATTCACGGTAGGCATCCTGCTCGGCATCGCGGCGGGGGTGGTCGCGACATTGCTCCTCAACCGCGCCGCCGAGGACGACGAGATGATGGACGATGAGCCGGTCGTCGAATTGCAGCCCGCGTTCATCCCGCGCGCCGAGCAGCCGACCGGCCCCATCGCCGCACCGGAGACGTCAGTATGAAGCCGCGCTGCGCCGACGACCGCCTGCGTATCGCGGTCAAGTATCTGACGATTGGCCTCGTGATCGGGCTATTCTGCGCGCCGCGCGCGGGCGTGGAGACGGTCAAGGCGTGCGTCGCCTCGCTCCAGGATCTGTTCGGCACGCTCGGCGGCGACGAATTCGCCGAACCGTCTGTGTAAAGAATGGCAGGCGATGTGGTCCCCTCACCGGCCCAGGTCCGCGCCCGGATGCGACGGCCCACCGCGACGTACACGATCATCGCGATCAACGTCGCGGTCTTTCTCTTTGAGCAGACCTTGTCTGTTCGGGATAATTATCAATTCGTGCTCAATTGGTCATTGATCCCGTCACGGTTCACGCGTCCGTCCGAGCAACTGATCAGTACCTTTATCGCGGGGCCAACAAGTCCACGCATCCTTACTGTCATCACAAGCCTCTTTCTCCACGGCGGATTCGCGCATATCGCCTTGAATATGCTCCTTCTCCTCGCCATCGGCCGGATGCTCGAACTGGCGATCGGCACGCCGCGCTTCGTGCTGCTCTACACGCTCGCCGGGTTGGGGAGCAGCCTCGCGGTGATCCTGCTCTACCGGCACTCCGACTCGCCGTTCATCGGCGCGAGCGGCGCGGTCTACGGCGTGATGGGCGGCTATTTCCTGCTGCTTCCGCCCGGCCCGGACCGCACGAAGACGATCATCTGGATGCTCGCGCTCATCCTCATCCCGGCGCTCATCCCGGCGCGGATCATCCAGAACCTGACGGGCAGCGATTTCCTCGCCAACATCGCCCACTGGGGCCACGTCGGCGGCTTCCTGACCGGCATCCTGACGATGTATCTGATGACGCTCCAAGCCCGTCGTCGCCGCGCCCGGCGGTACGCCTCCCCATACGAGGAGAGTCCGACCGAGCCGGTTCAGCCCCCCGCGTAAGGAGCGGCGATGTTCCCCATCGGCGACGACAACCGCGACCGCCTGCATCGCCCGGTCGTCACGTACCTGCTGATCGCGCTCAACATCGCGGTCTTCCTCTACATGCTCACGCTGCGCAACGGCGATCAGGATTTCTTCGTCGCCCAGTGGGGCGTCATCCCGGCGCGCTTCACGCACATCGCCGCGTTCCAGGCCGCCAACCCGGAGATCACCTCGCCGCTCTACCTGACGCTCTTCACGGCGATGTTCCTGCACGGCGGGTGGCTGCACATCGGCGGCAACATGCTCTTCCTCTGGGTCTTCGGGGATAACGTCGAGGACGCGATGGGGCCGTTCCGCTTCATCGTTTTCTACCTGCTGGTCGGGCTTGCCGGGAACTTCGCGCACATCTACTTCAACCAGAGTTCGCTCGCCCCCTCCATCGGCGCGAGCGGCGCGATTGCCGGGGTGCTGGGCGGCTATATCGTGCTGAAGCCGCGCGGCCGGGTGCGCAATGTCATCTGGCTGGGCATCATCCTCATCCCGCTCGTCCTGCCCGCGTGGATCGTGATCGGCTACTGGTTCGTCTTGCAAGCGTTCAATGGGTTCGCCACGCTCGGCATGAATTTCCGCTCCGGCGGCGCGAGCGGCGGGGGCGTCGCCTATTGGGCGCACATCGGCGGCTTCGTCGCCGGTGTCGTGCTCATCAAGTTTTTCACCGTCGGGCGGGCACGGCTCGCGGGATATGGCTACCGCCCCAGTCTCCGTTAGGCGTCCCGCGCGGCCATGCGCTCGATCAAGCCGCCGAGCGCCGCGCCCGCCGGGCCGGACGCGCGCGACTCGTTGAGCAGGGCCGCCGCGCGCAGGTGATACCGCTCGACGCGCTCCTGGCAGGCGTCGCGAACCCCGGCGGCATCGAGCATCTGGATAACCGTCGCGATTTCTTCTGCGGCGACCTCCCCGCCCGCGTAGAGCGATTCGAGGTAGCGGCGATCCGCCGCGCTCGCGCGCTCGTGCAGCATGATGATCGGCAGGGACTTCTTGCGGCGGCGGATGTCGTCGGCGGCACCCTTCCCGGTGATCGCCGGGTCGCCCCAGATGCCGAGCAGGTCGTCGCGCACCTGGAAGCCGAGGCCGATCGCCAGACCAAACCGCTCGAACGCCGCCGCGCGCCCCGCCACCGCGCCCGCGCGCAGCGCGCCCGCGCGCGCCGCGTCGCCGAAGAACGCCGCCGGCTTGCCCCCGATCCTCCCGAGGACGTCGTCGCCGGGGATGTCCCACCGGCTCGCGAAGCCGAAG
>JAICIL010000012.1 GCA_025924435.1 Chloroflexia bacterium | reverse complement strand
GCGTTCCGCGCACACCTCGGCTGGCTGCTGGCGGTGTTCAATGTCCTCGCGCAATGGCACGGGCTGACTCCCGATGATGAGGGACGGATCCGCCTGTCGATCGCCGCGTTCAGCCTCTAGGCTGACTAGCACCAGAGGTTATGTAGGCTGCCGGTTACAGGCGTTCCCACTCGTCCCGTGTGACGCCGAGTTCGCGGAGAGTGCGGGCGAGGGTCGGTGTGCTGATGTCTCCCTGGTGTGGATTGGGGATGATCGCGCGATCGGTGCCGCGCCGCATGATTTCTGCTTGCCGCCGGGATAGGGGCCGGTAAAGCCGAGCTTCTTCAGTGTCGCGATGAGGTCTCGCCGTTTGGTTAGCCCAAATGGCGGCATCAGGCGACGGCTGGGATATAGATGGTCGTACTGCCGATCATCGGGATAGGATGATGACAGGCGATGGCATCAATCAACCAGTCTTCCACCACATCGCGCAGTTCTTTCGCGCACGCTTCTTTTGTCGGGCCGGTTGCCCACGTATAGCGGAGCGGCGTGACCTGGCCCCACCAGTTGCCATCCACCATCTGCTCGTATTCGGCCTGTTGCATCGCCTTCTCAACATATTCAGTAAACATCAATCGCCTCCTCCATCCAGGTAGTATACGACGAAGGGGGCGCGGGGAGTGGGCTGGTACCGCGGAAACCATACCCGGCAACACTCGGCCGCGTCGCCGTCTGTCGGCCATTGGACGGTGTTTCCGAGGCAACGCCTACCCCGCTCGCGACGTATCCGATGCATAGGCGATCTCGACGACGCTGCCGGGCAGAAACGAACCCACGAGGTAGCGCAGCGATTGTTCGCGGTCCGCTCCGCCTTCGTCGGTCAACAGGAGTTGCTCGCAGAAGGCGGCGATGTCCTCGACGATCCGCTCGTAGCGATAGTACGCGAGGGCCACCGGATCAACCTCCGTCCGACCGTAGCCCTGGTAGAACAACGCTCCTTCGCGTGCGTCGCGCCAGACATCGCCCACGCCGCCGCCGACGAACATCAAGTCGCGCTCTTTGGGGGCGAAGATGAGGGTGTCCCAATCAACGATATACAGCGCGCCGTCCGCGGCAAGCAGGACATTGCCGGCGTGGATGTCGGCGTGGCACAGGACCGACGCGGGCGACCGAGCGCGCAGCGCATCGCCGAGCCGTTCGGCGCGCCCGACGAGGTCGGCGATCGTCGCCCGTTTGGCCCGCAGGAACGCCGCCAACTCCGCCGCAACGGGATCGGCGAAGGCGGTATCCTCCGCGCGCGCCAGGAACTCCCTCACCATGTCGCGCCAGCGGGGGGCATAAGTTTCGCGCGGGATGTGTCGACCGAGCGCGGGCGGCACGTCCGTCGTGTGGATGCCTTTGAGGGCGGCTCCGAGATCCATCCACTGGCGATCCGACAGGTCGCGGTCGTATCCGTTCTCGCCCTCGACAAAGGGGGAGAGCACGACCGTGAAGGCGTCCAGACGCGTCCAGAGGCGCCCTGAGCGGGTTTCGATGGGGGCGATGACCTGGGCAATTCCCCGGTCGTGCAGGAACCGGGGGATCGCCACCGCCGCCGCGTCGAAGGCGCCGCGCCGCAGCTTGAGGAAGTACGGCGTCGCATCGGCGACGACCCGATAGACCGCCGTGTTCACGTCGAAGCCGAGCGGAAGAAAGGCGATGTCGGCGACGGGCAATCCGTAGCCATCCCGCACGCACGAGATCAATTGCTCGTCCGGCAGGTCCGGCTTCTCAAGCATCGGTATCGTGCCCCCAGCACTCGGGCCGTAATGCCGGTGGCAGCATACCGGCAGCCCGGATGCGTGTCGAGGGCGGGGGCCGAATCGTTCGAGCGAGACGCTCTTCACACGCCCGCGAACCGGGCATGCGCCTCACGCCGCGCGTGCCCGTGCTGCCCGCCGGGGTGCGTCTGTCCCGCTCAACCGCGCGGGTCGTAATCGGGTGGATAGTGCACGAACCCGGTGTTGGGGGTCGTCTCCGCCGCGCGCCGCGTCGGACAGGTGAGCGAGCGGCAGGCGGGGGCGATATGGGCGGGGTGCAGCGTCGCCACGACGCGGCAGAGCGATTCCGTGCCCATCGCGATCATCTCGCTCTCCGTCCATTTGACGATGCCGCTGATCATCCGCGTCCGTGGGTTGACCGTCCACAGATGCGCGGTCACGCCGGTCAGCCGGGCGCACGCGGCGGCGCACTCCGCGCACAATTGCTCGCCCTCATCCACGGAGATTTCCGCTGCTGAGACGGTGAAAATGCGGATTGCCATTACCCTTCTCCTTCCTTGCGGCGCACATCGCGGAATCGCGAGCGGCCGATGATGCGCGCGGTCGCATCAACTGAACGCGACCCGGCGGCCTTTTCGCGCAACGAAGTCAAGGAACTCCACACGGGCAATTTTCGTATCTATTGTGAGAGAATGTGCATTCGCGCATGCCGAGCAAACCGTGCATGCGCGGCAGTATGTGAGAAACGCTATGGTGGAAGGGACGCATGCCACGACGACGGCTTTTGGTGCAGACTATGCTCCTCCTCGGTATGTTTTTATGGATCGCCACCCCGGTATTGGTGGATGCGCGGCCGGGCGGCGGCAGCCGCAGCAGCGTCAGCCGGTCGAGCGGCTCGTCGCGCAGTAGCGGCAGTTCATCCCGCAGCAGCACCGGGTCGAGCCGGAGCAGCGGCGGCGGGAGCGGCGGCATCATCGTCTTCCCCGGCGGGGGTGGCGGCGGCGGCAGCAGTAGCGGCGGTGGCGGCGGGCTGCTCGCGTTCATCATCCTCGTCGCCGTCATCTGCCTGATTATCTGGCTCATCCTCCGCTATTACCGCAAGAAGGCGGAACGCGAGGCGGTCGAGGGGGTGCCCGTGGACAACCTGCCGCCACCGACGCGGGAGGACGAGATCGAGCGGTGGCAGCAGAACGACGCCGAGATCGCGGCGGGCCTGGACGATATTAAGCAGCGGGACCCGGCCTTCGATGAGGCGCACTTCGTTGACCGCGTGGAGACGGCGTACAACATCCTCAACACCGCGTGGGTGAAGGGCGATCTCACGCCCGCGCTCCCCTTCCTCGGCGAGGGCGCGGCGAATCGCCTGACGATGCAACTGGAAGGCGACCGCGCCCTGAACCGGCGGAATGTGATGGAGGACGTCGTCCTCAGCGGCGTGCGGATCGTGCACGTCGAGAAGAACGGCGCCGGCGATGCGATCACCGCCCGCATTGATGGCTCCGCGGCGGACTACTACATTGACACGCGCACCGGCAAGGATATTGACGGCTGGCACCACCCGCGCCCCTACACCGAGTACTGGACATTCGCCCGTTCGGGCACGGCGAAGACGAGCAAGACGAGTTACCTGGATCGCGCCTGCCCGAATTGCGGCGCGCCGCTCGAACTCGGCAACATCTCCGTCTGCCAGTTCTGCGGCACGCCGGTCGCCAGCACCGAGTACGACTGGGTGCTGATGACGATTGACCAGAAGTACACGAACGAGTAGGCGGGTCGGGACCCGACGGAGGAGACGCGGTGTAGCGCGCTACACCGCGTATTTCTCCACCGCCTTCGGATCGAGCGTGAGGCCGAGGCCGGGGCGATCGGGGAAGGGCGACCACATGCCATCCTTCTGCTCCGGAACATCGGTGAACCAGACGCGGTTCGCCTCCTCCTCGACGCCGAGCACCTCGACGACTTTGAGGTTTGGCGTGCAGCAGGCGAGGTGGAGGTGGACGAGCGCGACGGCGTGCGGCGCGACGGGCAGATTAAAGGCGTGCGCGAGGTGCGCCACCTTCAGCCACTCCGTGATGCCGCCGACGCGCCCGACATCCGGCTGCACGATGTCCGCGCCGCCCTGCGCGATCAGGTCCTTGAAGCCGTACTTCGTGTACTCGTGCTCGCCCGTCGCGACGGGGATGTCAATCGCGCGGGCAATCGCAGCCAGGCCCGCGATGTCGTCCGCCAGCACCGGCTCCTCGAACCAGCCGGGGTTGTACGGCGCGAAGCGCCGCGCCATGGCGATTGCCTGCTTCGCGTAGTAGCCGTTGTTCGCGTCAATGTAGATCTCGACATCGTCGCCCACCGCCTTGCGGACGGCGGCGAGGCGGCGCACGTCCTCCGCCTCGGATTTGCCGAAGTCCTTGCCGACCTTCATCTTCACGCGCGGGATGCCCCGCTCCACGTACCCGACCTGCTCGCGCACCAGATCGGCCTCCGTGAAGTGCGTCCAGCCGCCGGAGCCATAGATCGGCACCGTGTCGGTGTAGTGGCCGATCAGTTTGTACAGGGGCGCGTTGAAAATCTTGCCCTTGAGGTCCCAGAGGCCGATGTCCACCGCCGAGAGCGCGCAGAAGGCCATCCCCTTGCGGCCATAGCCGCGAATCTGCCAGAACATCTCCTCCCAGAGCCATTCGTGGTTGAGCGGGTCCTGGCCGATCAGGAGCGGCTTCAGCGTCCGCTCGATCAGGTCGCGCGTGCCGGGCACGGTGCCGATCCCCAGCCCCTCGTGCCCCTCGTCCGTTTTGATATGCACGAAGAGCGCGCCCCGGCCGGTGCCGCGATGGCGAATCGTCGCGTCCTGAATCCCCGGCACATCGGGGACGTTGAGCACCGTCGTCGTGACATCTGTGATCTTCACCGGCGCGCTCCTTGTCGGGTGGCTGCGATCAGCATCTGCCGCTCGTGTCATGGTCCGCCGCATATCTGCAAGGCATCAAGGATTCTATCACCGACGGAATCTTCTCGCGGTCAGGGCATATACGCGACGGTGAAACTGGCCCGATCCGCGCCCAGTGGTTGCGGCTGCGCGACGGTCTTCCTGTGCTGCCTGAGCGCCAGCGGGGCGGCGCCGAGATCCGCGGCATTCTTCACCGTCCCGCCGACCGTCGCGGTCGCCTCGGTGAAGGCCACGGTGCCGAAGTTCGCAATCGCCGGGTCGTCCACGCCGTCCACCTCCGGCACCTCCTCGATCCATTCCGCCGAGCAATTGCACGATTCGTAGGTGGTCGTGAGCGAGAGGCGCTGGCCCGTCGTCCGGTTTTCGAGCGTCACGGTCCACTCGTTGCCGCTCGTATTCGTGATCGTGACGGCGAAGAGGTCGCCGGGGTTCGCGGGGAGTCGCCGGGGCGAGAGGCCGAGGCTGTCGTCCGGCAGCGCCTCGACCCACGCGTAGTACGTCGTCTCGCCGTCCTCGATGTCCTGCTCCGTGCCGGCCTGGATGAGATCGTCGGTGTTGGTGCCGCCGATGCCGACCCAGGTGGCGGCGTACCCCGTCGCGGGGGGCGCGATGACGGGCGGGACGATCCACGCCGCGTGCACCGCCGTGATGTTCTTCGTGTCCACTTCATAGCCGGACCAGTTCAGCGTCGGCACCGCCGTCGTCACGGAGGAGGCCGCCGCCGGGGCGGGTGGAGGCGGGGCGGCGTTCGATGCGCCGTATCGCCATTGGTAGTAGTGGCGTCCGACGTTGCCCATCTCGACTTGGAAGCCCGCCGGGTTCGCCGCTGTGTAGGTGAGCACGCGCCGCTCGAAGACCTGCACCAGCACCTGACGCGGCGACCCGGCGACCTTCACCGTCGTGAAGAATGGTTCGGAGCGCGCGTAACCGATCGTCGGAAGCCCCGCCGTGGCGCGATAATCCGCGAACGCCTTCGGCACATTGTGCCGCGTCGCGCTGTCATAGGCGGCGAAGATCGCCGGGGCGGTCGTGTTCGCGCCGCTGGCGGAAATCTCCCCGGCGGTGGAGAGGACCGCCTGCGTGCCGTTGCCGATCTGTGCGGGGGCCGCACCGAGGAGCGCCTTCGCTTTGCCGCCGAGGGCGGCATACGTCGGGCCGGGATTGTCCGTGTCCCCGGCAATCGGGATGGCGGGCGCCGGGCGACTCTCGAACGTGGTATCTCCGACCTGCACCTGCCCCGCGATCATCTCGGTCGCGAGCAGGCCGTTCGTGACGGCGCCGTTGGCCAACTCCATGCGCCCCTTGTCGAAATATTGCACGAGCCGTTGCCGGCCCGGCGCTTCCTGATAGGCTTCCTGCTGGCCGTCATGGGCGGTGCTAAGCGGCCCCCAGAAGTTCGGCGTGACCGCCTCTCCCCGCTGCCACTGCTGCTGGAACGCGGGCGCGGCGAATGTGGAGGCGGCGGCGGTCGGCGCCGCACCGTACACCGACAAGAGGAGCGCGCAGATACCGGCGATGGCAACGACTCTTCGCATGGTGTTCCCTCATTGAGTGACCTCGTCGTACACCCGGCACCCGGACATTGCCTACGCAATATTGTAGCCGAAAGACTCCCCCTCCCCCGTGCGCGGGAGAGGGGTGACTCTCCTGTATGCTTCGGACAATGCTCTGCGAAAATATCTCCTTCTACGCAACGAATTTCCCCTCTCCCGCCACAGCGGGGGAGGGGCAGGGGGAGGGGGAATCCCGCGCGCTAGACGTGGA
Source organism: Chloroflexia bacterium (assembly GCA_025924435.1). Next base: position 22,278 of record JAICIL010000012.1, on the reverse strand, counting down.
TGCCGAGGAGCGGTTCCCGCACGAAATAGATGAGGAAGACGACGGCGACGACGTAGAGCGCCGGGTGGATTTTCCGCCATTCGCCGCGCACCAGCCGGAGGAACGTGTAGAGGAGGAAGCCCGCGCCGATGCCGTTGGTGATGCTGTAGGTGAGCGGGATGAGCAGGATCGTCACGAGCGCGGGCAGCCCCATGACGAGGTTGTTGAAGTCAATGCCGCCCGCCATGCGCTCCGCGCCGCCCGCGCCGACCACCATGCGCGGGGCGAGCACGCCGCTCATCAGGAAGCCGACGAGGATGAGCGCCGGGGCCGTCGCCTGCTCGGGCACGATGCCGATGATCGGCCAGAGCGGCATCGCAAGGAGGAAGAGGACGCCCGTCGTCACGGCGGCCAGTCCCGTGCGCCCGCCGATGCCGACGCCCGCCGCCGACTCGATGAAGGTCGTCGCGGAGGACGACCCACCCAGACCGCCCGCCACCGCCGCGAGCGAGTCCACGAGCAGCGGCTTCTGCACATCCGGGAACTCGCCCTTCTCATCGAGATAGCCCGCCATGCCGCCGACGCCGATCAGCGTGCCGACCATGTCGAAGAAATCCGAGAGGAAGAGCGAGAGGATGACGAGCACCGCCGTGAGGACGCCGAGTTTGGAGAAGAAGGCGAAGGAGATATGCCCGACGGTGGAGAAGTCCGGCGCGGCGATCCATTTGGACGGCAATTTCGCGATGCCGGTATCCTTGCCGTCCACGAGCCAGAGGTTGCCGCCGCTCGCGTAGTTCGCGATCACGGCGATAATCGTCGCGATGATGATGCCCCAGAGGAGCGCGCCGCGCACATTGCGCGCGAGCAGCGTCGCGGTGACGAACAGGCCGATGATCGCGGTCGCCAGCGGCCAGCCGACCAGTTTGCCCATCGTCAGCGGCGTCCCCTGCCCGACGACGACGATCCCCGCCTGCACCAGCCCGATGAAGAGGATGAAGAAGCCGATGCCGACGGAAATCGCCCGCTTCAGTTCGACGGGGATCGCGTCCATCACCAGTTTCCGCAGGCCGGTGATGACGAGGATGAAGATGACGATCCCCTGCGCGACGATGACGCCCATCGCTTCCTGATAGGTCAACTTCTGCGCGCCGACGAGTTGGAAGGCGACGATCGCATTGATGCCCAGCCCCGGCGCGAGCGCGAGGGCGCGGTTCGTGTAGAGGCCCATGAAGAGGCAGAGCAGCCCGGCGACGAGGCAGGTCGCGGTCGTGATGCCCGGTCGCAGGTGCTGATCCGGCTGCGTCGTCGTGAGGATCGTCGGATTGACGAAGATGATGTAGGCCATCACCATGAAAGTGGTCAGCCCCGCCAGCAATTCGGTGCCGATGTCCGTGCGCCACTCGCTTAATTTAAAGAGCCGCTCCGCCCAATCCAGCGTCGTTCCCGGCCCGGCGTTCCGCTGCTTCACCGCTTGCCCCGCCATGCTCGCCTCCCCATGCCTACAACGCATCGGCCAACATCTCCGGCTGCACATCCGGGGCGGTGTGAAATGGTGGCGTGCAGCGGATAACTCTGCAAGTCCTGCTCATAGCCTACTACGCGCGGAAGTGTACGTATAGGGTCTGCAAACCCTCACCGCGCCACCGTGTAGCGGCGCACATTCTCGTCATCCAGCGCGACGCCGAGGCCGGGGCCTTCCGGCGGGTGAAAGAGCAGTCCGGCCGGCGCGAGGGGCGCCGCGAGCACGCTGCCCGACAGCCGCGTGACGAAGGAGGGCCAGGTGATCGCGGGCAGCGCGGCGGCGACGTGGGCGGCGGCGGCGGCGAGAATATCGTAATAGACCGCGATGGAGAGCGCGATGCCCGCGCGCTCCGCGATCCGCGCGGCCTCGACGGCACCGGAGATGCCGCCCTGCTTCGGCAATTTCAGGAAAGCCGCCCGCGCCGCGCCCCGTTTCGCGATCGCCACGAGCGTCTCCGGCCCGTCGAACGACTCGTCGGCCATCACGGGCGCGGCGAAGCGGCGCGCGAGCGCGGCCAGGTCGTCCAGGCGGGCGACGGGCTGCTCGATCATGCCGAGGCCGCCGATGCGCTCCATCGCGGCGAGTGCCGCAATCGCTTCGTCGAGCGTGTAGCCGCCGTTCCCGTCCACCTGGATGATCGCGCGGGCGCGCGCCGCCGTGTGGACGGCCCGATAGCGCGCCAGATCGTCCGCGACGCCCATGCCGATTTTCACTTTGAGCGCGGGGTAGGGCGTCGCGAGCAACCGCTCCGCCTCGCGGGCCATCGTTTCGGGGTCGGCGTGCGGCACCATCGCCATCAGCGCGATCCCCTCCCGCAGCCGCGCGCCGAGCAGGTGATGGACGGGCACGCCGAGCGCCTTCCCTTTCAGGTCCCACAAAGCGAGGTCTATCGCCGCGTGCGTGGCGCGGTGGCCGGGGAGGGCGCGCTCCATCGCCGCGCGCAGCCGCTCGATTTCCAGGGGCGATTGCCCGACGAGCAGCGGCGCGAGGTAGGCGTCAATGTTCGCCTTGATGCCCGCCGCGCCGAATGCCGGCGGGTCAACGACGGTCTGGCCGATGCCGGTGATGCCCGCATCGGTCTGAAGTTGAACGAGCACGGTCGTCGCGTCGTCCCGGCTGCCGCCGGAAAGCGTCAGCCGCGCCGTGCGGGGGATCGCGACGATGGTAGATGTAAGGGTCACGATCTTCATCTACGCATTGCCCGACCGCCGCCAGATCGTGCCATCCACACCGAGCGCGAAGACAACGAGCGCGCCGTCAGCCGTCGCGTCGTTCACGGCGGTCGCCACGGCGAGCGCCAGGACGCCCGTTGGCACAAGGCCCTCGCTCCAGCGGTCGAAGGAGCGGCCACGGTCGCGCGAGCGATAGACACCGGCATTCGTGGCGGCGAAGACGATGCCATCGTTTCGGTGATCGGGCGAGAGGGCGAGCGCGGTGATCGCCACCGGGTCGCCGCTTTCTGTGGCGAGCGCGGTGCCGTGCCAGAGGGGAGAACGCACGCCGCCCCGCGTCTGCCGGGCGTTGCGGCGCGGCGTGAGCACCCGCCCGGCCAGCCCGACGAAAAGTGCGTCGTCGCCCTGCCCCGATTGATCGGCGGAGACCGCGAGCGGCAGGATCGTCCCGTCGCCGCGCTCCTCCAGCCAGCGCGCCCAACTACCGCCACCATCGGTCGAGCGCCAGACGGTCATCTCGCCCGCATCGGCCACCGGCGCGGGCCGCGTCGTGCCGACGTACAGCGTCCGGCCCGGCGAGCAGGCGAGCGAGACGACTGCCGCCCCATCGAAGGGCGCATCGAGCGCGCGCCATCGCTCGCCGCCGTCGTCCGACGCGATCAGGCGGCCATCGAGCGTCGCGGCGAACACCGGCCCCGGCCCGCCGCCCGCCGCCCGCCCGGCGGCGATGATCCCGGTCGGTGACTCGGCATCGGGATGAGGCGATTCCCAACGCATCCCGCCGTCGCGGCTACGATAGACGCCCGCATCCGTGGCCGCGAAGACGAGGGATCCGCTTCCGGCGTCGGGAGCAATCGCCACCCCGTAGACCGCCGCATCGGTGAGATCGCCCCCGACCATCGCCCAGGTATGGCCGCCGTCGCGCGAGATGCGCAGGCCGGTTTCCGCGCCCGCCGCGAAGAGCGCCCGATCGCGGTCGAAGGCCGGGGAAGCGACGAGCGCGGTCAGGAAAGTGGCGTGGAGGCCCGTGTTCGACGGAATCCACTCGTTCTCCCGCCCGGTGACGGCGAGGCGGGCGATGCCGTCCCGGTAGAGCGCGGCGACCAGCGTCTCTTCGGCGCCATCCGCAATAAAGGCGAGATCGAGGACGGGCGGCAGCGCCTCGCCGGTCAACCGCCACGTCTCGCCGCCGTCGCGCGAGAGGGCGACCCCGCCGTCGGTCGCCACGGCGATGTGGCGGGATTCCGTATAACGGGGCGAGAAGGCGATTGCACCGATGCCGCCGTCGGGCAGGCCCGGCACGGCATCCCAATTCGCGCCGCCATCGTCGGAGCGCCACAAGCCGTCGCCCTCCGTCCCGGCGAAGACGAGCCGGTCGCGGGCGAACGCGGGCGAAACGGCGAGGCATTGCACCGCCGGTTCGTCGAGCGGCCATGCGACCTCCCGCCACGATTTGCCGCCATTGCGGGTGCGGTAGAGGCCGGAGGTGGTGGCCGCGAAGCCGGTGAGGTCGCGCGCGGCGTCGGGCGAGAAGGCGAGCGCCAGCACGGTGAGGTCCATCAGGCCGGGGTTCGCTCCCGCCCATGTCCGTCCGCCGTCGTCGGAGCGGAGGATGCCGTCCCGCTGCGTGCCGACGAAGACGCTCTCCTCCCCGCCAACGCCGGGCACGATCACGACAGCGAAGATGCGACCGCCGGAGAGCGCCTGCCGCCACGTCCGCCCGCCGTCGGTCGAGCGGTAGCACCCGGTCTGCGTCCCGCCGAAGAGCAGGCGGTTCTCCGCGAAGCGCGAGGACGGCGCGACGGCGGTGAGGAGCGGGAGCGGCGGATCGCCGCCGGGGTGCCACGTCCGCCCGCCGTCCGGGGAGACGAAAAGCCCCGTCGCGGTCGCCGCGAAGAGCGTTCCCCCGTCCCCTGTCGGCACGGCCGCCAGCGCGACGACCGTGCCGCCCTCGTGGCTCGCCAGCCGTTCCCACCCCCCCGGCATCGTGCCCCCTTCTCGTCCCATCCGGCTTTGGCTATGCACCGCTCTCGATCAGTATACTGTCCCGGATGCAGTCCCCGGTCCAATCACTCTCTGGATTAAAGGAGCATCCGCCATGATCGAAGACCTCGATACGGTCGCCCTCACGCAACCGTTGCCGGATAATGGACTTGCGAACGGCGCGGAAGGCGTCGTCGTGATGGTCTACGGCGATCATGGAGCATACGAGGTGGAATTTTCGGACGGGGCACACACGGTCGCACTCGTGACACTACCGCCGGAGAAGGTGCGGCTCGTACATCATTATTCCGCGCCTCTGTCGGCAGCGGCACATTGACAGGTTTTCTTGCGCGCCTGATTTCGTGGCGTCGCGACATCATTCCCCTCGTAACCGCGCCTGCTGAGATATTCAAGGAACGCTTCACCTACTTCGCGAACGCACGCGGAATTACGGGGTTTTCGCCATCTCCGGTCGCTTGTGCCGGATGAGGACATCGGTGGTCAGTGCCATCACGGCGGTGCTGACCGCCCCTTCCAGCGCGGCCCGCACGACGGGCAGCGGATCGAGAATGCCGCCCGCCTCGGCGTCCACCCACCGGCGACGGAGCACATCGAACGTCCATCCCGGCTGGCATATGCCGGGGGCCGCGAAGAGCGCGCTCGCGTCTATGCCTGCATTCGCGGCAATGGCGCGCATCGGGGCGGGGAGCGCCCGCGCGAGCAGTCGCACGCCGAGGGCTTCATCCCCGCGCAAATCCGCCGCCAGCCGTTCCAGCGCGGGGATGCAGGCGAGCAGCGCGCCGCCGCCACCGGGCACGGCCCCCTCGCGCAGGGCCGCCTGCGCCGCCGTCACCGCCGCCTCGACGCGCGTCCGCAGTTCCACCCGCGCGCTCTCGGTGGGTGCGCCGATCTGGACGAGGGCCGCCGTGCCCGCCAGTTTGCCGATCCGCTCCCGGAGGTGTTTGCGTTCGTCGTCGTCCGGGGCGAGCGCGCGCAACTCCGCCTTCGCTTCACCGACCCGGCGGCGAATAGTCTCCTTCTCCCCCCGCCCGCCGAGGATGGCGAAGGCGCTCGCCGTCGCCCAGACCTGGCGCGCCCGGCCGAGGTCGGCAAGCGAGACAGCGGCGAGGCGCGCGCCCGTCGCGACGAGCAAGGCGCGCCCGCCGGTGGCGGCGGCGATATCCTCCAGGATGTGGGCCTGCCGCCCGCCGCTACCCGGCGCGCGCACCGCGAGCGCGCCGTCGAGCACACCCCGCTCCCGGTTGGCGATCAAGAGGCCGAGCGCCGCCGCGCCGATCTCCGGCGCGATGAGGAGGAGTTGCCGCTCCCCCGCCGCGACGCACACTTCGAGGGCGGGCAGGAGATCATCCGCCGTGGCGAGCGGGCAATCGGTGGCGAGGATTCGCGGCTCGCTCAGACGCCCGACACTCTCGCCCGCCGCGAGCAGGTAGGACGAGAGGAGGCCGCTGTTCCAGCGCAGGCCATCAATGTACTCGGCGGTCGTCGTTGTCCCCTTCCACTCCTCGATCAGCACCGCGCCGTCCGGCCCGACCGCCTCGACGAGTTCGCCGATCGTGCCCGCGAGGTCGGGGTCGCGCACGATGCCCGCGACGCACCGCGCCAGCTCCGCCGCCGATTCCACCGGGCGGGCCTGACGGCGCAGTTCGTCCAATGCGACCGCCAGCCCGCGCTCAATGCCGCGCCGCAGGGCCATCGGATCGGCACCGGCGGCCAGCGATGGCGCGGCCGCGTGGAGGAGGGCGTGCGCGAGCGTGACGGCGGTTGCCGCGCCGTCGCCCGCGCGCGCGAAGACCGTCCATGCCAGGTGGCGGACCAGCATCGCGCCCATGTCCGCGAAGGGGTCCGCGATCTGGATCGTCCGCCGCATGATCGTCGCGGCGTTGTCGAGGACTTCGGGTGCGTCGGTCGGGAATTGCCCGGCGATTGCCACCGTTCGCGCCAGCGGCCCGAGGGTCGGACGGACCAGCGCGGCCATCTGGTCAACGCCGCGCAGCAGCGCCGCGTGCGCGTCATCGCCCATGCGGACACGCCCCCGACCCGCCGCGCGACGCTGGCGACGGCGTGAATGCGCCGCATCAATGCTCCCGCTGCTCATGGCGGTGTAGTCTATACGCGCACTCGCGAACTGTCACGACACTGGCCCGGCATGGGCAGGGCTTGTGCGTTCTCGGCGATGGCCGGGGAACCTCACCCCCCAACCCCCTCGCCATTGCAATGGCGAGGGGGAGCGACCACAAATTTGGTCGCGACCTTCGGGGAATACCACGAGAATTGGCATGAGGCACCCCTCGCCATCGCAATGGAGAGGGGCCGGGGGTGAGGTTGATTCCGACAATACATAAAGCCTTGCCCGGCGTGGGCATCCACGAACGCGAGGAAACCCGGTGGTGGCAGGCTGAAGCCCGCCACCACGACGATTCTTGCTTGCAGAACAGCGTTATGTCCGGATGTCAGGCGGATCACGTGACCGCCGCTATTCCCCCTCGGGCACCGCGGCGATGACCTGCACCATGAGGGCATCGATGACCGCGCGGAACTCTTGCGCCTCGGCGGCGGTGAGTTCAGCCACAAGCCCATCCACCTCCGCCTCGGTGGCCAGCCCCGCGCCGACGATGGCCGGGCGCGCGCTCAGCAGGAGCGCGCGGGTCGCCCCGAGGAGATCGCGCGCCGGGGTCAGCACCCTGAAGGCCCCGCGCGCGTCGAGCACCCGCAAGCCCGCCTCCTCGCAGAGCCGGGGTATCTCGCCGCCGATATTCGCCGCCAGCCCACGGCGGCGCGCGGCGGCGTACAGCAGCTCCCACGCCCGCTCGCTGGCCGCCACCGGCGGGTCGAAGCGGGGATGCGCGAAGAGGTCGGCCACGAGCACCGTGCCACCCGGCCGTAGCAGCGCGGCGACCCGGCGCAGCGTCGCGGCGGGGTCCACCTGGTGGCCCAGCACGAGCCGCAGATGCGCGGCATCGAAGGGGCCGTCGGCGGTGAGGGCGGCGCGGTCCAGCGTGTTGATGTCGCCGTGCACCACCGCCACATTGCCCAGGCGCCGCTCGGCGACGATCGCGCGCGCCGTCTCGACGGCCGCGGCGCTGCTGTCGAGGCCCACGACCGCGCCCTGCGGCCCGGCAATCTCGGCGAGTTCGAGGAGCGCGCCCACCGGGCCGCAGCCGATGTCGGCCACGCGCGCGCCCGCCGTCACCCCGGCGCGGACGCACATCTCCCGCACGGTGTCGGCAAAGCGGCGCGCGAGTTCAACGAGCCGAGCGTGCTCCGCCTCGCTCGCCTCCAGCATGTACGTCCGTTCCGACGGCTGCGTGCCCGGTTCGTCCATTCCCGCCTGGCTGCGCCTCCCGTCCATGCCCGCCATCGCCGGACTCCTCTCCCATGGCGCGAGCGGCGCGTCCCCGCCTGTTCGGGGTGCGGCGCCCGCACGGCTCGCTTTGGTAGGCACTGAGCATAACACGACCGCTGACGGGGGCGGAAGTGACCGCGCGCTTCGTCCAGAGTGTACGCATTGTCGGGAACACCCTAACCCCCACCGCCCAGAGGGCACCCGCTTCCCTCCGAGGGAAGGGATGACTGGTTGCAATATCGAGGCATTCCTCCAACGCCCCGATCTCTCGGCGGCTCGCTCCCCCTTCCCTCGGAGGGAAGGGGGTTGGGGGGTTAGGATTCCCCGGCTGAGGCGAGCACGCATACACCCTGCGCATGGCCGTGATTTCAGTTGACAAATTATCCCCCCGTGCTAGACTCAGCACATCGAGTCCCTAGCCCGAGTCCCATCGCGTCGTGTTGTCGGCATATCGCCCTGATGAGAGGGTCGCATTCGCGCTTATCCCCGTGAATGGGCAAATCGGCCAACACCGTACACGATGGAAGTATCCGTTTCGCGGTAGACAGGAGGGTGAGGTCATGGACCGTCAACGCCGGGCTGTACCTTTTTCGCGGCGGCAGTTCCTCAGTGGCGCGGTGACGCTGGCGGGGGCGAGCCTGCTGGCCGCCTGCGGCAGCGGCAAGGGCGAAACCGGCGGGGCCGCGACGACCGCCCCGAAGCCGGTGGGCACCACCGCCCCGGCGGCGGCGACGAGCGCCCCGGCCGCCGCCGGTAGCGCGGCGGCGCCGACGACCGCAGCCGCCGCCGGGACGGCGCAACCGGACCTCACGATCGCCTCGGGCAAGTTCAACGTCTGGTTCTCGGCCAACTGGAACACCGTCACCGATGAGGCCGTCGGCAATACCTTCACCGACTGGGGCAAGCAGAACGGCGTCAACGTCCAGTGGCAGTCCATCCCCGGCTCGCCGATCATCCTCCAGAAGGAGGCGGCGGCGGTCGCGGCGGGCCAGCCGCCCGAACTCGACAACAACAATATGGTCTACTGGTACACCCAGGGTGAGATGGGCGACTTGGGGCCGACCGTCACCAAATTCAAGGCGATGGCCGGTGGGATGTTCCCGGTCGCTATCAGCTCGCTGACCGCCCCGGACGGGACGGTCATCGCCGCGCCCTACGCCGTTGATGTCTGGCCCGCGCACTGGCGGACGGACCTGATCGGCGCGAAGACGGGCGGCCGGTTCTTCAACTCCTACGACGAAGTGATCAGCCTCGGCCCCTCCATTCAGCAATTGCCGAAGAACTACACCTACGCAATGGCGCTCGGCCACGAGGGCGACCACGTCAACAACATCGTCACGGCGCTCTGGGCGTACGGCGGGCGGCTCAACGATGAGAAGGGCGTGCCGGACATCACGAACCCCGCCAACAAGCCGGCGATCGAGACGATCGTCAACATGTGGAAGGCGAAGTTGATCCCGCCCGAGACGTTCGCGCAGACGGTGACCTCGTTCAACAACGAGACCTACCAGAAGAGCCGCGGCCTGATGGCGGTCAACCCGGCGACGATCATGGGCTGGCTGCTGGTGAACGACAAAGATCTCGGCAACAACACCGGCCTCGCGACGCCCCCGAAGGGGCCGGCCGGCGGCTTCGCCGAGGGCGCGGCGATCGGCTTCGGCTACTTCAAGAAGGCGAAACTGGCCGACCGGACGGTATCCGCGCTCGAATACTTCATGCAGCCGCCGAACCTGCAGAAGATTTCCAAGGCGGTCGAGGGTCGCTTCGTGCCGGTCTACCAGGATCATGCCACCGGCGACTTCTGGGAGAAGAGCAAGTTCTCCGAATTGAAGAACATCGCCCTGGTCGGGCGCGTCCGCAACTGGCCGGCGCCGTCCCAACCGTGGCTCTCGGATGTCACCGATGCCAAGTACGTCCTCTCCGACATGATGAACAAGGTCATCAACCAGAACATGGCGATCGAGGACGCGCAGGCGGCGGCGCAGAAGGACATGATGGACTCGTACAACAAGTTCGTGAAGAAGTAGCAGGGAAGTAGTCAGTAGTCAGTAGCCGGTAGTCAGAACGGGGATTAGTCCGTCTGACTACTGCCCACTGTTCACTGCCCACTGATGGAGGTTCCCGTGGCGAGGGCAGAAGCGACCTATACGCCGAGTGCGGTCAAAGGGCTGGAGGTCGGCCGGGCCGGCCCGATCCGGCGGCTGCTCGGGCCGGATTGGCGGTTGGGCTGGATCCTCGTCGCGCCCGTCTTCCTCATCCTCGTCGGGCTGTTGATCTATCCGTTCTTCGACGCCATCCTGCTATCCTTCCAGGATCGGTTCATCGGCAAGGCGGGCCACTGGGTCGGCATCAAGAACTACACCGACCTGTTCACCAATGCGAACACACACTTCGGCAAAGCGGCGTGGAACACGGTCGCCATCACCGGCGGGGCGGAGATCGGCAAGTTCGCCATCGGCATGGCGATGGCCTGCGTCCTCAACCAGCAGATTCGCGCGCGCAATCTGTGGCGCGGGCTGATGTTCCTGCCGTGGGCGGTGCCCGCCGTGGTGACCGCGTACGCATGGCGCTTCCTCTTCGACACCTCCGGGCCGATCAACGGGGTGATCGGCCAATTCCACCTGCGCGATGACTATCTCTACTTCTTCAACGACGCCAAGATCGCGCTGCCCGCGCTCATCCTCGTCGTCATCTGGTCGGGCACGCCGTTCTGGACGATGAACTTCCTCGCCGGGATGCAGGCGATCCCCGCCGACCTCTACGAGGCGGCGGAACTCGACGGCGCCAGCACCTTCCAGCGTTTCCTCTACATCACGCTGCCCAGCCTGAAGCATGTGATCCTCGTGACGGCGCTGCTCTCGACGATCTGGACCTCGGCGAATCTCGTCCAGATCCTCGTCCTGACCGGCGGCGGCCCGAACTACAGCACGACGACGCTGCCGCTCCTCGCTTATCTGGTCGCCATCCCCGGCACGCGCCTCGGCGGCGGCGCGGCGATCGCGATGACGATGGTGCCGGCCTATCTCGTCCTCGTCTATTTCCTCACTCGTCAGATGCTGCGGCAGGAGTAACCCATGGCAACCGTGACGGCAACACGGGCCGCGACGCGCAAAGCGGCGAAAGCAGAGAAGGCGGGTCGCCGCGCGATTGGCCGCGGCTGGATGGTCGCGACGTATATCGGGCTGGTCTTCTTCCTCTTCTGGACGCTGGTCCCCTTCCTGTGGATGCTCCTCGCCTCCCTCAAGACGAACAAGGAGATCTACGACAACTTCACGCTGGTGCCGAAGCATCTCTATTTCGGCCACTACATCGGCCTGCTCAGGGGGGGCGGCGGGAGCAAGGCGTCCGGCAGTTTCCGGCAATGGCTGCTCAATAGCGCCATCATCTCGGTGGTCGTGACCTCGCTCTCCGTCATCCTCGGCGCGCTGGCGGCGTACTCGATCACGCGGCTGCACTTCACCGGCCGCGCGATGCTGGCGCGCGGGCTGATCTTCACCTACCTCGTGCCGACCTCGCTCCTCTTCATCCCGCTCTTCACCATCGTCGCCCGGCTGCAACTGGTGGACACGCTGCAATCGCTGATGCTCGTCTACCCGACGTTCACGCTGCCCTTCTGCACCTGGATGATGGCGAGTTATTTCCGCAGCATCCCCATCGAACTGGAGGAATCCGCGCGGGTGGACGGCTGCAACCGGCTCGGCGCGCTCTTCAAGGTCGTCATGCCGATCGCGGCCCCGGCGGTGGCGGTCGTGGCGATCTTCGCCTTCACCCAATCGTGGAATGAGTTCCTCTACGCCCTCGTTTTCACCAACTCGCTGGCGACGCGCACCGTCACCGTCGGGCTGACGCAGATGCTCGGCGAGGACGTCTTCTTCTGGGGCCAGATGATGGCCGGTGCGCTGATCGCCGCCGTGCCGCCCGTCGTCCTCTACATGGTCGCCCAGCGCTTCGTGATCGGCGGCCTCGCCGCTGGCGGCGTCAAACTTTAACTGATCGAAACGGGGAGAACCGCAAATACTGCCCAGAGGGCGCCCGAAAGAGCACAAAGGGCGCAAAGGGGACGGGAATCATCTTCTTTCCGTCCCCTCTCTTGTATTTTCTTTTCTTTGCGTCCTCTGCGTCCTTTGCGTCTTTGCGGTTCAATCGGTTTCCGATTCCCCGGTTAGGATCGTTTGGCGAGGGTGTCGGTGGCGCCCCAGATGCGGGCGAGGATCGGGGCGGCCTCGGCGGGCGTGGCGATGTGGGGCGTGGAGAAATCGGTGATGAGGATCGGGATGAGGCGGACGCCGACAACCCGGTCGCCGCGCAGGAGCAGTTCGGCCATCGCGCCCTGCTTCGTCTCAATGGACCATTCCTGATCGAAGACGAAGTTGCCCAGCGAGTAGATGATCTGCTTCCCCCGGTAGATTTCCGTCGCCTGCACCCAGTGCGGGTGCGAGCCGATGACGGCCGCCGCGCCCAGATCAATCGCCGCGTGGGCGAATTGCACCTGCTCGGCGGTCGGCACGCTGGTGTACTCGACGCTCCAGTGGAAGAAGGGGATGACGACGTCCGCGCGGTCCTTCGCCCTCGCCATGTCCTCGGCGAGGATGTCCATATCGAGCGGGACGGTGCCGGCGGAGCGATCCGTCGCGCCATCGGCATTGGCCGAGACGCCGTTGTAGCCGAGCATCGCGATCCTGACGCCCTTGACGGAGAGGACGACCGGCTCCCGCGCCGTCGCGAGGTCCTTCCCCGCGCCGGTGTGGCGGATGCCGCGCGCGTCGAGCGCGTCAATCGTGTCGAGCAGCCCCTGCCGCCCGGTGTTCATGCTGTGGTTGTTCGCCAGCGAGACGGCGTGGATGCCCGCCAGTGTCAGTCCGTCCACCGCCGCCGTCTTCGTGATGAAGGAGAAGGTCTGCGGGTCCCGGTCCACCGGGTTGGGGATCGTGTCGGAGTAATCGCACTCGTTGTCCGCGAGCGTGAGGTCCGCCGCCGCCGTGAAGGGCGCGACCGCGCGAAAGGGGAGTTGGAAGTCATGGTGCGCGACCATCCGCGTGTGGACCGTGCGCCCCTGGATGATGTCGCCGAGGAAAAGGATGTTGTACGAGGGCGGCGCGTCGGCCCGATATGCCGCCGCAAAGGCGCTGGCGGCATCGAGCGTGCCGTTTGGCGCGCCGGGCGCGACGGCGAGGGCGAGTGTCAGCGCGAGCGGATAGCCGTCGAGCGGGCCGTGCCCGGAGGCGGCGTCCATATCGCCGATCGCGAGCGGCTTGAGGCGCGGCGCGAGCGCGGGGAGGGGCAGGAACGCCAGCCCGCCCGCCCTGCCCAGCAGCGCGCCCGCCAGATCGTCGAGGGTGGCGAAGGTGCGCTCCGGCGGGGCGGTCAGGCGCGCATCCCCCCGCCCGGCGAGTGAACCAAGTGTCAGCAGTTCAACCGGGGGATTCGTGGACGCGCCGAGCGTGCCCCAATCCGCCACCTTGCCGTCGAGCAACGCGCTGAGTTGATCGGCGGGCAGCAGGGGTACGGGGAGGCGTGGCGAGACGACCGGCACGAGCGGGATGCGACCGACCGCCACCGATTGCCAACCCGGCGGTGGCGCGCCAATCGTCACCGTCACCGCCGCGTTCGCCGCGCCGGGCACGAACGTCGCGCCCGGCACCGCAGCGAGCGCGGTCGCGAGTTGCCGCGCGAGCGATTGTGTATCCACATCGAGGAGAGCCGCCACGTCGTCCGACAGGGCGATGCCGACACCGTACGATGCGACCGGCTGCGGCGTCGGTGGCGCTGGCACGGTCGGGCCTGGCGTCGGCGACGGGGCCGGTGCGGGCGTCTCGGTCGGCGGAGTATCCGGCGCGGCGGTTTCCGGCGGTTGTTTCGCGCGCACGGCGCGGTCCAGCCATGCACGCGCGCTCGCCGACCCCGCCAGCGCGAGCGTCGCCGCCGCGCCGAAGAACTGCCGCCGGGCCAACCGTTCCTGCATTCCCCACCTCCCGCACTGTCGGGAGCATTATAGGGAAAATGAAGGTGTACGTCCACCCATAGCAAGATATGATGAGGAAATGGGCTATCCATCTGGTAGCGCGGGCTTTCCAGCCTGCAGTTTGCGTTTCGCAGGCTGAAGCCTTTGGCGAGTGGGCGGCGCGGGCTGGAAAGCCCGCACTACCAGATCATGGCCGTTTGCGCGCCAGAGTCAAGCCGTCGCCGATGGGGAGCAGGCTGAGGTCAATGCGCTCGTCCTGGTGGAGGTGGGCGTTGAACGCGCGCATCGCAACGATGCCCGGTTGGTGGTCGGCGGGGTCGGCGACGCGGCCATCACGCAGGACGTTGTCTATCGCGATCACGCCGCCGGGCCGCAGCAATTGGAGGCAGCGCTCGTAGTAATCGGGGTACGTCGGTTTGTCGGCGTCAATCAGGGCGAAATCGAACGCGCCCTCCTCGCCCGTATCGAGGAGGCCATCGAGCGTCTGGAGGGCGGGTGCGATGCGGAGGTCAATCTTGCTGGCGACCCCCGCCGCCTCCCAGTAGCGCCGGGCGGTCGCCGTCCATTCCTCGCTCACGTCGCAGGCGACGACCTGCCCGTCCGATGGCAAGGAGAGTGCGACGCAGAGCGAGGAGTAGCCGGTGAAGACACCGATCTCCAGCGTCCGCCGCGCGCCGATCGCCCGCACGAGGAAGGCGAGGAATTGCCCCTGCTCGGGGGCGAGCTGCATCTGCGCGTTCGGCAGGCGCCCCGTTTCGTCCCGCAACTGCTGCAAGAGCGCCGGTTCCCGCAGCGACGCAGCGAGGAGGTAGTCATGGAGTTCGTCGTTCATTGTCAGCGTTTGTCGCGTCATTGCATCGCTCCCACGAAAGCCCCTTGTGAAACCGCCACGCCTTCTATAGTATCATCGCGCCAGCCGTTTACCGCCCTGTGATGCGCGAAAAAGGAGGAAGCGCGATGGTCACGGTCGAGAAGGAAGCCCCGGTCACATCCCCCGCCCCGCCGCATCCCGAAGAGACCGGCAATGCTCGCCAGATTACCCTCGAAATCCTGAACCGGCTCTTCGGCGCCTCGCCACCGCGCACCGCCGCCCTCCGCCTGTGGGACGGCACGCGCTGGCCGGAGAACGCGCCGGACGACGTGGCCGCGACGATCGTCCTCAACCATCCGGGGGCGCTGCGGCGTATGTTCCTGCCGCCGACCGAACTCGCCGTCGGCGAGGCGTTCATCCGCAAGGACTTCGACATCGAGGGCGATCTGGAGACCGCCTGCGAACTGAACGAATACCTCGGCGCCGCGCCGCGCACGCCCGCGATGACCTGGGCGATCCTCAAACTGCTCCGCCAACTGCCGGATACCAGCGCCCCGCCGCTCACCGACCGACACGCGGCGCGCCTGCACGGGAGGCTGCACTCCCGTCAGCGGGACCGCGCGGCGATCCAGTACCACTACGACGTCTCCAACGAGTTCTACGCGCTCTGGCTGGACAAACGGCTCACCTACTCGTGCGCCTATTTCGAGACGGGGGACGAGGACATCAATACGGCGCAGGAGGCGAAGTACGACCTGATCTGCCGCAAGTTGCGCCTGCGGCCCGGCGAGCGGCTGCTGGACATTGGCTGCGGCTGGGGCGGGTTGATGCTGTTCGCCGCCGAGCGATACGGCGTCGAGGCGACGGGCGTGACACTCAGCAGCCAGCAGGCGGCACTGGCGCGGGAGCGCGCGACAGCGGCGGGTCTGGGTGACCGCGTGCATGTCCTGCTCGAGGATTACCGCAGCCTGTCCGTCGGCATGCCCTTCGACAAGATCGTCAGCGTCGGCATGTTCGAGCATGTCGGGCGACCCCGGCTGCCGGAATATTTCGCGACCGCGCACCGCCTCCTGAAGACGGGCGGCCTCTTCCTCAACCACGGCATCGCGGCGCAACACGATTTCCAGACCCCCGCGCATCGCATCCTCGACCGCGAGTTGAGCGCCCACACGTCGTTCATCTGGAATTACGTTTTCCCCGACGGCGAACTCGTGCCGATCAGCGAAGCGCTCGGCCTCGCGGAACGCGCCGGGTGGGAAGTGCGCGATGTCGAGAGCCTGCGCGAGCACTACGCGACGACACTGCGCCACTGGAACCGGCGGCTCGCCGCCCACGAGGAGGAGGCGAAGCGGCTCGTCGGCGAGGAGACATACCGCGTCTGGCGCATCTACATGGCCGGTTCCGCGTATAGTTTCGCGCACGAGCGGATCAGCATCTACCAGTCATTATTGGCCAAACCGGACGCCGCCGGAAAGGCGCACATCCCCCCCACCCGGCGCGACATCTACCAGACCAAGGCAGGGGATTGAACCGCGAAGGCGCGAAGGGCGCGAAGAAAACAGAAGAAAAGAGAGGTGCGTTTCCTCTTTATCTTCGTCTCTCCTTCGCGTCCTTCGCGCCTTCGCGGTTCAAAATTTTCGTCACTCAGTCCGGGAGGGCGGCGAGGAGGCGGTCCACTTCCTCCTCGGTGTTGTAGAAGTTCGGGGAGGCGCGCAGGCCGAGCGGGCGCAGGGCGACGATGATCCCCTGCTCCTCCAACTCCTTGACCGTCGCCGCGTCCCGCTCCGCGCTGCCGAGGGTGAAGGCGATGATCTGGGCGCGATGTGCGGGATCGGGCGAACTGACGATCTCAACGCCCTCTTTGCGGCTGAGGCCGGCATAGAGGTATTCGGCGAGCGCGCGATCCCGCTCCTCGATCGCCGCGATGCCGACTTCCTCGATCAGCCCGAGCGAGGTGGCGAGCGCGGCCCAGCCGATCCGGTTGCCGCCGCCCGCCTGGTAGCGCGCCGCGCCCGGCTTCCAGTTCAGCGTGCCGTCGAAGGTGTCCGGCGGGGCGTCCACCGACTGCGAGCCGATGAAGGTGGGCGAAATTTGGTCCACCGCTTCGGGCGCGACGTAGAGCGCGCCGACGCCGAAGCCCGCGAGCAGCCACTTGTAGCCGTGCGTCGCCAGCGTCGAGACGCGCGCCGCCCGGACATCCACTTGGTTCGCGCCGACGAGTTGGATGCCGTCCACGATCAGCAGGCAGCCCCGCGCCGCGCACCGCGCACCGAGCGTTTCGAGATCGGCGCGGTAGCCGGTGTCCCACATGATCGCGCTGCACGCGACGGCGCGCGTCCGGCTATCCACGTGCGCCATCAGTTCATCCACGGACGGCCCCGCGCCCAGGAAGGGGACGATGCGCACCTCGACGCCGCGCTCCTTGAGGTGGAGCATCGCGTACGAGAGCGAGGGGAACTCCCGCCGCGGCAGGACGATGTTGTCCCCCTCCCGCCAGGCGATCCCCTGCACGGCGATGTTCATGCCGTGCGTCGTGTTGCTCGTGAAGACGATGTCGCCCGGTTCCGCGCCCATCAATCGCGCGAGGCGCTCGCGGGCGATCTGCTCGTACGGCGGCAGCGAAGTCGCGGGCTTCAGGTGCGGCACCTGGCACGCCTCGACGACCTCCCGCACCGCCTGCACGGTCCGCGTCGGCCACGGCCCCTGCGACGCCCCGTTGAGATAGGTGCATTCCCGCACAATCGGGAACTCATGCTCGCGCACCTCGCGAAGCGATCCGGCGACATCCACGGCGCTCATGATGGCCATCCCTTCCTGCCTGCGGCACTCGACAACTCCCCACACGACCTGCTGCCCGCCATTCTACCCGAAACCGGCGCGCTGAAACCGGGGAGAACCGCAGAGACGCAGAGAGGATAGAGGACGCAGAGAGTAAAGAGGGATTAGAACCACGAAGAGACGAAGAATATGTGGTGCCAGAATGGGACCGGTCACTATCGCCGCATCTCTTGGTTCCTCTCTTTTTCCTTTGCGTCCTCTGTGTTCTCTACGTCTTTGCGGTTCTCCCCGGTTTCCGTGGTATAAGCATCGTGTCGTCCGGTTGGAAGGGAGCGCAGGGAGCGTGCGCGCGTGAAGATCGAGCAGAAAATCAAAGAACTCGGCCTTGAGATGCCGAACAACCCGCCGAACCCGGCATCGAAAATCCTCATGTACCGGCGCACGGGCAACGTCGTCTACCTCTCCGGCCACGGCCCGTCGCGCGGGGGCACGAATCAGTACATCGGCAAACTGGGCCGGGAGTTCACGACGGAGCAGGGATACGAGGCCGCGAAACTGACGATGCTCAACCTGCTGGAATCCCTGCAAAAGTGCATCGGCGACTTGGACAAGGTGACGCAGGTCGTCAAACTGCTCGGCCTCGTCAACTCGACGCTCGATTTCACCGAGCAGCCCGGCGTCATCAACGGCGCGACCGAACTCCTGATCGAACTCTACGGCGACGCGGGCCGCCACGCGCGCTCCGCCGTCGGCATGGCCCAACTGCCCGGCGGCATGGCCGTCGAGATCGAAATGATCGTCGAGGTCGCGGACTAAAAGGCGTTCTGAACCACGAAGACGCGAAGGGCGCGAAGACCGGAAGAAGATGAGGATGTAAATTCCTAATCTCTCTTCTCCTCTTTCCTTCGCGCCCTTCGCGCCTTCGGGTTGAATCCTGATTCTTCATTCTTCCGCAACGTGGTCACGATCGTGACCCAGGGGGCGGCGGCGAGGGCGGCGCGCATCTCCGCTTCATCGGCGAAGGTTTGCGGGAGGCGACGCCCCTCGCAGACGAGCCGGACGGTGTAGGCGTGGAAGGGCCACGGGTCCACCGTGACGTTGAGCGGATCGTCATCCACCGGCGCGAGGGTCAGCGCGGTTTCGCCATCGGCCGTCGGCACGTCGGGGACCGTCACCGGCGCGCGGACGCCGTGGCAGAGGGCGAGCGAGAGGCGATCCCACGCCGCGACGAGGCGGCGATTGCGCGCGACGGCCTCATCGGTCGCGTAGAGCGCATACACCGGGTCGCGGCGGATCGCATCGAGCAGTTCCTCCTGGAAGGCATGTTCGTCCCTGAGATAGTCCCGCGCCGCCTGGGCGTCCTCCGGCGTGTCGCGCGCCCAGTCGTGGTACTTTTCGTAGAGGCCCGTGCCGTGCAGCGAGGTGAGGAGCGCGGCGTACCGGCCCTGCACGAGCGCGAGCCGACCCGCCTCCGTCCATCCCCGGACGTGCGCGCGCGTCGGCATATTCATGAAGGAATAGGGGCGGCCCGTCTTCGGGTTCAGCGTCGGGGCGCGCTCCCACGCGGCCATGCCGATATCGTGCTGCTCCGCGCCGAGGCAGACCTCCTCCCACGGCGCGAACAAGCCGAATTGCGCATTTCCCCAGTTCCGCGCCAGTTGCGCCGCGATCCACGCATGCACCGGCTGCGTGATGACAATCAGCCCGTCCGGGTCCTCACGATGCAGCATGGGATACGCCCTTTCATTGAACCGCCAAGACGCCAGGGACGCCAAGAGAGAGGCAGAGAAGGGTGACGGTTCGTTTTATCTATCTCCTTGGCGTCCCTGGCGTCTTGGCGGTTCGATCCCGGTTTTCCTCGTGTCCGTGTATCATGCCGCGAGAGGGAGTGATGCGCAATCGCGGGCGAGGTGCGTGTGGCGACGTTTTTTCCGGGCGATTTCATCTGGGGCACGGCGACCTCGGCGTACCAGACCGAGGGGGCGGTGCGCGAGGATGGGCGGGGCGAGACGATCTGGGATCGCTTCGCGCACACGCCGGGCAACATGCGGGGCGGCGGCACCGGCGACGTGGCGTGCGATGCGTACCACCGCCACCGCGACGACATTGACCTGATGCGGCGCATCGGCGTCAATGCGTACCGCTTCTCGGTCGCCTGGTCCCGCATCTACCCGGAGGGGTATGGGCGGCTGAACCGGGCCGGGCTGGATCACTATGAGCGCGTCGTGGACGCCCTGCTCGCGGCGAACATCGCGCCGTGCCTCACCCTCTACCACGGCGATCTCCCGCAGGCGATGCAGGAGCGCGGCGGTTGGACGAACCGCGACACGATCGCCGCCTTCGCGGAGTATGCCGATACGCTCTCCCGCCGCCTCGGCGACCGCGTCGCGCACTGGGTGACACACAACGAGCCGCGGCACGTCGCCTATCACGGCCACATCACGGGCGAGCACGCGCCGGGGCTGCGCGATTGGAAAACCGGGTTGCAGGTGGCGCACAACATCCTCGTCTCGCACGGCGAGGCGGCGCCGATCCTCCGCGCGAACGGCAACGCGGCGACGCGGGTCGGCATCGCGGTCGGCGTCACGCCCTGCTACCCCGCGACGGATCGCGAGGCGGATCTCGCGGCGGCGGTGCGGTACGACGGCTTCGCGAACCGCTGGTTTCTCGACCCGCTCTTCCGGGGCGCGTACCCGGACGACGCGATGGAACTATTTGGGGCGGACGCGCCGGAAGTGCGGACGGCGGACATGGCGACCATCGCCGCCCCGATTGACTTCCTCGGCGTGAACTACGCCGCCCACGCCATCATCCGCGACGATCCCGCCCCGCCGATCATGGCGGCGCGCCTCTCGCCGGAGAGCGAACCCGCCGACGGCGCGATTGAGGGGCTGTACGACGCCCTGACGCGCGTACAGCGGGACTATGCACCCGCCTCCGTCCTCATCACCGGCAACGGCGCGCCGGACAACACCGGGCCGGACGCCCAGGGCGTCATCCACGACCGCGCCCGCCTCGATTACCTGCGCGCCATCTTCCCGCAGATGCTCCGCGCGCTCGATGCGGGCGTGCCGCTGCGGGGTTACTTCCTCTGGACGCTGATGGACTGTTTCGCCTTCCCCGGCGGCTACAGCACCCGCTTCGGCATCGCCTACACCGACTTCGCCACCCAGGCCCGCACCCTGAAAGAGAGCGGCCATTGGTACGCCCGTGTCATCGCCGAGGGCGAAGTCCGCGATGCCTGATTTTCACCTTCGCGAAGCGGCGGAAGCGGATGCTTCGGTTATCCTCGCGGTGCTACGGGCGGCGAACGAACCCTACCGACACCGGCCCAATGGGCCATCCGGCGCGTTCAGCGACACGGTTGAGGGCACGCGCGGGATGATAGCGACATTCCCGGTGATCCTCGCGGTCGTGGATGAGACAGTTGTTGGATGTCTGTTCTATGCCTTTGAAACGGATCACTGTTTCCTCTTTCGGCTTGGGGTGCTGCCCGCGTATCAGCGGAGGGGGATCGGCCGGGCGCTTATGGAGTATGCCGAGAAGCGGGCGGTGGAGAAAGGTCTGCCCTACACGCGCCTCGGTGTGCGTCGCGCGATGGCGGAGAACCGGGATTACTACGAGCGGCTCGGCTACCGCGTCATTGACGAGACGGAAACGGGCCTGACGATGGAAAAGAGACTCGCGGTCGATGCTGAAACTTGACGCAACCGGCGCAGGTGCGAAACTGGGTGCGTGGTCGGTGCGGCCGGTCCATCGGAGGTGAGCCATGCAACGCAAAGGGCGATCACCCGTACTGCGTCGCTCGTTCCTGTCGAAATCGCTCGCCACGCTGACGGCAGCGGCGCTCACCGCGTTTGCATGGACGCGCCGCGATCATGTCGCGGGCATGGCGACCGCGCAAGCGCAGCCGCGCACATTGCCCGCCACACCGGCGTGTGACGCCAACGATGACCACAGCGTCACCCCGGCGCAAACCGAGGGGCCGTATTTCACGCCCAATTCGCCGGAGCGCGCGTCGCTCTTGGAACCCGATCTCGCGGGCACCCGCCTCGTCGTGGCGGGGTCCGTCCTCGCGACGGATTGCACGCCTGTTGGTCGCACGCTGCTCGATTTCTGGCAGGCGGACGACGCGGGTGTCTACGACAACACCGGCTACCGGCTGCGCGGCCATCAGTTCACCGACGACGCGGGCCGTTTTTCCCTCGAAACGATCGTCCCCGGCCTCTATCCCGGCCGGACGCGCCACATCCATGTGAAGGTGCAGGCCCCGAACGGCCCGGTGCTCACAACGCGACTCTACTTCCCGAACGAGCCGCGCAATAGCAGCGACGGCATCTTCGACGCCAACTTGCTGGTGGACCTGCAAGACAACTCCGACGGCAAACAGGGCGCGTTCACCTTCGTCGTGAACACCTGAAAAGATCTCAACGCGTAATCCGCGTTGCTCCCCCTTCCCCATCGGGGAAGGGGGTTGGGGGGGTAGGGCTTCCCCGCTGCACCAATCGTCCCGCAAGCGCCCGCTCCTCCGGGCCGACCGCGCCGAGGGCGAGGAGCGCGACGCAGTAGACCGCACCGCCGATCACCGCGCCCGCCCACGCACCCAACCCCAGCCGCCATCCGACGCCCCACGCGACGATCGCGAAGAGCGCCGCCGCGACGAGTGGCTGCCACGCCAGCCGCAGGAGCGGCAGCGGGCCGAGGAAG
>JAICIL010000011.1 GCA_025924435.1 Chloroflexia bacterium | reverse complement strand
GGCGCCCCGCCGCCTCTTTGGGGTGGGGCCGCCCCCGCCCCAGGTTTGGTACTGGGTTGTTCCTGGGGGGGGGGGCTACTTACGGGGGTTGGGGGGGTTTCCCGGCGGGCGAGTCACCCCGGGCTTCAACCCCCGCGCTACCGAACCTGAGACGAACGCTCCCCGCTACGCGAGCGCGGGTTCTTTGGTGGAACGGTCCGCGACGCTCCGCACGGCGTCGAGCAGCCGCTCGGCGGTGAAGGGGACGGGCAGCGGGAGGACGTCCGGCTCGTCCTCGACCTTGTCGCGTTCGGCGGCCTCCGGGTTCGCGCTGTAGAGGATGACGGGTCGCTCCGGCCGGTAGGGCGCGGCGCGGACGGATGCGAGGACGAGCGGCGTGTGCACATCGAACGCGTCGTCGTCCGCGCCGAGCAGGATAATCCAGGGGCGGACGGTCGGCGCTTCGATCAGGAATGTCGCGCGGGAGCGGAATCCGCGCACCGTGTAGCCCGCCGCCGCGAGCGTTTCGACGACAAAGTCGTGCACCGTCGCGCGCCCATCAACGACCGCGACCGTCTTCGTTTCCATGCCTGTCCCCTTTTTTCCCCACCACAATGGCGCCCGGATGCTCCGGCCCATGCGCGCACGCATTGATGCCCCAACGCCGCAAATTATAGCATGAAAAGGGAGGCTCGTGTTTGCTTTCCGCTCGCGATGCCGCCGTCCGCCCGCCAGAGGGCGGTCAGGTCTTGAAGATCGCGTCCACCGCGACGCGCCAGCCGGGCAATGCCGGTTCCGCGTCCGCCGCGTCCCCCACGCCAAAGCGCGCCGGTGTATCGGGTCGCTCCGCGCGGCAGGAGGCAATTGTCTTGTTCACCGGGTCCACGTCCCAGACAACAACCGTGCCCGCCGCGAAGTAATCGCGCCGTTTCTCCGCGTAGGCGCGGTCGGCGGCGGAGCCGTAGTCGTATTCCGACCGGACTTCCGCCGCGAAGACGGGCGCGCCAACAATGAAACGCATCGCATTATCGGGAGGGTGGAGGGTGTACGACGCATCGGGGCTGAACGATTTCCGGTGCGGCAAATCAACGAGGAACGCGACGTTATCCGGAACCGCGCGCCCGGAACCGGTCTGTTCCTCATAGTGCATCAAGGCGATGCAGATCTGGAGTGAGACGCGGCCCGGCAAAAAACCCGTGGGTGACATGTGCACCAATACTCCATTCACGAGTTCGTACGTGCCGTCGTCCCTCGGGGCGTTGGAGAGGTCTTCGATTGTCGCTTCGGTGCGCGTGACCATCGCGGACTCCTTGTGTGCGAGCGTTCCGCGCCCAGTATAACGGTAGATCGGAACGAGGCGAAAAATTGAGCGAAGAATTGCGCAATTCGCGAGCCGCACCGAACGGCGCTTGACAGCGACGGTCCATGCCGCTATTCTTGAACATATGTTCTAAGAAAGCGAGGAGCGAATGGGCGTCTCATGGCACACAGACGGCGGTACGCTTCCGCAATGGTTGCATTGGATCGTTTCGATGATCCGCGCGTTTCTCCAAACGCCCATGCCACAGCCGGGTGAACGACGATGACGGGAGGATCGTCGCCCACCGACGAACGGGTGCGCGCGATGGTGGAAGCCGTGTACCAGGCCGAGTCCCGTCGCGTCTTCGCCACCCTCATCCGCCTGCTCGGCGACTTCGACCGCGCCGAGGACGCGCTGCAGGACGCCTTCGCCGCGGCGTTGGCGCAATGGTCGCGGGATGGCGTGCCCGCCAATCCTCGGGCGTGGCTCGTCTCGACCGGCCGTTTCAAGGCGATTGACGCGATGCGCCGTCGCGCCCGGTTCGACGCCTCGCTGGCGGCGCTCGCCGAGCAGCTCGACGCCGACACGGCCGATGCAGACGGAGGGGATGAGGGTCTCGAAGACGACCGGCTGCGGCTGATCTTCACCTGCTGCCATCCCGCCCTGCCGCCGGATGCGCGCGTCGCCCTGACGCTGCGGGAGGTCTGCGGCCTCACCACCGAGGAGATCGCCCGCGCCTTCCTCGCCGCCCCGCCCACGCTGGCCCAGCGGATTGTGCGCGCCAAGGCGAAGATCCGCGATGCGCGCATCCCCTATCGGGTGCCCGCGCCGGCCGATCTGCCGGATCGGTTGGACATGGTGCTCCCGGTGATCTATCTGGTGTTCAACGAGGGATACGCCGCCTCGTCGGGGGAGTCGCTCACCCGGCCCGATCTCTCGGGCGAGGCGATTCGCCTGGGGCGGCTGCTCGTCGAGCTCCTGCCGGAGCCCGAGGTGGTGGGGCTGCTGGCGTTGATGCTGCTGCACGAATCGCGCCGCGCGGCGCGCACCTCACCGGCGGGGGATCTGATCCTGCTGGAGGACCAGGACCGCGCGCGCTGGAACCGGGAACAGATCGCGGAAGGGATCGCGCTGGTGGAACGGGCGCTGTCGTCGCGCCGGTTCGGCCCATATACCCTCCAAGCGGCGATCGCGGCGGTGCATGCGGAGGCGCCCGACGCCGCCGCGACGGACTGGGCCGAGATTGTCGGGCTGTACGACGCGCTGGCGCGGGCGGAACCGTCGCCGGTTGTCGAGTTGAACCGCGCCGTGGCGGTGGCGATGCGCGACGGCCCGGCGGCAGGGCTGGCCTTGATTGATGCCCTCCTGGCGCGCGGCGATCTGGCGGGCTATCACCTGGCGCACGCGGCGCGGGCGGACTTGTGCCGGCGCCTGGGGAGGGCGGCGGACGCGCGCGCCGCCTACCAACGGGCGCTTAATCTCACGAATCAGGAGCCGGAGCGGCGCTTTCTCGCGCAACGGCTGGCCGCGCTGCGGGACTGAAACGGGCGGCGATGGACGCCCGCAAACTTCGCGGGCCGATTGTGTCGAATTCGACCCCCGCCGAACGACTATCTCATGGAAGCAGCGATTTGCCGGTCTTCGATCAAGGGAGGTACCGCTCATGTCGTCCATCGCCACGTCCTCGCCCGTCGCCATCTCCTCGTCCGTGTCGCGGGAGCCGCGCGCCGCCGGCCGGGGGCGATTCGCCCGCGTCGGCCTCGCCACCGTCATCGCCGCCGTCGCCGCCAACACCCTCGTCTACTTCATCGGTGGCGCGCTCGTCGCCTACGACCCGCGGTTCCTCCCCCTCGCGGGCGTCAGCGGGGCGATTTCCTTCACGCTGCCCGCCGCCATCGGCGCGGTGCTGCTCTACGCCGCCCTGCTCCGCTTCGCCGGCAACCCGGCGCGCCTCTTCGCGATCATTTCCGCCGTGGTCTTCGTCGTCACGCTGATCCCGGATTTCACCTACATCCCCACGGTTCCGGGGGCGACGGGTGGGCAGACTGCGATCCTCGTTCTGATGCATATCGTCGCCGCCGGTGTGATTGTCCGGATGCTGACGGCCTTCGCCCGCCCGCAAGCGCGGTAAACGCTCCATCGCGGGAATGGGGCGGCCTAGAGCCCGCCCCGTTCCCGTCAAGTTTCGCGCAGTGGTTGATCGCGATATCCACGGCCCGCCACACGAGAGAGGGTACGCCATGAATCTTTCACGAAATGCCGGATACCGCGACAGGCGCTGGCTTGCGCTGATCGTCCTCTGCCTGGGGGATCTGATGATCGTCCTCGACACGACGATCGTGGGCGTCGCGCTGCCGTCCATCCGGGCGGACCTCGGCTTCTCCGCGAGTTCGCTCGCGTGGGTGGTGAACGGCTATCTGCTCACCTTCGGCGGCTTCCTCCTGCTCGGCGGGCGGCTCGGCGACCTCTTCGGCCACCAGCGCCTGTTTCTCGGCGGGATCGCGCTCTTCACGCTGGCCTCGCTCGGTTGCGGTCTTGCGCGCTCTCAGGAGTATCTCGTGGGGGCGCGGGCGGTGCAGGGACTCGGCGGCGCGGTCGTCTCGGCGGTCGCGCTCTCGCTGATTATGACCTTGTTCACCGAGCCGGGCGAGCGGGCGAAGGCGATGGGCGTCTTCGGCTTCGTCTCCGCCGGTGGAGGCTCGATCGGTGAACTTCTGGGCGGCGCCTTAACGGGCACGCTCGGCTGGCATGCGATCTTCCTCGTCAACATCCCGATCGGGGTGGCGGTCTTTGCGCTCGGCCTGTTCCTGCTGCCGACCGGTCGCGACACGGCCGCGGCGGGCCGCCTCGATGTCGCGGGCGCGGTCACGGTTACGGCGTCGCTGATGCTCGCCGTCTACGCGATCGTGAATGGGAACGACGCGGGCTGGACGTCCGCCCGGACACTTGGCCTCCTTGGTGCGGCTGCGGCGCTGCTGGCGATCTTCCTCGGGATCGAGGCGCGGGTTCGCGCGCCGCTGATGCCGCTCGCTCTCTTCCGACTGCGCAATGTCTCGACCGCCAGCGTCATCGGCGTGCTCTGGGCGGCCTCCATGTTCGCCTGGTTCTTCCTCACCGCGCTCTACCTCCAGTTGGTGCTGGGCTACAGCCCGTTCCAGGTCGGCCTTGCCTTCCTCCCGGCCGACCTGATCATGGCGGCGTTTTCGCTCGGCCTCTCCGCCCGACTCGTCACGCGCTTCGGTGTCAGATCCCCGGTGGCGACGGCAATGCTGCTGGTCGCGTTCGGCCTCGCGCTCTTCGCGCGGGCGCCGGTCCACGGCAATTTCGCCCTCGCCGTTCTCCCGAGCATGATCCTCCTCGGTCTGGGCGCCGGTATCGCGTTCAACCCGCTGCTGCTCGCCGCCATGAGCGATGTTGCGCCGAGCGAGTCCGGCCTCGCCTCGGGAGTCATCAACACCGCGTTCATGATGGGTGGCGCCCTCGGCCTCGCCATCCTCGCCAGTCTTGCCGCCGCGCGCACGAACCATCTCCTCATATCCGGCGACGATGCGCTCGCCGCCCTCAACGGCGGCTACCACGCGGCGTATATCGCCGGTACCATCGTCGCCGTCGCGGCGGCCGTAGTCGGGGCCGCGCTCCTTCACCCAACTGCCGTCGCGGCGCCGGACCACGTGAATGCCGCCGCCCCGGCGGTCGCGCTTGCGGGAGCGACCTGCGACTGAGAAGGCGGCCGGTCGAAAAGTACAAAGTATATGGAGGCATTGGCAAAACAACGGGCGGTGATGTTCCCCGCCCGCACCACACGCGAGAGGAGAGCCACCGTGAATGTTTCGCAGGCGACGCAGACGAGGAAAGTGATCTCGCTGATGCACGCCTCCCTCGATGGTTTCACCGCGGGGCCGAACGGGGAATTGGAATGGGCGATCGTGGATGAAGAATCGTACAAGGACGTTGCCAATCTGCTGACGACGGTGGACACCGCGCTCTACGGGCGCGTCACCTATCGCATGATGGAAAGTTACTGGCCGACGGTGCCCGCGAACCCGGCGAGCACGGAGGCAGATATCCATCATGCGCACTGGGTGGAGAATGTACACAAAATCGTCTTCTCACGAACGCTGGAAACCGTGACATGGAACAACACACGGCTCGTAAAAGAGCGCATCGCCGACGAGATCGCGAGACTCAAACAACAGCCCGGCAAGGATATGATGATCTTCGGCAGCCCCAGTATCGTCCACGCGCTCACGCAACACGGCGTCATTGATGAATATCGGATCTACCTCAATCCCATTGTCCTGGGCGGTGGAATACCCCTGTTCAAGGATGTCAATGAGGGCATCGCGCTCGAACTCCTGGAAGCCAGGCCGTTCCGTTCGGGTGTCGTCGGGCTTTATTATCGCCGGGTATCTGACGGAGGTACGCAATCAATGAATTGGTAGGACGCGCACGATAGCATGTGACATGTGAACGGCGATTTGCCGACGCTTCGATCAAAGGAGTCATGGATGAGTGGAGTACGGGTACTGGTCGGCACGCGCAAGGGCGCGTTCATCTTGACATCGGATGGCAAGCGAGAACGATGGGACGTCAGCGGCCCCCACTTTGCGGGCTGGGAAGTCTTCCATCTCAAAGGCTCGCCCGTGGACCCGAACCGGCTGTATGCGTCGCAGTCCAGCGGCTGGTTCGGGCAGATGATCCAGCGCTCCGATGACGCTGGCAAGACGTGGGAACCGGTCGGTAACCAGTTCGCGTACGACGGCGTCCCCGGCACGCACCAGTGGTACGACGGCACGCAGCACCCGTGGGAATTCGCGCGCGTCTGGCATCTCGAACCGTCGCTGACCGATCCGGACACCGTCTATGCCGGGGTGGAAGACGCGGCGTTGTTCCGCTCGGGCGACGGCGGGCAGACGTGGCAGGAGCTCTCCGGGCTGCGCGACGCGTCCGGGCACCTCTGGCAGCCCGGCGCCGGTGGGATGTGCCTGCACACGATTGTGCTCGATCCGAGCGATCCCGAACGAATCTTCGTCGCCATCTCCGCCGCGGGCGCGTTCCGAACCGACGACGCGGGCAAGACGTGGCGACCGGTGAATCGCGGCCTGCGCTCCGACTACATCCCCGACCCGACCGCCGATGTCGGCCACTGCGTCCACAACATCGCGATGCACCCGGCGCGCCCGGGCGTGCTCTTCATGCAGAAGCACTGGGACATCATGCGCAGCGACGACGCCGGCGACTCATGGCGCGAGGTGAGCGGGAACCTGCCGAGCGACTTCGGCTTCCCGATCGCCGTCCACGCGCACGAGCCGGAGACGATCTACGTCGTCCCGATCACGAGCGACTCCGAGCATTACCCGCCCGACGGGAAACTGCGCGTCTATCGCAGCCGGGCGGGCGGGAATGAATGGGAAGCGCTCACGAACGGCCTGCCGCAACGCGACTGCTACGTCAACGTGTTGCGCGACGCGATGGCGGTCGACAGGCTCGATGCGTGCGGCATCTATTTCGGCACGACGGGCGGGCAGGTCTACGCATCGGCCGACGCCGGGGACACCTGGGCCCCCATCGTCCGCGATCTTCCGGCAGTCATGTCGGTCGAAGTGCAGACGCTGCCATGATCCGCGTCGAACTCCCGCCCCACCTGCGGACCCTGGCGCGCGTCGCCGATGAGGTGGAGGTCCACGTCGAGGGCACCGCGACGCAGGGCGCGATCCTCGATGCCCTCGAGTCCGCCTATCCGATGCTGCGCGGGACGATCCGCGATCACGTCACGCGGCAGCGCCGGCCGTTCCTGCGGTTCTTCGCCTGCGGGCAGGATCTATCCCACGAGCCGCCGGACGCCCCGCTCCCCGACGCGGTCGCGATGGGGGCCGAGCCGTTTCTCATCGTGGGGGCATTGGCCGGCGGCTAGCGTCGCACCGCCGTGATAACGGGGCGTTTCGAGGAGCGCCGGCGTGAGAAGCCCTGCCGGTCCTGGTATCTTTCCCGTGGACGCCGGGATGCGGTCGGCGCTGGCGCTTCGTCCGACGTATTGGTGGAGGGCGATTACCGTGAAATACATGTTGCTGATTTACGGCGACGAGCAGGCGTGGGACGACGGCGAGCGGGAGCAGTGCTATCGGGAGTCCGCGCAACTTGCGCGAGAACTCGATGCGAGCGGGCAGTATCTGGCCGCCTCCCCGCTGCACCCGACGTCAACGGCGACCAGCATCCGGGCGCGCAACGGCAAACGGCTGGTGACCGACGGTCCGTTCGCCGAGACGCGCGAGCAGTTGGGGGGCTACTTCCTCATCGAAGCGAGGGATCTCGACGAGGCGATCGCCATCGCCGAGCGGATCCCGGGTGGACGCATGGGCACCGTCGAAATCCGACCGGTGATGGAAATCGCCGGCCTGCCGACGGGATAGCGCCCACGGGCTGGGGCCGCAAAGCGGAGGAGACGATGAAGTACCTGTGCCTGGTCTATCACGAGGAAGCGAAAGTGGATGCCTTGCCCTCTTGCAAGTACGACGCCATCGTACGCGAGGTCCTCGATTACCGCGAGGAGCTCCGGCAACGAGGCCACTACATCGCCTCGTCCCCCCTCCAGCCCGTCCGGGAGGCCATGACCGTACGCGTCCGGAACGGCAAACTGTCCATCACCGATGGCCCCTTCGCCGAAACGCGAGAGCAGCTGGGCGGGTTTTATCTCATCGAAGCCAGGGATTTGAACGACGCTATCCGCCTGGCTTCGAAGATGCCACCGGCACGCCTGGGATGCATCGAGGTGCGGCCGATCAAGGAGTTTGACGTCCCGTAGCCACGGTGGCGGGCGTCCCCGCCGAGTTCGTTGCCGGGATGCGCGGCGATACGCCGGTTGCGGTATACTGCGAGGCGCGATGCCATTCCTGCCAGCGGGCAAGCTGCCTGCGGACCTGCTCCAAGCCGTCCTCGCCCCGCACGCGGCGCGCGATCCGCGCGTGGTGGTCGGCGCACGTGTCGGCGAGGACGCCGCCGTCCTCGATCTCGGCGACCGCTACCTCGTCGCCGCCGCCGACCCCATCACGTTCGCCACCGACGACCTCGGCTGGTACGCGGTCACCATCAACGCCAACGACATCGCCGTGCGCGGCGCCACGCCGCGCTGGTTCCTCGCCACCCTGCTGCTGCCGGAAGGCGCGACCGACGAGGCGGCGGTCCGGCGGCTGTTCGCGCAGATCACCGAGGCGTGCGCGGCGCACGCGGTGTCGCTGGTCGGCGGCCACACCGAGGTGACGCGCGGCATTGACCGCCCGCTCGTGGCCGGGACGATGCTGGGCGAGGTCGCCAAGGACCGGCTGGTGACGACGGCGGGCGCGCGGGTGGGCGACGCCGTTATGCTGACCAAGGGGGTGCCGCTGGAGGGGGCGGCGATCATCGCGCGCGAGAAGGAGCGCGAGTCGCTAGCGCGGGGCGTGCCCGCCTCCGTCATCCGCACGGCGCAGGGTTTTCTGCGCGCGCCCGGCATCGGCGTGTGCCGGGAGGCGCAGATCGCCTGCACGGTGGCGCATGTGCACGCGATGCACGACCCGACCGAGGGCGGGATCGCCACCGCGCTGCACGAGCTCGCCGCGGCGGCCGACGTCGGCCTGCGCATCGAGGCTGAGCGCATCGCGGTGCTGCCGGAGGGGCGCGCGCTGTGCGCGGCGTTCGGCCTCGACCCGCTCGGCACGATCGCCTCTGGCGCGCTGCTCTTGACGCTGCCCGCCGATGAGTCCGGTCGCGTCCTCGCTGCACTCGCCCGCGCGGCGATCACCGCTCAGGTGATCGGCGCGGTGGTGGACGCGGCGCAGGGCGTGACGCTGGTGACGGGCGCGCGGCAGTGGCCGCTGCCGACGTTCGCGCGGGACGAGATCGCGCGACTCTTCGAGGAGATGTAGCATCCTGGTTCGTCCGGCGGGGAGATGGCCGCTAGCGCCTGGTGTTCATCGCGGCGGAGACGAGGACGGGGATGATGCGCGCGCCATTCGCGTCGCCACCGTTGTCGTCGCCAGGCTCGTTCTCCGCTTGGCCCTTGTCGTCGCCCGGTTCGTTCTCGACCATGCCACGATCATCGCCGGGTTCGTTCTCGGCTATGCCGTGGTCGTCGCCCGGTTTGTTCGCGACGCGACCCTGCCCACGGCTGTCGCCGTCATGGTGCTGGCCGGTCTGGGCTGTGTCATCGCTCCCCCTGCCGCTGTCGCCGCCATGCTTGTCCGCCGCCACCGGCAGCGCCGCGAAGACCATGCTCAGCAGGAACAGCCCGCAGACGCCGGCGATCCGCGCGAAGCGCCGGCGTGCGCCGGGGCACGCCGTGTGGGTCAATCGGGGTCGGGTAGCGTGAATCATCGGCTCTCTCCTCTCGATGTGGCGGCATCCGTCCTGGTGCGCGCCCTGTCCGAACTCGGCGCAATCGCTCGCACCCCCATCATGGCGGGCGCACCGCCCGGACGCATCCATCCGGGGGCTGCGTTTCCATCGGACTTTCGTCCGATCGCTCGTCGGACTGCGGGTAGTGCCGCACCGCACGCGACACCGCTATACTGTGTTGGATGGGAACGAACGGATACATCACCACTGCCACCGACCTCCGCGAACCGGGCACGCCACAGGCGCGGTGGTCGCTCGCGCGCGAGTTCATGCTCGTCAGCCTCTTTGTCCTGCTCGGCAGTGGCCTCGTGATGGGCGTCTGGGTGGGGAAGCAGATGGAGCGGAGCGCGCTGGACGAGAACGCCGCCATCAGTTCGGTTTTCGTTGACGGCATCGTCAGCCCGTACTTGCAGCCGCTCGCCGCCCGGGACAGCCTCGATGAGGGGGACGTCGGGGCGCTCGATCGTCTGCTGAATACCGGCCCGCTGCGCCAGCGGATCGTCACCCTCAAGATCTGGTCGCGGGGCGGCGAGGTGCTCTACAGCCCGGACCCCGCATTGATCGGTCGGAGTTATCCAATTGATGACGACCTGGAGCGCGCGCTCGCCGGCACGGTGGCGGCGGAGATCAGCGACCTGCAGAACCCGGAGAACGAGTACGAGCGGCAGCATTGGTCCCGCCTCGTCTCGGTCTACGTGCCGGTCCGCGCGGACCGGGATGACCGGGTCATCGCCGTGGCGGAGTTCTATCAGCTGCCCGACCGGTTGGAGGGCGAGATCCGCGCGGCGCGGATCCATCTGTGGGAGATCGTGACCCTCCTCACCGTCACGACCTACCTGCTGCTCGCCGGCATCGTCGGCCGGGGCAGCGCGACGATCCGGCGACAGCGGCGGGCGCTGGACGAGCGGGTCGCGGCGCTGCAGCGGCTGCTGGCGGAGAACTCCCTCCTCGGCGAGCGCGTGCGGCAGGCGGGGATCCGCACGACGACGCTGAACGAGCAGGCGTTGCGGCGCATCAGCGCGGACCTGCACGACGGCCCCGGCCAGGTGCTCGCCCTCGCGATGATGCGGATGGCCGAGCAGCCCGACGAGGGGCACAGCGAGGGGGGGAGTGCCGACGACGCCCTCGTGCACGATGCGGTGCGCGCCGCCCTCGCCGAGATCCGCGCCATCTCCGCGGGGTTGCTGCTCCCCGAGCTTGAAGGGCTGACGATCCGCGCGGTGATCGAGCGCGCCGTCCGGGACCACACGCGGCGCACCGGGACGGCGGTGGCGCTGGCGCTGCGCGACCTGCCCGAGCGCGCGCCGCCGGCCGTGACGATCGCCCTCTTCCGCACGCTCCAGGAAGCGCTCTCGAACGCGACCCGGCACGGCCGGGGGATGGGGGTGGAGGTGGCCGCCTGGCACGAGGCGGGCAGGCTCTGCCTGCGCGTCAGCGATCGTGGGCCGGGTGTACCATCGGTGGCGGGCCGCGACGATGGCGGCCAACATCTCGGACTGGCCGGCATGCGCGAGCGGGCACGACTGCTGGGGGGCGACTTCGCCTTCATGTCGGCGGCCGGCGCGGGCGCGGCGGTCGACGCGTGCTGGCCACTTGAGCAAGCGGAGGAGCGATGGCAGAGCAGCAACATCCCGACGGGGTCCGCATCGAGGTGATCGTCGCCGACGACCATCCCCTCTTCCGCGACGGTGTCGTGCGCGCGCTCAACCTGGCGGGCGACATCGCCGTGGTGGGGGAGGCGGACGACGCGGCGGGCGCGATCCGCTTGGCGCGCGAGCTCGTTCCCGACGTTGCGCTGCTGGACGTGACGATGCCGGGGAGTGGGTTGCACGCCGCGCGGGAAATCGCGGGCTCCTGCCCCGCCACGCGGGTGGTCATGCTGACGGTGGCGGAGGATGAGGACAAGCTCTTCGCCGCGCTCAAGGCGGGGGCGGCGGGATACGCGCTGAAGGGCGTCGCGGCGCGGGAGCTGGCGGCGATCGTCCGGGCGGTGCACGCGGGGGAGGTCTACGTCGCGCCGCCGCTCGCCGGCCGCGTGCTGGTGGAGATGTCGAACCCACGACCGGTCAGCCCGCTCGCCGAGCTGACGGCCCGCGAGCGGGCGGTGCTCGAGTTGGTGGCGACGGGGCTGGGCAATCAGGAGATCGGCGCGCGGCTGCATCTGGCGGAGAAGACCGTCAAGCACTACATGACGAACATCCTCGGCAAGCTGCAAGTGCATAGCCGGGTGGAGGCGGCGCTGCTGGCGCAGAAGGAGCGGCTCGAGGGGCGCGGGACGGACGACTGACCGATCCGGCGCCGTCGGGGGCCTTCTTGCACATCTTCCCGCGCCGCTATCGGCGGATCAGACTTTAGTCGCAGAAAAGTCCCAACCCCGGTCGGATGTTTGCCGCCCGGCACGGCGCTATATTTGGTATTACCTTCGCGGAAAGAGGTCAAAGGAAATCGCCCCGTCCGGTGTGTAGGGTACCGGACGGGGCGATTTCCATGCTGTGGGCCGGCGAGGCGCCCTTGTCCCGAGGCCGGCAAACATCTATCCTGTGCCGGGCGCACCAACATGCCAGCACCTCCCTCCTGCCGGTTGGCGATTGGCCCGCTCCCTGCCGTTGCGCCGTCCGGATCGTTCCCGGATGTCCGTTGACCGTTGGTGTGGCCCCGGAGACTCAGGATTGAGGAGATGCTATGAATGCCTCGACCGCAGCGCCCACCGCCCTCCACGCCCCTTCGCCCGTCCGCCAGGAATGGCTGGACCGGTGGCGCGAGGAGATCCTCGAACCCGATCTGCCGATCGTTGACCCGCACCATCACCTCTGGGACCGCCCCGGCTGGCGCTATCTGCTCGACGAACTCCTGGCAGACCTGAATAGCGGCCATCGCATCGTCGCCACCGTCTTCCTCCAATGCCGCGCGATGCACCGCGCCGACGGCCCCGAGCCGCTCCGCCCCGTCGGCGAGACCGAGTTCGTCAACGGCGTCGCCGCGATGAGCGCGAGCGGCGGCTATGGGCCGACCCGCGTCTGCGCCGGGATCGTCGGCCACGCCGACTTGACGCTCGGCGCGCCGGTGCGGGACGTGCTGGAGGCGCACATCCGGGCCGGTGGTGGCCGCTTCCGGGGCATCCGCCACACCAACGCCTGGGAGGCCTCCGTGCCCCGCCCCTCCAACGCACCCCGGCCGGGGCTGCTCGGCGATGAGCACTTCCGCGCGGGCTTCGCGCAGTTGGCGCCGCTCGGCCTCTCCTTCGACGCCTGGATGTACCATCCGCAGATCCCGGAGTTGACGGATCTCGCGCGGGCCTTCCCGGAGACGCCAATCGTCCTGAACCACGTCGGCGGGCCGCTGGGGATCGGGGCCTATGCCGGGCGGCGCGACGAGATGTTCGCCGCGTGGAGCGCCAGCATCCGCGATCTGGCGACCTGCCCGAATGTCCATGTGAAATTAGGCGGGCTGGGGATGCCGCTCACCGGCCTCGGCTTCCACGAGCAGCCCGAACCGCTCTCCTCGGAGCGGCTCGCGGCGGCCAGCGGCCCCTATTTCGAGGCCTGCATCGCGGCGTTCGGCGCCGACCGGTGCATGTTCGAGAGCAACTTCCCGGTGGACAAGGAGTCGTTCAGTTACGCCGTGTACTGGAACGCCTGCAAGCGGCTGACGCAGGGGGCGAGCGCGACGGAAAAAGGTAATCTGTTCTGCGGCAGCGCGGCGCGCTTCTATCGGATCGCGCTGCCGGGGGAGGCAGAGCGCCGATGAAATCGCCCGCGTACACCGCACCACGTCGCTCGCGGAACCGTCTGTGCACGCGGACAGGAGGGCGGGGGGCGGGGCGTTAGGCCAATCCCCCGCTGGCGAGAGCGCGAACTTTGAGGACGCCGTAGAGGACATCGAATGTCGGCGTCGGGACGCCGAGCGCCGCGCCGCGCCGGACGACCGCACCCGTCAGTTGCTCCAGCTCGACGCGATTGCCGCGCTCGTAGTCAATGGACATCGAGGTCTTCTGCTCGTAGAGGAATCGCCAGACGACGCCCATCGCCGTCTCCTCGGCGTCCGGCGGCAGCGCGACGCCGCCCGCCCGCCCGACCGCGACGCATTCCGCGATCAGCGCGCGGTAGAGCGCATCGCCCTCCGGCGTCTCGCGGATCGGGCCGCACGGCATCATGCAGGTGCTCGTCATCGTCGCGTGCGGCGCCTGCATGACGAACTTCTGCCAGACGGCGACGCGCGCGTCCTGCGCGACCTCGACCTCGATGCCCGCCGCCCGCAGGGCCTCCGCGACCCGCGCGACGCGGGGCGTCGGCCCGCCCGCGAACTCGCCGAAGACGACGCGGCGCAGCGTGCCCATCTGCTCGATCACGCCCGGTGCGGCGAGCGTCGAGCGGATGAAGGTCGTCCCGGCCAGCACATGCTCCGGGCCGAGGATGGCGGCCAGTTGCTCCGCGCTGTCCACGCCGTTGAGGACCGTGAGCACCGCCGTCTCGGGGCCGATCACGGGGCGCAGGGCGTTCGCGGCGGCCTCGGCGTCGTACCCCTTGACGGTGAAGAGGATCAGATCGAAGTCGCCCGCCGCCTCGCTTGGCGCCGCGACCGCGGCGACTGTGGGGAAGCGGTACGTCTCCTCA
The DNA here is from genome assembly GCA_025924435.1 of Chloroflexia bacterium. The sequence continues at coordinate 14,537 of JAICIL010000011.1, read as the reverse complement.
TCGGTGCGGACCTCCAGCCCGCGCTCCCGCATTGCCGCCAGATGCGCCCCGCGCGCGACGAAGGTCACATCGTGCCCCGTCCGCGCCAACATCCCGCCGAAGTACCCGCCCAGCCCGCCGGACCCCATCACCAGCACGCGCATGATTTTCCCTCCTCATCATCGCGGTCGCGCGGGCTTTCCAGCCTGCCTCCGGTGTGACAGTGTACGGTGCGGAAACCGGCTTTCATAGCCCCTGATGGCTCCCCTCCCCTGACCCCTCTCCCGCGCACGGAGGAGGGGTCAGGGGAGGGGGGAACCCCGTTGCACCAGCGCGCGCAGGCGGCGGAGGGTGATGTTCCAGTGGCGAGAGACGGTGCGCGGCGTCAGGCCGAGGCGGGCGGCGACCTCGCGCGTTTCCAGCCCCTCCCGGATGCGCAGGAGGAAGATGTCGCGCTCGCGGTCGGGGAGGCGGGCGACGAAGGCCGGAAAATCCACGCCGTATTCGTGCCAGGCGACGGGCCCGTGCGCGCGCGGCGGCGCGGCGACGAGCCGCTCCGCGCGGGCGTCGAAGCCGGTCGTCGCGGCGGGGCGGCGGCGATCATAGCCGCGCAGGAGCGAGTGCAGCCGCCAGCGGAACATACCGAAGAGGTAGGTCGCGAAGCCCGCCCCCGCCGCATCCGGCCCCGGCCAGGTCGCTACGAGCGCGGCGAAGATCGGGAATGCCTCCTGCACCGCGTCGTCGTGTTCGAGCGCCGGGAAGGCCCACGCCGTCCGGTGGGCCATCTGCGCGAGGCGCGGCCCGACCGCCAGCCAGAGGGCGTCCCGCGCGGCCCGGTCGCCCGCCCGTGCCGCCTGCGCCAGTTGGCCGAGCCAGACATCCTCGCCCTCGCGCACATGCCAGGGCCGGGCCGCGCGCGACGCGCCTTCGGTCATACGACGCCGGGGTGCGGGGCGTCGCGCCGACCCCCGGCCAGCAGCGCGAGCGCGGGGCGGATCGCCCGCGCGCCGTGCCGGGCGCGCACGGCATCGAGCGCGGCATTGATTCGGCAAAGCCGTTCAGGGCGGTCGCTGAGGAGCGTCAATTGCGTGCCGCCCGCGCCCAATCCGGCGGCGCGCACGCCGATCAGCCGCACCGCGCCGTAGCCGAGCCGCGCCAGGCACGGCTCGAACAGGCCCCACGCCGCGTCCAGCAGCACCTGCTGGGCATCCGTGGCGGGGGAGAGCGTCGTCTGCATGCCCACCGAGCGGAAATGCCCATCCCGCAGCCGCAGCGCGACGACCCGCGCGGCGCGGCCATGCGCGCGCAGTTCGGTCGCGGTCTCGTCGCAGAGGATGGCGAGCGTCGCCCGGAGGAGCGTCCGGTCCCGTGTGTTCTCGCGCAACGTGCGCTCGTGGCCGACGGATTTCATCACATGGCCGACGACGAGTGGCGTCGTGTCCTCCCCGCGCGCGTGGCGGGCGAGGGCGGGGCCGAGATCGCCGAACCGGGCGCGCAATTGCGCCTCCGGCACGCGCGCCAGTTCGCCGAGCGTCGTCACGGCGATCGCGTGCAGCGCGCGCTCGGTCGCCGGGCCGATGCCGGGCATCGCCGCGACGGGTAGCGGCGCAAGAAAAGCCGCTTCCTTGCCCGGCGGGATGGCGCGGAAGCCGTCTGGCTTCGCCGTCTTCGCCGCGATTTTCGCCGTCGTCCGCCCAGTGGCGAGGCCGATAGAGACGACGAGCGCCAGTTCCTCCCGCACGCGGCGGCGGATGTCGAGCGCGATCAATTCCGGCGGGCCGCTCACGCGCTCCATCCCCGTCGCATCAATCGCCGCCTCGTCCGGCCCGGTCATCTGGACGAGCGGGCTGTAGGACAGGAGAATCGCGCGGAAGCGGCGGGCGAGATCGCCGTAGTACGCGCCGTCCACCGGCAGGAAAACGGCGTGCGGGCAGCGCCGCTCCGCCTCCGCGATGGACATACCGGAATGGATGCCGTACGGTCGCGCCGGGTACGACGCGGCGCAGACGACGCCCCGCCCGCCCTTCCGCCCGCCGACGATCACTGGCAGACCCGCCAATGCGGGGCGACGGGCGATCTCGGCGGTGGCGAAGAAGGCGTCGAGGTCGGCGTGCAGGATGGCGCGCGGCCAAACCGCGTCGGGCCTCGGCGCGGGCGGCTTCGGTGGCTGGCCGTCATCGTCAACAATCTGCGGGAGCGGGCCGCGAAATGAGAGTGCAAGGAGCGTCATCGGGTTTCCTCCTCGTGCGTGCGAACAGCGAGCAGCCGCAGCCGATCTTTGCCGGCGTGCGGCGTCGTGCCGGAGAGCCGTGGAACGCCCCGAGGACTAGAACAAGCGTTCTGAATATAGGCGGCGGGCCGGGCAAAGTCAAGGTGCATATCCCGCTGTCGAGTAACGGGTCGCGCGTAACGAGTACGAGGGAGCACGAGGCTGAAAAACTCTCGTTACGCGCGACTTTCGCCTCGTTCCTTCGCGCGCCCCCTCGACAGGTGTACGTTCACTGTGTATAATCCGCACATCCGGTGGAGGGAACCGGGCTTGGAAGATGCGGCGGGGAGTGAAGCGGGATGGCGACGATGCAGCCGATGCAGGGGAGCAGGGTGTGGCAGGCGGTCCTCGAGGACTTGCAGGGGCGCACGCCGCGCGGCTCCTATGAGGCGTTCCTGCGCAGCACGGCGATCGCGGATTTCAACGCCGACGACGCCCGGTTGACGATCGCCGCGCCGAACACGTTCGTCCGCGAGCAACTGGAGAAGCGGTTCCACGGGCCGATTGTCCGCTCGCTCCGGGGCATTCTCGGCTACGAGGTGGCGGTGGATTTCACCGTCCTCGGCCGCCCGGTGAGCGAGGATGCGGCGCCGGGCCGGCGGACGCGCGCGGACGAGCATGGCGGCGACATCCCGGCCATCGCGCCGTCGCCGAAAGCGCCCGCCTTCCCGCAGTATCAGCAGCAGGAACTCGCGCCGACGCCCGCGCACGGCCTCAACCCGCGCTACACCTTCGATCACCTGATCGTCAACGGCTTCAATCGCATGGCGGCGGCGGGGGCGAAACAGGTCGCGGACGATCCCGGCCGCGCCTACAATCCGCTCTTCATCTACGGCGGCGTCGGGCTGGGCAAGACGCACATCCTCCACGCCATCGGCCACAAGGCGATGGAGTTGCACGCCGGTTGCCGCGTCCTCTACGTCTCCTCGGAGACTTTCACGAACGAGATGATCAACGCGATCCGCGAGAACCGCAACGAGGAGTTCCGCACCCGCTACCGCACGATAGACGTGCTGCTCATTGACGACATCCAGTTCATCGCGGGCAAGGAGAGCACGCAGGAGGAGTTCTTCCACACCTTCAACGCGCTCGTGCTGGCGGGGAAGCAGATCGTGATGACGAGCGACCGCCACCCGAAGGTGATGGTCGCGCTGGAGGACCGGCTGCGCTCCCGCTTCGAGGGCGGCCTGACGACCGACGTGCAGACGCCGGACCTCGAATCGCGCATGGCGATCCTCCGGCAGCGGGGCGAGGAGGCCGGCATGCACGTGCCGACCGAGGTGCTGGACTACATCGCGCACAAAATTCAGTCGAACGTGCGCGAGTTGGAGGGGGCGCTCAATCGGATCGTGATGATGGCGCGGATGAACGGCGTCGCGGTGACGATGGACGTGGCGACGCAGGCGCTCAACGATGTGGCGCTGAACAACCGCCGCCGCCTCATCACCCCGGCGCGGATCGTCGAGGTGATCGCGAAGTTCTACAACGTTTCCGAGAAGGATATGCGCGGGAAGGGTCGCTCCAAGGACATCGTCGTGCCGCGGCAGGTGGCGATGTATGTCATCCGGCAGGAGACGGATCGCTCGCTCGCGGACGTCGGCGCGGAATTGGGCGGCCGCGACCACACGACCGTCATCTACGGCGCGGAGAAGATCGAGAAGGAGATCGAGACGAGCAACCAACTCCGCCAGGAAGTGCTCACCATCCGCGAAATGCTCTATGCGGACTGAAGGCTGAGATTCGCCGAACGGCATCGCCCCGTCGGCAGGGCGGTGGCGGGCCATCCCTACGGGAGAATCTGGCGCACTCCCGCACGACCCGCTACGATAGCATCCTTGGTGATTGACGGCTCTCATGAAAGGATGCTCCACCATGGTCACGGTTGCCGAACTGCGCGAGAGCGCCGAGGAGATCGCCCCCGGCGTCGTCGCCGACCGCCGCTACCTCCACCAGCACCCCGAACTCGGCTTCCGGGAGGAGAACACCGCCCGGCTCGTCGCCGAGCGGCTGCGCGCGCTCAATCTCGACGATCTCCAGACCGGGGTCGCGAAGACGGGGGTGGTCGGCATCCTCAATGGCGGCAGGGGACCGGGAAAAACCGTGCTGCTGCGCGCCGACATGGACGCCCTGCCGATCACCGAACTGAACGACGTGCCGTACAAGAGCGAGAACCCCGGCACGATGCACGCGTGCGGGCACGATGCGCACACGGCGATGCTGCTCGGCGCGGCGCGGCTGCTCGCCGAGCGGCGGGGCGCGTTCGCCGGGACGATCAAGTTCCTCTTCCAGCCCTCCGAGGAGCAGGGCGAGGGGGGCGCGAAGCCGATGATCGCGGCGGGGGTGATGGAAGACCCGCATGTGGACGCCGCCTTCGGCATCCACGTCGGCTCGAATATCCCGGTCGGGAAGGTCGCGGTGCTGCCGGGGCCGGTCAACGCGGCGGCGGACTCGGCGATTGTGACGATCCGGGGCCTGGGCGGGCACGCCGCGCGGCCGCAGATGGCGATTGACCCGATCGTGATCGGCGCGCACTGCATCGTCGCGCTGCAATCGCTCGTCAGCCGGGAGGTGAACCCGCTCTCGCCCGCCGTCATCACCGTCGGCACGCTCCACGCGGGCACCGTCTCGAATGTCATCCCGGAGGACGCGCACTTCGAGGCGACGGTCCGCACCTTCGACGAGCAGACGCGGCAACTGCTGGCGGAGCGCATCCCCCAGGTGGTGCGCGGCATCTGCGAGACATTCCGCGCCACGGCGGAGGTGGAATACCACCTCGGCTACCCGCCGCTCGTCAACAACGCGGAGATGGCCGCCCTCGTCAAGGACGTCGCGCTCGCGGTCGTCGGGCCGGAGCGCGTGATGGATTCCGAGCCGGGGATGGGCGCGGAGGACATGTCCTACTTCATCAACGCCGCGCCGGGCGCGTTCTACCGCCTCGGCGTGCGCAACGAGGCGACGGGCAAGACCTACGGCCACCACCACCCCCGCTTCGACATTGACGAGGACGCCCTCGCCACCGGCGTCGCCATGCACGCGGCGGTCGCGCTGCGATTCCTGAACGGGGAATAGGGCGATCGGCTATCCGAACGGCTCGTAGCGGAGAGTGCGGAAGGTGGCGCTCGCCTCCGGCTGGGCGCTCTCCTTCAGCACATCCGCCGCGAGGGCGAAGGCATTGAACGCGGCGACCTCGGCGGGCACGGGGAGTTGCGCGATCTGCTGGCCATTGACGCCGCACGTCAGCGTGCCCGCGCGGACGACGACGCGCGGCGTGTTCAGCGCGTTCGCGCCCGTCTTGATCGCGGCGGAGGGCGTCCAGTCAATCCGCGCGACGTTGTGCCCCTCGCCGCCGGGCAGTTGCTGCTGCACGCTGAACCGGCCGTCGCCCCGGAGCAGGAAGAGGAGGAATTGCTGCTCCTCGGTGCGCGAGACGCGGTTGAAGAGGAAGAGGATGCCGCCCGCGCTGCCGGCCGGGTCGCCCGTCAGCCGCATCTCCACCTCCGCCGCGAACTGCGGCGCGAACTTCACCTCCTTCGGCACCCAATCGCCCCACGACAGCAGGCCCCGCCCATCGGGGCGTTTGAGGACGCGGACGGTGTAGGCATCGTTCGCGAGCGTGCGGCTGGAGAGTTCGACGTTGATCGTGTTCCACTCGTTCGGGTCGCTCATGCTCGCCGTCACCGCGCGGGGCGAGAAGGTCGGCAGGGCGATGGGCGTATTCGTCGGCCCCGGCGTCGCGGTCGGTCGCACGGTCGCGGTGGCGGTCGGCGGGGCGGTTGTGGTGGTCGCAATCGGGGTGCTCGTCGGTCGGCGCGCCGTGGCTTGGACCGCGCCCGCCGACCGCTGCGGCGTCGCGGTGGCGGGATCGCCGCTGCTGTCGCTGCTGCTATCGCCACTGTCGCTACTACCGGTGTCCCGCCCGACGAGGAGATAGGTGCCGCCCGCCGCCCCGGCGACGGCGAGGCCGCCGATCCCGAACAGCACGCCACGGCGGCCGATCCTGCGCGGTGGCGGATACTGCGGTGGTGGAAATTGCTGCGGCGGGGCGGGCGGTGGCGGCGTCGGCACGGTCGGCGGGGCGTCCACCGGCGGCGCGGGTTGGAGGCTGACCGGCGGGGTCGCGCGGCGCGTCTCCGGCGGGGTATCCGACGCGAACGAGGGCGTCTGCTCGCCCGGTTCGAGCGCCATCACGCTGGCAATCGCCTGCGTCGCATGGAGGACATTCGTCATCTGCGGGTAGCGATCCGCCGGGTTCTCGGCGATCAGCCGCTCGATCATCGCGCCGACGGGCCGGGGATGCTCCGCGAGCAGCGCGGCCGCGTCCGGCTCCTGGAGCCGTTTGTACGCCTTGCCGGTGAGCATCTCGAAGACGACGAGGCCGAGGCTGTACTGGTCCGAGACCGGGCGGAGATAGCCCGTCGTACTCGCCTGCTCGGGGCTCATGTAGAGCGGCGTGCCGGGGTGGCCGACGGTTGTCTGCGTGCGGCCGGAAAGGTCGTCAATCTGGGCGATGCCGAAGTCGCCGACCTGGGCGCGGCCATCGGCGGCGATGAAGATGTTGGCGGGCTTGATGTCCCGGTGGACGAGGCCGACATCGTGCGCGGCCTGCAGTCCACGGGCGATGTCCGCCGTCAGCCGGAGCGTGTCGGCGAGGGGGAGCGCCCCATCGGCGCGGATGCGCTGGGCGAGCGTGCCGCCCGCGACGTATTCGAGGATCAGGTAGAGCGTCTCGTCCGGCCCGGTGACGAGGTCGTAGACGGCGACGAGGTTCGGGTGGCTGCCCATGCGCGAGCCGGCAATCGCCTCGCGGCTGAAACGATCCTCGATGGCGCGCAGTTGCGCCGGCTCGATCGCGGCGAGGGAGCGTTTCAGGCTCTTGATCGCGACCGTCCGCCGCAGCCGCTGATCGAACGCCCGCACGACATTGCCGATGCCGCCCTCACCGAGGACGCCCTCCACGCGATACCGGCCGAGCAAGAGCGCCGATACGGTTGTGTCGTCTCCATGCATGGTCGCTGTCCCTGTCGCGATGCGTCGGTGTGTCCCTGCACTCTAGCGGCCCCCACCGTCGTTCGCAAGGGGCGGGGACGCGAGCGTGCCCTCAATGAAGGAAACGTCGCGCCGCGCGAACGGTTCCGCGTCGCACTCGCCGCGCCAGCGAGACACCGATCCGCAGGCGAACCCATATCAACTGTTCCACTTGACGCCGGGGCGTCCGCTCGCGCATCCTTCCGCCGTCGGCGGGGTTCCACAACGTCGTGGCGAAGGGGGCGGAGATGAGCATCACGAGCGCGGGCGGCACGCGATGGGCGGACGAGGCGAACGACAAACTGGCGGAATTCCTCGCCGATCTGCCGGAGGAGCAGCGGGTGGCGCGGGAGAACGCGGCGCGGCGCGCGGCGGAGGCGTTCGCACGCGGGCAATCCCGCTACCAGCTCGCCGACATGGTCAGCCTGGAGGCGATGTGCGTCGGTTGGATCCGCACGACGCCGACGGCGGAGCGCGCCACCCTCCCCGCCTTTTTCGCGAAGCACGACCTCGACTTCGCGCCCTTCGAGGAATACGCCGCCCCACGGTAGGGCGGAAACCGGGGAGAACCGCAAAGACGCAGAGAACGCAGAGGACGCAAAGAAGGGAAAAGGTAGGAACGGGATTTCGATAATTTTTTCTCTCTGTGTTCCTTTGCGTCTTCTACGTCCTCTGCGCCTCTGTGGTTCAATCGCTTTCAAGAGGTGCCGGGATGACGGTTGCGACGGCTGAGGATGTGCGGCGGGTACTGGGGGCGCGGCGATTGCGCGGGACGATCCGCGTGCCGGGTGACAAGAGCATCAGCCATCGCGCGCTCCTGTTCAACGCGCTCGCGGACGGGACGGCGCGCGTGCGCGGCTTCCTCGATGGCGCGGATTGCCGGACGACGCTCGCCGCCCTGCGCGCGATGGGCGTCCGCATCGAAGAAGCGGGCGGCGCGCTGACGGTGCACGGCGCGGGCAGCCACGGCCTCGCCGAACCGGCGGACATCCTCGATTGCGGCAACAGCGGCACGACGACGCGCCTCCTGCTGGGCATCCTCGCCGGACAGCCCTTCTTCACCGCGCTGACGGGCGACGGCTCGCTCCGCCGTCGCCCGATGGGGCGCGTCACCGATCCCCTGCGGCGGATGGGCGCGCGGATTGACGGGCGGGAAGATGGCAGACTCCTCCCGCTCGGCGTCCGCGGCGGCGACCTCCACGGCATTGAATACGCGTTGCCCGTCGCCTCCGCGCAGGTGAAATCGTCGCTCCTGCTCGCCGCCCTCTTCGCGGACGGCCCGACGACGCTCGCGGGCCGCACCGACTCGCGCGACCACACCGAGCGGATGCTGCGCGCGATGGGCGCGGATTTGGTCGAAACGGACGGCGCGCTGACATTGACACCCGGCAACCCGCTGGCCGCGCGCGATGTGGACGTGCCCGGCGATATTTCGTCCGCCGCCTTCTGGCTCGTCGCGGGGGCCGCGCACCCGGACGCCGAACTGACGATCGAGCACGTCGGCGTCAACCCGACGCGCACCGGCATCCTCGATATGCTCGCATTGATGGGCGCGGAGATTGACGTGCGCAATGCGCGCGAAATCTCCGGCGAACCTGTCGCGGACCTCACCGTGCGCTCGTCGCGGCTCAAAGGCGCGGAAATCGGCGGATCGCTCATCCCGCGCGGCATTGATGAACTGGTCGTGCTGGCGGTCGCGGCGGCGATGGCGGAGGGGCGGACGGTCGTGCGCGACGCCGCCGAACTGCGCGTCAAGGAGTCGGACCGCGTCGCGACGGTCGTGGAGGGTTTGCGGCGCTTCGGCGCGCGGGCGGAGGCGGCGGACGACGGCTTCGTCATCGAGGGGCCGAACGTCCTGCTCGCCGAGGCGCAGGAGAGCCACGGCGACCATCGTCTCGCGATGGCCTGGGCTATCGCCGCCCTGATCGCGCAAGACGGCGAAACAACCGCCATCCACGGCGCCAGCGCCGTCGATGTCTCCTACCCCACCTTCTGGCAAACCATCGGCCAAATCGCCGAGGATTAGCGTGAAACGCTCCTCTAATGATGGGAGGAAAGCGTGAAGGTCGAAGAGCTGCGGGCAATGATGAAAGCCTTTGATCTCTTTGACGGTGCATTGCTCTTTCATTCGTACACGCGGTACATGCGTGATTACGAGCTGATCGTCGAAAATCACGTCGGGCCCGCCGAGCGAGGTACCTATTCGTATCTTTTTCGATACTGCGTCGAGGCAAACTTCTCTACCCCGCTATCGGGCAAGCACTATCGAAGATCACTCGATGACCGGCTCATCGTTTACGAAACAGGCAAGGATTTGGAGGGCTATGTTTGGGGAGCGAACTGGTCGTTATTGTATCCCGGATGGGAGCTTGTATCGCCGTCCGAGAAAGCAGCCAAATGGCAGCAAGAAATCGGCATAGATTTTCACGAAGTGAGTATTCAAAGCGACGCGTACAATATTACGCTCGTTTTTTCGGATTTAGTGATCACGAAACGATCAGGTCATATTGACAGAGGAATAAATCGATTATTCATTCCTCTATAAGCATTCATACCCCCGATTCGGTATCTATGCCGCCAATGAAATGGATGGTCGGTGGGCGCACGGCTGTGCGCCCGGTTCGGCTCCCCTCCCGCGCCGGGAGGGGCTGGGGGTGGGCTATCCCCCGATCTTCTCCCGCGCGAGTAGCGTGCGCTTGCGCTCGACGCCCCAGCGGTAGCCGCCGAGATCGCCGCCCTCGCGGACGACGCGGTGGCAGGGGATGGCGAGGGCGACGCGGTTCGTGGCGCACGCCTGAGCGACGGCGCGGGCGGCCGTCGGCCGGCCAATGGCGCGGGCGATCTCGCCGTAGGAGCGCGTGCTGCCGTAGGGGATGGCCCGCAACGCCTCCCAAACGCGCCACTGGAAAGCGGTCGCCTGCACATCGAGCGGCAGATCGAGGTGCGGCTCCTGCCCGCGCAGGTGGCGGATAATCGCCGCCACCGCCGTATCGAGGCCGTCGGCGTCCCGCGCGATCGCGGCGGCGGGATACTCCTTCTTCAAACCGTCCGCCAGCGCGTCGTCGGTGTCGCCGAGGTTGATGGCGCAGATGCCGCGCTCCGTCGCCGCGACGAGCAGCAGGCCGAGCGGGCAGGGGACGACGGTGTACTGGATGCGCATCCCCGCGCCGCCGCGCCGGTAGACGGCGGGCGTCATGCCGAGGTGGGCGGGCGCGCGCTCGTAGAGGCGGCTGGGCGAGCCGTACCCCGCGCCGTAGAGCGCGCTGGATACCGCCTCGCCGTTGCGCAGTTCGCCCTTGAGGCGATCCATCCGGCAGGCGTCCGCATACTGCCGGGGCGTGATGCCCATGACGCGCTTGAAGGTCCGTTGCAGGTGGAACGGGCTGAGGCCGACCGCCGCGCCGAGGCTGGCGAGCGTCGGCGGCTCCTCCGGGTTCGCGGCGATGGCGCGGCAGACGCGCTGCACGACCTCCACCTGCGGGTCGCGGATCGCCGCCTGCTCCGGGTGGCAGCGGCGGCAGGCGCGGAACCCGGCCTGCTCCGCCGCTTCCGGCAGGGCGAAGAAGGCGACATGCTCGCGCCGGGGCCGCCGCGAGGGGCAGGTGGGGCGGCAGTAGATACCCGTCGTGCGGACGGCGTAGACGAATGCGCCGTCCGCCTCCACATCGCGCGCGAGGACAGATTGCCACCGCCGCTCCTCATCCCAGGGAGCGGGTTCGTGTCCGTTGTCGGTAATCGGCGTCGTCAACACCGTCATCTCTGTCTCGTCCGCGTATTTCATGCTTACCATTGTACCGTTTCCTCCTGATACGTGGGGTGTTGCGCCACCGTTTGCAGCCATTGACCGAGGCGCACCAACAGGTGTCCAACCTCGACAATCGTCACCCGGCGAGAGGCGATCCCTCGTACTCCCTGGATCATCTGCTCGCGTGCCGCGGCGGCGAGGATGTCCTGTCCGATGCAGCGCGCGGTGATCGAAGGGGCGTCGTACACTTGATCGAGTCGCATCGTCCGTCTCCTTTCTGCTTCCAGCATAGGGCAGGGCGGCACGTCGCTCTATCCGGTTCTTGCGCTTCAAAGTACCCGCGCGCCATACTCACGCGGGGCATCGCGGCGCGCGGCTGCAAGGACATATCCAATGAGCGGGAATGAGGCGGAGATGGCAGCGAGCACGAAGACTGTACGCGTCGGTGTCATCGGGACCGGCATGGGCACGGAGCACATTAAGGCATTCCAACACGTGCCGGGCGCGGTCGTCGCGGCGGTCTGCTCGGCGCAACAGGAACGGGCGGAGGCGACGGCGCGGCAGTTCGGCATCCCGCGCGCGACGGACGACTATCGCGATTTGCTCGGCGCGGACGTGGACGCGGTCGTCATCGCCACGCCGCCCGCGCTGCACCGCCGGATGGCGCTCGACGCGATCGCGGCGGGGAAGCACGTCTTCTGCGAGAAGCCGCTCGCCGCGACGCTCGCGGAGGCGGTGGCGATGCGCGACGCGGCGGAGGCGGCGGGCATCGTCCACATGGTTAACCACCAGACGCGGTTCGGCGCGACGTACAGGGAGGCGCGGCGGTTGATGGATGCCGGATACCTCGGCACGCCGACGCTCGCCGACGCGCGCATCAGCCTGAATCCGGCGGATTATCTCCGTGGGCCGATGTGGAGCACGAGCAAGGCGGGCTGGTTCGTGGATCGGGCGCAGGGTGGCGGCATCCTCGCCGGATCGGCGGGACCGCATCTCTTCGACTTGCTCCGCTGGTATTGGGGCGAGGTGGCGGCCGTCACCTGCACGGCGGCGGTCACCGTCCCGACGATCACGCTCGCGGACGGCGGCGAAATTTCCGATATCACCGCGCCGGATGGCTTCATCGCCCTGCTCCGCTTCGTCAATGGCGCGATGGCGACGGTGCGCGGCGTGCCGATTGCCTACCATCGGGGCGGATTCAGTTTCGAGTTCAATGGCACGGCGGGCGCGCTGCTCGTCGCGCCCGCCGATCTCCGGGGCGCGACGGACGCCGACCCCGCGCCGCACGAATTACCCGTGCCGGACGCGCCGCACGACCGGGTGGGCATCGCGACGCGCTTCATCCGCGCGATTCAGGAAGGCGAACCCGCCCCCGCGCCGAACTTCCGCGACGGCGTCGCCGTGCAGACGATCCTCGACGCGCTCGACGCGGCGATGGCGACGCAATCGTGGGTCAGCCTAACCCCCGACTCCTTCCCGGCGCGGGAAGGGGAGTGAGCCTCCGGAGCATCGGGGCGCTATGTGGAACGCCTCGATATTGCGAAGCGTCACCCCTTCCTCCTGCCCAGAGGGCACCTGCGGGAAGGAGCCGGGGGTTAGGAAAATCCGCCCTTAACGTGTAAGACCCCGACAGCCAGTGCGCTCCATCCGAACCCTTGAGCCTTGCGGCTTCGGTATCCGGCTGGGGAACATCGGTCATCGGGACCTTACACTGATGAATATACGGGATGTACGGACGTTTGTCAAGGGGGTTCGGCGGGCAATTTCGCGAGGGTTTTTCCCAAAACCCCCTACGCCAGCACCGGCGTGCGGATGGCGGCGTGGACGAGGCCCATGCCGTCCGCGATCTGGCGGAGCACTTCGGGTAGGATCGCCTGCGGGCCGTCGCAGAGCGCCTGTGCCGGGTCGTGGTGGATCTCGACGATCAGGCCGTCCGCACCGGCGGCGATGGCGGCGAGCGACATCGGGGCGACGAGCGCGCGGCGGCCCGTGCCGTGCGACGGGTCCACGATCACCGGCAGATGCGTCAGGTCCTTGAGGAGCGGCACGGCGGTCAGGTCGAGCGTGAAGCGGACGATCGGGTCGAAGCCCCGGATGCCCCGCTCGCAGAGGACGACATCCTCATTCCCCTCCGCCAGCACGTACTCCGCGCTCATCAGCCACTCCTCGATCGTCGCGGAGAAGCCGCGCTTGAGGAGGACGGGCCGGCCCGAGCGCCCCGCCTTGCGCAGGAGCGGGAAGTTCGACATGTTGCGCGCGCCGATCTGGAGCATGTCGGCGTACTCGGCGACGACTTCCACCTGATCCGGCTCCATCACCTCGGTGACGACGGGCAGGCCCGTCTCCTCGCGGGCGAGGGCGAGCAATTGCAGCCCCTCGACGCCGAGGCCCTGGAAGGAGTACGGCGACGTGCGCGGCTTGTACGCGCCGCCCCGCAGCATCACCGCGCCCGCCTCCTTCGCCGCCCACGCGGTCTTCAGGAGCGGCTCGCGCCCCTCGACGACGCACGGCCCCGCCATCAGGACGGGCGTCTCGCCGCCGATCGCCACATCGCCGATGCGCACGACGGTGCGCTCCGGGTGGAACTCCCGCGAGGCGAGTTTGTACGGCTTCGAGATGCGGATCACCATCTCGACGCCCGGCAGCCCCTGCACGCGGTCGAACAGGTCCTGCGACGGCGCGCCACCGAGCACGCCGATGACATTCCGCTCCGTCCCCTCGATCACCCGGTAGCCGTGCCCCGCCGCCGTGATCGTGCCGAGCACATGCTCCAGCGCCTCGTCGTCCGTCCCCGTCCGCATCTGAACTATCATCGGTTCCCCTCCTTGCGCTCGTGCCGCTCCCGGTATCGCACATGTGACCATCGGTTTCGCCCCTCGATCCTCCCCCGCCGTGCGATGACGCACAAAAAAACAGCGGGCCTGATGTGCCGCTGCATCCGCCGGTGTTGTCATCGCATTCGGGTCAGGTTCGCGCGGTCAGCGCCTCCACCCCGGCCGACAACACCGGCGGGGTAAAATAGAAGGCGTAAAACCAGTCGGGGCGAACCATCTGCTTCATCACGGTACGCACCGTAGCAGACGCGCCGGAGAAAGTCAATCCCTGGCGATCCGCCATTCGCGCATGGCCCGTCCGTCCCGCCTATCAATCGCGGGCGAATCGTCCGTCACACGGTCGTGTGATGCGGCATCAGGAGATGTGACGGCAGGATTCCCCAATCGGCGCGCACCGGCGGGGTGAGGCGATCCAGCGCGACATCCGCGACCTGTTCCGCATGCTGGAGCAGCATGGCGGCGACATCATCGGGCACGGGGATGGCGGCTGCCTGCGCGCTCGGGGGCGGATCGCCGGGGCTGGTGGTCTCGTACACTTGCAGCGTGATCGGCGCGTCGGCGGGCGCGCTCGCCCCGTACGGCCGCCACCCCAGGTACGACACCCATCCCCCGTACCCCGTCCGCACCACCCCGCCCCCCAGCGCCGACACCATCGTCCCGTCCCCCAGCGCCACCCCCACGTGCC
>JAICIL010000010.1 GCA_025924435.1 Chloroflexia bacterium | reverse complement strand
CGGCAGGTTGCGGTGGACGACGCCGATGCCGCCCTCCCGTGCGAGGGCAATGGCGAGGCGCGCCTCCGTGACGGTGTCCATCGCGGCGGAGATGAGGGGGATAGAGAGCGTGATGTCGCGCGTCAGGCGCGTGGCGGTGCTGACATCCTTCGGCAGGACCTCCGAGGCGGCCGGCTCGATCAGGACATCATCGAATGTGAGCGCTTCGGGGCCGAATTTGGCGGCGAATGCCGCGTCGGATGGGGACGGATCGGGGCTGCTCAGGTACTTCTCGACCGTCTGCATCGGACGCTCGCCTCCTTCAGGATACGGAGAACGGACAGCGACGCATCGCACTGTCCGTACGATGGTCAAGTATCGCACGCGGCGATACGGCGGGTCAATGGCGAGCGCGCATGGTGGGCGATGCAGGGTTCGAACCTGCGACATCCACGGTGTAAACGTGGCGCTCTGACCGGCTGAGCTAATCGCCCAAGGGGGTGATGCAGAGAAAAAGAGGTGGTGCGCGAGAAGGGACTTGAACCCTTACCCCGTAAACCGGGACCAGGCCCTCAACCTGGCGCGTCTGCCAATTCCGCCACCCGCGCACGATGGGTGCGCAGAGAGTATGCACTGGCGCCCCCGCAATGTCAATACCGTTTTTTCCCCGCCGTATGGGTGCCAAAGGACAATTCGCACGATCCGCTTGACCGTTCGACCGCTCTCACCGTATACTCTGCTCTGCGGCGGGGGCGCCGACGGCAGCGACGCGCCGACGTAGCTCAATGGCAGAGCAACGGTTTTGTAAACCGTCGGTTGCCGGTTCAAGTCCGGCCGTCGGCTCCAATGCACGAGAGACGTTGGGCAGGTACCAGAGCGGCCAAATGGGACTGGCTGTAAACCAGTTGCGAAAGCTACGGGGGTTCGAATCCCTCCCTGCCCACCACGCACATCGGCCCTGATAGCTCAGTTGGTAGAGCACATTCTTGGTAAGAATGAGGTCTCCGGTTCAAGTCCGGATCAGGGCTCCACTTTTTCCATTGTATACAAAGAAAGTTGCGGAGGTGGCGCGGGCGTACAGCGGCTGCACGCACGCGCCAATGAAGAATGGGCGATCAAGGCGTTGGTCGCTTTGTTTCGTCGCCTCTCGTCAACACCAACGAGCTGGAGGCGCCCCGGAGATTGGAGCTTCCAAGAACTGCGTGACGGGGCCAACGCCGATCGCAGTCGGTTCTGAGCCACTCATGTGCGACCGCACGAGCGACAGGCCGATCTCCTGTTCTTTTGCGGTGGCCGCATCGCCCCGCGCTAACCGCGCGCGACCGCCTCATAGTCCGCGAAGGCGGTGTCGGGGGAGAGCGGCCGGGTGACGAGCCCCTGCGCCAGCTGCTCCTCGCAGAACGTCGCGAGCATTTTCCGGTTCGGCTCGACGCCGTACGGCTGCCAATCCTCGCCGAGCAGCATCGCCGTCTCCTCCAATTCCATCAGCACCCATGGCGTCGTGTCCGCCAGTCGGCGGCGATCTTCCCGCCAGCGCCGCTTCGATTCCTCGAAGGCGGCGAAGAGGCGCGGCGCAATCGTCGGGTCGCTCTCGAAGACCGACCGGCGCAGCGCCGCGACGTGGATCCCCGGACAATAGCCGACGCGCCGGGCGTATTCCTTCTCTGCGGTGCGGAAGTCGCGGAAGAGATGGACGATCGGGCTCTCCTTCGTGAAGAAGCCGCGCGGCATGAAGGGGATCATCAGCGCGTCCAGTTCGCCCGCCAAGAGCATCCCGACGAGCGTCTTGCCCTCCGGCGCGTCGCCGACGTAGGGCGGATACGTCACATTGCCGGCGCGCATCGCGGGCGTCGTCTCCTCGGGCGGCCCGACCACCCACTCGATCCCGGCGATGTCCACGCCGCGCTCGCGCATCGCCGCGCGGCTCCAGGTGTTGCCCGTGTTCGCCCAGCCGTCGGTGCCGATCCGCTTGCCGACGAGGTCCGGGAAATCCGCGAGCGGGCTGTCGCGCCGGACGAGGAAGCAGCGATGCCGGAAGGAGCGCATCATGAAGATCGGCAACCCGACGAGGTCCCGCTCCCCGCGCGACAGGCGGATGAGGTAGTGGCTGAGGGAGGTTTCCGTCGCGTCTATCCCCGGCTCGTTGGCGATCCGCCCGAGGGACTCGCCGCGCTCCATGATGAGATTGATGCCCTCCGGCCGCACATCGCCGCACGCGAGCGGTTGCAGATAATCCCAGTTGTACGAGACCATGCGGATCGTTCGGTTCGCCATGGTAACTCTCCCTTTCTCGCGGCGTCGCGCCGCCGTTATCGCTCGCGCAGGCGCGTGTCGAGCGCGTCCCGCAACCCGTCGCCGACGAGGCTGAAGCCGAGCACCGTCACCGTGATGGCGAGGCCGGGGAAGAGGACGACCCACGGCGCCCCTTGCAGCACCGAACTGCCGTCGTTGATCATCGAGCCCCACGTCGGGGTGGGCGGGCGCGGGCCGAGGCCGAGGAAGCTGAGCGTCGCCTCCGCGAGGATCGCCGTCGAGACGTAGAGCGTCGCCATCACGAGCACGGAGGAGACGGAGTTCGGCACGATATGCCGCAGGATGATCGAGCGGGCGGGCGCGCCGATGGCGCGGGCGGCGGTGATGTACTCGCGCTCACCGATCGCCAGCACCTCCGCCTGCATCATCCGCGCGAAGCGCGGCAAGGTGGAGAAGCCGACGGCGATCATCACATTCGTCAGCCCCGGCCCGAGCGTCGCCATGATCGCCAGGGCGAGCAGCAGCGTCGGGAAGGCGAGCATCGCGTCAATCAGCCGCATGATCGCGGTGCCGACCTTGCCCCGGTAGTACCCCGCCAGGAGGCCGAGCGTGCAGCCAACCAATCCGCCGCTCGCCACGGAGACGACCCCGACGGCGAGCGCGAGCGGCGCGCCCTCGAGGATGCGGTTGCGGATGTCGCGCCCGAAGCCGTCCGTGCCCATGATGTGCGCGCCGCTCGGCGGCTTGAGCCGCTGCGCGAGGCTGCTGCGGTTCGTATCCGCCGGCGAGGCGAGCGCGCCCCACGCCGCCGCGATGAGGAAGAGCAGCACGAGCGCCAGCCCGACCATCGCGGCGGGGTTGCGGCGGAAGCTGCGCGCCATGTCGCGCCAGAAGGTGCGGGGGGCGTTCCGCTCCCGCGCCGGCGCGCCCGCAATCGTCACAGACTCGCTACGCGTCGCCATCTGCACCCTGCTCCCTAACCGCGCCGGAGGCGCGGGTCCGCGAATCCATAGAGCGTATCCGTGAGGAAGTTGACGCCGATCACGCCGACGAGGAAGACGGCGATCAGCGCCTGCGAGAGTGGGTAGTCCCGCAGGAGGATCGCATTGACGAGCAACTTACCCAGCCCCGGCCTTGAGAAAACGATCTCGGCGACGCCCGCGCCCCCGAGCAATTGGCCGAAGAAAAGCCCCAGCACCGCCAGGATGGGCACGAGCGCGGCGCGGAGCGCGTGCTCCCGCACGACGGTGCGCGGCGCGAGACCCTTCGCGTGCGCCGTGCGGACGTAATCCTCACCAAGCACGGCGAGAAGTGCGGAGCGCGTCGTGCGGGCGACGAGCGCGGCGGACTGGAAGCCGAGCGCGATGGCGGGCAGCACGAGATGGTGGAGTTGTGAGGCCACGCCTTCATGCTCTCCGGCCCCCTGCACGGGGAACCAGCCGAGCCGGAAACTGAAGAGGTAGATGAGCAGCAGCGCGAGCAGGAACCCCGGCATCGCCACGCCGAGGAGCGCGATCACCATCGCGGCGAAATCGGCGGCCGTGTTGCGCTTGAGCGCGGCGATCATCCCGAGCGGGATGCCGACGACGCAGGTGACGAGCATCGCGGCGAGCGCCAGTTCGACCGTGTACGGCAGCGCGCCCCTAATCACCGACATCGCGCTCGTCTTCTGCGAGAGCGACTGCCCGAAGTTGCCCGTCACGGTATTCTTGAGGAAGACGACGTACTGCACCGGCAGCGGCTTATCGAGGCCGTATTGCTTGCGCAGCGTCGCCACCAACTCCGGCGTCGCGTAGTCGCCGAGCATGATCGCCGTCGGGTCCCCCGGCGTGAGCCGCAGGACGAGGAAGACGATCGTCAGCGCGCCGAAAATCGTGAGCACGGACTGCGCCAGGCGCTGAATGACGTGGTTCATGCCCCCTCCTGCGGACACGCCGTCGCGCTATTCGGCGGGGACATCGAGGTTGAACCAGTCGTGGCGCTCCTGCCACCCCGCGCCCAATTCGCCCGTCACCCGCTTGTTGACGATCAGGTGCTCCGAGACGGCCACGGCGAACGCGGCCGGGGAATCCTGGGAGACCCTGTCCTGCAAATCCCGGTAGAGTTTCGCCCGCTTCGCGGGGTCCGGCTCCGCCCGCGCCGCGTCAATCAGATCGTCCGCGCCCTTGTAGCCGTTGCGGTTCGTCGTCGAGCGGTACGTGGGTGTGGCGATCTGATCCGGGTCAATGCGCGAGATGTAATTCGCGTCCATGTCGTAATCCCCGGAGAGTTCCCGCTGGTTGTAGATGCCCTGCTCGATGATGTCCACCTTCACATTGACGCCGATATCCTTCCAGTACGACGCGACGGCCTCGAGGATGCGGCGGCTGATGATCAGCGCCGAGACGGTCATCGCGCTCGGGTTCCAATCCTTCGGGACGTTGGCATCCTTCAGCAGTTGCCGCGCCTTGTCCGGGTTGTACTCGAAGCGGGTCACATCCTCGCTGTAGCCGAACATGAAGGGAGGCAGGAAACTGTGGATCGGGTCCGCCAGCCCGCCGAAGAGGTCCTTGGCAATCGCGTTGTTGTCAATCGCGTACCGGAGGGCCTGCCGGACGCGGATGTCGTCCAGCGGCTTCCGCTTCATGTTGAACTGGGCCGACCAGGGGGACTGCCCGAACTGCGACTTGAAGAAGCGCACATTCGGGTCCGTGTTCTTCGCGACGCTGTTCGCGACATCGGGGTCGGCGATGTAATACTCGTCCAACTCCCCCTTCGCGACGGCGAGGATCGCCGCGCGGTCGTCCACCCGGAACTTCCAGACGACCTGATCCACCTTCGGCTTCGTCCCCCAGTAATCGGGGTTGCGCTTGACCGTCAGGCTCGTGCCGGACTGATAGTTGTCGAACATAAAGGGGCCGGAGCCAACCGGGGCCGTCTTCCACTTGTCGCCCGCCGCCGCGAACGCCTTGGACGCGACGACGAGGCCGGGGCGGAACGCGAGCGACGCGGGGATGAACGCGGGGTAGGGTCGCGGGAACGTCGCCCTGATCGTGTACGGATCGAGGACCTCGATCGTCGCGTCAATGAAATCGTTCCGGTACGGGGAGGCGGTCTTCGGGTCCTTGATATGCTCCCAGGCGGCCCGCACGTCTTCGGTCGTCAATTCGCCGTTCCCGCCGTGGAACTTGACGCCCTTCTTGAGGTGGAAGGTGAACGCCTTGGCGTCGCTCGAAATCTCCCATTCGGCGAGTTCGGGCACGATGTCCGTGCCGAGGGGCGGATTGTAGGTGTGCCGCCCGATATAATTGAAGATCGTCTCGGAAATCTGATAGTCCGTCTGGTTGTTGAGGAGCGCGGGGTCGAGCTGCGTCAGATCGCCCGCCACACCGACGCGCAGAATCTTCGTGCCGCCCGGCTTGCCTGCGGCCGCCTGCGCCGTCGGCGCGACGGACGCCACGGCCGACGCCTGGGAAGCGGCTGCGGTCGGCGCGGTGCCTGAGGCCGCCGCCGGGCTGGTCGCGCCGGCACCGACGGGGGCGGCGGTCGGCACGCGGGTGGCGGTGCCCGGGGGCGCGGCGGCGGTGGCCGTGGGGGCGGCGCTGGAGCCGCCGCACGCCGCGAGGATGGCGCCGCCCGCCGTCGCCGACGCGAGCGCGAGGAAGCGCCGCCGCGAAAGCGGCCGGGATTGCTGAGGGTTCGTACTGTCCAAGGGAATCCTCCTCATCGCGTATCGCGACATGCGCGCCGCCGGTGCGCGCCGGGCGTCCGGTCGTTGTCACTCGTTCCCGACAGCCCATGGAAACAATCATTACTGACTGGCTGTTGCTTGCCAAACCGACATCGCGTGTTCCATGATGGTACGTGATACGAAACGATTCCACAAATCCCGCGCGGTTGGCTCTCCCGCTGTTGCTCGATACACCGGCGCCCGCGCCCCTCGCTCGTTGTTTCGCGGTCTCGATCGGAGGAGATGGACATTGGACATGGAGTACACCGGCACGTCGGTCCTGGTGACGGGGAGCGCGACGGGCATCGGGCTGGGGATCGCGCGCGGCTTCCTCGAAGCGGGCGCCACGGTTCTGATTAACGATGTGCGGCCCGCCATCCTCGAAAAGACGCGCGGCGAGCTGCGCGACGCATTCGGCGAGCGCGCCCTCGCCCACCGCGCGGATGTCCGCGACGCGGCGCAGGTCGCGGCGATGTTCGACGCATTGCAGGGGCCGACGGGGCGGCTGGATGTCGTCGTCAGCAACGCGGGCATCTACCCGGACTGCCCGGTCGTCGAGATGGAGGAGGAACTCTGGGACCGGGTGATGGACACCAACGCGAAGGGGAACTTCCTCGTCTGCCGCGAGGCGGCGCGGCGGATGATCGCCCAGGGCGGCGGCGGCAACATCATCGCCATCTCCTCCGGCTCCGCGCGCTCCGGCCGGATCAACGCCTCCGCCTACTGCGCCTCGAAGGCGGCGGTGACGCTCTTCTCGGAGGTGCTCTCCACGGAGGTCGCCCCGCACGGCATCCGGGTGAACATCATCAACCCCGGCTTCGTCGAAACCCGGAGCGAGGTGAACCCGATCGCGGAATGGCGCCTGGAGGCGGCGAAGAAGGCCTCGCCCGGCGGACGGATGGTCACGCCGCGCGATGTCGCCAATGCCGCGCTCTTCCTCGCCTCCGACAAGGCGGAATGCACGAACGGCATGACCTTCTCCGTCACCGGCGTCCGCGGCGTGGCGCGCATGGGCTGAGCCATCAGGGGGCAAGAGATGAACCACCAAGACGCCAAGAACACCAAGAAATGCGAAACAATGAGAAGGCTGTTTGACTTCTTTATTTCCCCTTGGTGTTCTTGGTGTCTTGGTGGTGAGAAAAAGATGAGAGGAGCGTGGCATGGGGTGGCCGAATAAGGGTCCGGTACATCGCCCGGTCGTGATGGGCACGCGCGGCCTCGTGACCGCCGCGAATGCGCTCGCCTCGATGGCGGGGCTGCGCATCCTGCTCGCGGGCGGCAACGCGGTGGACGCGGCGGTCGCGACGGCCGCCGCGCTCAATGTCTGCGAGCCGTACATGTCCGGGGTGGGTGGCGGCGGCTATATGCTGATCTACACCGCGCGCGAGCGCCGCCTGCGCGTGCTCGACTACAACGGGCCGAGCCCCTGGGCGGCCTCGCCCGCCGCCTTCGCCACGGCGGAGGAGAAGGATCGCGGGCCGAAGGCGCCGATCGTGCCCGGCGCGATCGGCGGCTGGCTGACCGCGCTCGACAGCGCCGGGACGATGGACCGGGCGACGGTCTTCGCGCCGGTGATCGAGTACGCCGAACGCGGCGTGCCGGTCACGCTGAAAGCCGCCTCCTTCATCGCGGCGGGGGCGGGCCGCCTCACACCGGAGGCCCGGTCCGTCTTCTGCCCCACGGGCGATCCGCCCGCGCCGGGCACGCTCCTCCGGCAGCCGCAACTGGCGGAAACCTACCGCCAACTCGTTGCGGAGGGGGCGGGCGCCTTCTATGGCGGCACGCTCGGCGCACGCGTCGTCGCCTCGCTGGCGGCGCAGGGCGGCATCCTCGCGATGCGCGATCTGGACGGCTGGCGACCCGAATGGCAGGAACCCGCCACGACGACCTATCGCGGCTATGACATCGCCTCCGTGCCGCCGCCCGGCATGGCGTTCCAATGCCTGCAAACCCTCAACATCCTCGAAGGGTTCGACCTCGCGGCGTCCGGCCAGAACAGCGCGGAGACGCTCCATCTGGCCATCGAGGCGATGAAACTCTCCGTCGCGGATCGCATCGCCTACGCCGGGCGACCGGACATCCCGATTGACGGCCTGCTCTCGAAAGAGTACGCCGCGCACCGCCGCACATTGATTGACCCCGACCATGCGCACAAGAGCGAGGGGGAGCGCTTCGGCGGCCTGACGGGGGCGGACATCATCGCCGCCGGGACGCCGGGCGATTTCACTCGGGAATGCACGACGCACTTCGATGTGGTGGACGGCGAGGGCAACGCCGTCTCCGTCACGCAGAGCCTCGGCGCCTTCTTCGGCTCCGGCGTGATGGCGGGCGATACCGGCATCATGCTCAATAACTTCCTCTTCTGGTCCGAACTCGACCCGGCGAGCGCCGCCGTTGTCACGCCGCACAAGCGGATGGGCACGCGGATGTCCCCCACGGCGATCTCCCGCGATGGGCGGCTCTTCGTGATGATCGGCACGCCCGGCTCCTACGGCATCCCGCAGACGACGACGCAGATGATCTCCAACATCCTCGATCACGGCTTCAGCATCCAGGCGGCGATCGAAGCGCCGCGCGTCCGCACCTACACGGGGACGACGCTCGACATCGAGGGGCGCGTGCCGGAGGAGGTGCGCGCCGCGTTGGCGCGCCGGGGCCACGATCTCCGCGTGCTGCCCGACTGGTCGCCCGCCGTCGGCGGCGGGCAGGGCATCATGATTGACCCGGAGAGCGGCGTGCTGATGGGCGGCGCGGACCCCCGGCGAGATGGGTACGCCATCGCCTTCTGAGAACCGATGACACGGGGTGGGGAAGATGAACCACCAAGGACACCAAGAACACGGAGAACACTAAGAGGGAAAGCGGGTTCATTTTCTTGGTGTCCTTGGTGCTCTTGGTGTCTCGGTGGTGAAATCCCCCTGACACGGCGATGACGGTTTTGGAAGAGCAGGGAGGCAGAATGGCGACAGCAACGACCGAGAACGCGCTGCGCGAGGCGGTTTCGCGCGATCTTCTGACGAAGCACAACGCGGAAATTGCCAAGGGTGTGCGCCTCTCCGGCAGCGCGGACGAGGCGGAGGCGTTCGCGTACATCGCCGCGCAGTGCCGCTCCTACGGCATGGCGGTGCACGAATACACGACGGACGCGTACGTCAGCCTGCCGGGCGCGGCGTCGCTCGCGATCATCGAGCCGGAGCAAAGGGAGATCGTCTGCATCACCCATTCCGCCTCCGCCGCGACGGGGTCGGAGGGGCTGACTAGGCCGCTCGTCTACGCGGGGGCGGGGCTGGCGGCGGATTACGCGCGGATAGATGCGCGCGGCAAGATCGCGCTCGTCGAGGGTCTGGCCGGGCCGCCCAAGGCGTTCGCCGCCGATGCCGCCGGGGTGCTGGGCATCGTCTGCATCAACCCGCCGGAGTTCCATGAGATGACCGTCTCGCCCGTCTGGGGGACGCCGACGCCGGAGACCGTGCCCCGGCTGCCGAAGGTCGTCGCCGTCTCCGTCCGCAAGGAGGATGGTGAGGCGCTCAAGGCGCTGGTCGAGCGCGGCGCGGTGACGGTGCGGGTGCGGGCCGAGGTGGAGACCGGCTGGCGGCCGATCCCGACCTTGATCGCCGATTTGCCGGGCGCCGTGGAGGATCGCTATGTCCTCCTCAGCGGCCACGTGGACTCGTGGCATCACGGGGCGATGGACAACGCGAGCGCGAACGCGACGATGCTCGAAGTCGGGCGGATCATGGGCGAGCACAAGGGTGAACTCCGGCGCGGGCTGCGGCTGGCCTTCTGGTCGGGCCACTCCCACGCGCGCTACGCCTCCTCGGCGTGGTACGCGGACAACCACTGGGCGGACCTGCACGAGCGGTGCGTCTGCCACGTCAACGCGGAATCCACCGGCGCGGTCGGCGCGGATTTCTTCCCGGCGGCGGGGATGGCGGAGACGTGGCAGTTCGCGGCGGGGCCGATCCGCGATGTCGCGGGGCAGGAACTCCGCTATCAGCGGATGGGCCGCAGCCATGACCAGTCGTTCACGGGCATCGGCGTGCCGTCCGTCCTCTGCGGCCTCGCCGCGCAGCCGGGCGGCGGCCTCGGCTGGTGGCACCACACGACGGCGGACACGCTCGACAAAATTGATCCCGCGAACCTCGTGCGCGACACGCAAATCTATCTGCTCGTCTGCTGGCGGCTCTGCACGCTGCCCGTGTTGCCGTTCAACCACGCGGAAGCGGTGGATGAACTGCGCGACCGGCTGCGTGCCCTGCACGCGTCCGCGAGGGATCGCTTCGACCTCGCATCGCTCATCACCGAAGCGGACGCGCTCCACGCCGCCGCCGAGCGGCTGAACGAGGCGGCGGCGGACGGCGGCGACGACGCGCGCGCCGAACGGCTGAACGGCGCGATCATGGCGGTGGCGCACGCGCTCATCCCGGTGAACTACACCACGGCGGGGCCGTACGAGGTGGACCTCGCGCTGGCGAACCCGGTGTTGCCGGGGCTGGCTGCCGTCGCGTCACTGGGCGAAATGGGAGCGACGGGCGATGACGCGGGATTCCTGCGCACGCGATTGGTGCGGGAACGCAACCGCGTCTGGCACGCCCTCGCCACGGCGCGGCGGGAAATCAAGCGCGCGCTCGCCTGATTGATGAGGCGGTCGGCCTCGCGTGCGACCCAAGAGGGCGCCCACGGATCGGTACGCGCATGTGCGGGGAAGGATCGGCGCTCCGATTCAACCACGGGCTAGGGCCACTGGCCGAAGCGTAGTACACTCGCATGTCATCGGCGTGGGCCGGTGGCATGAAGCGGAACAGGGGAGGATACCGGGTATGCCTGCGATCATCTACTACGACAACGACGCGGACCTGAAGTTGTTGGATGGCAAGACCGTCGCGATCATCGGCTACGGCAGCCAGGGGCACGCGCACGCCCGCAATCTGCACGATAGCGGCGTGAATGTCGTCGTCGGGTTGTACGAAGGCTCAAAGAGCAAGGCGAAGGCGGAGGCGGACGGCCTGACCGTCAAGAACACCGCCGATGCGGTGAAGGGCGCGGACATCGTGATGATGCTCCTGCAGGACCACTTGCAGGGCAAGGTCTACACGGCGGATGTCGCGCCGAACCTCAAGCCGGGCGCGATGCTGATGTTCGCACACGGCTTCAGCATCCACTACGGCCAGATCGTGCCGCCGGAGAATGTGGACGTCGCGATGATCGCGCCGAAGGGGCCGGGCCACATCGTGCGCGACATGTATGTCGAGGGCGTCGGCGTCCCGGCGCTGATCGCCGTGCAGCAGGACCCGACGGGCACGGCGCACCAGCGCGCCCTCGCCTACGCGAAGGCGATGAAGGCGACGAAGGCGGGCGTCGTGCAGACGACCTTCAAGGAGGAGACGGAGAGCGACCTCTTCGGCGAGCAGGCCGTCCTCTGCGGCGGCGTCACCTCCCTGATCCGCAACGGCTTCGAGACGCTGGTGAACGCGGGCTACCAGCCGGAAATCGCCTACTTCGAGGTGCTGCACGAGATGAAACTGATCGTGGACCTCATGTATCAGGGCGGCATGTCCTACATGCGCTACTCCGTCTCCGACACGGCGGAGTACGGCGACTACACCTCCGGCCCGCGCATCTTCGACGACGAGGCGCGCGAGAAGATGGAGATGGTGTTGCAGGACATTCAGAGCGGCAAGTTCGCCAAGCAGTGGATCGCCGAGAACGAGAGCGGCGGCCGCAAGCAGTTCATGGCGATGCGCCACGAGGCCCAGGATTCCGAGATCGAGCGCGTCGGCGCGCAGCTGCGCAAGATGATGCCCTGGCTCGGCGGCAAGGAAGCGCCGAAAGAGTAACATCCTCACCCCCCGGCCCCCTCTCCATCGCCCCGAGGTTTACAGCACCATCACATATCGTCCGGCGATGGAGAGGGGAGAAATGCGGGATGTACACATGATAAAAGAATGCCATGACGCTCCGATGAATTGCTCCCTTCCCCTCCCCTCTCCATTGCCGGACGAACCTCATACGCTCCTCGGTTTCGGGGCGATGGAGAGGGGCCGGGGGTGAGGAATAATGACGACCGATGAGACGACCGGCGCCCTGCTGCGCGAGACCGCCGAGCGGGCGATACGCTATCTGATGGGTCTCGATGCGCGCGGCGTCGCGGTGCCGCCCGATGCGCTCGCCCGGCTTGCGACGCTGGACGAGCCGCTGCCGGACGGACCGACCGATCCCGCCGCCGTCCTCGCCCTGCTGGACGGGATCGGCTCCCCCGCGACGACGGCGACCGCCGGTGGTCGGTTCTTCGGCTTCGTGATCGGCGGCAGCCTCCCGGCGGCGCTGGCCGCAAATTGGCTCGCCGCCGCGTGGGATCAGGACGCGGGCATGTCCGCGATCTGCCCGATCAACGCGACGCTGGAGGAGGTCGCCCTGCACTGGCTCGTGGACCTCCTCGGCCTGCCGCCGACGAGCGGCGCGGCCTTCGTCACGGGCGGCACGATGGCGAACGTCGCGGCTCTCGCCACCGCGCGCCACGCCGTGCTCGCCCGCGTCGGCTGGGATGTCGAGGCGGATGGCCTCTTCGGCGCGCCCCCCATCACCGTCGTCCTCGGCGACGAGGCGCACGCCTCGCTCCTCAAGGCGCTCGGCCTGCTCGGCTTCGGCCGCAACCGCGTCGTCACCGTGCCGGTGGACGGGCAGGGGCGGATGCGCGCCGATGCCTTGCCACCCCTCTCCGGCCCAACCATCGTCTGCATCCAAGCAGGCAACGTCAATACTGGGGCCTTCGATCCGGCGGGGGAAATCATCGCCGGGGCGCACGCGGCGGGGGCGTGGGTGCATGTGGACGGGGCGTTCGGGCTGTGGGCGGCGGCGGCGCCGGGGCGGGCGCACCTGGTGGCGGGGTGCGGGGAGGCGGATTCATGGGCGACGGACGCGCACAAGTGGCTGAATGTGCCGTACGACAGCGGCCTCGCCTTCGTGCGCGACCCGGAATCCTTGCGCGCCGCGATGGCAGCAACTGCCGCATACCTCACGCAGAGTGGGCAGCGCGAGCCGGATCAATATACGCCGGAGATGTCACGCCGGGCGCGCGGGGTCGAGGTGTGGGCGGCGCTCCGCTCGCTCGGTCGGGATGGGCTGGCGGATTTGATCGAGCGCACCTGTCGGTACGCCGCGCGGTTCGCCGAAGGGTTGCAGGCGGCGGGCTTCCAGATTCTCAACGAGGTGGCGCTCAACCAAGTGCTCGTCTCGTTCGGTGAACCGGACGTGACACGCCGCGTGATCGCCGCACTCCAGGCGGAGGGGACGTGCTGGTGCGGGGGGACGGTGTGGCAGGGGCGGACGGCGATGCGGATCAGCGTGTCGTCGTGGGCGACGACGGAGGCGGACATCGAGCGCAGCCTCGCCACGATGGTACGCATCGCCGGTGACGCGCGGCCATAGAAGAGCGGGCGCGTTTATTCGCTTTCTTTCTCTCTTTTCTTTGCGTCCTTTGCGTCTTTGCGGTTCATCCGGTTTCCGTAGATTCCGCGAACCGCTGCATGATCGTCGCCGAGTATTTGATGCCGCGCAGGTAATGGGAGAGGGTGATGAACTCGTCCGGCGCGTGGCCGTGCCAATCCGGCGGGCCGATCCCCGTCCCGGCGGAGGGGATGCCGCCGAGCCGCCCGCCGAGCCAGACACCCTGGCGGCCGGAGGCATCGCCCGTGGGCCGGACGGCAGGCTCGACACCGTAGACCTGCCGCGCGGACGCGACAATCAACTGCGCGAAGGGCGTATCGAGCGCCGTCCGCGACGGCTCGATCGAACCCATATCCTCGATCTCGAAATCCGCGCAGCCGTGCGCGTCGAGATGGCGGCGCAACGCGGCGAGCACCGTCTCCGGGTCCTGATCGGCGACCAACCGGAAGTCGAGGCGGCACGCCGCGCGGCTCGGCAGGACGGTCTTGTGCCCCTCGCCCATCCAGCCCGCCGCGAAGCCCGCGATGTTGCACGTCGGCGTGAAGAGCAGCCGTTCCAATGCCGCCGTCCCGCTGACATCACCGAGGAAGCGAGTGACGCCGAGTTCGCGCTGCTGTGCCGCGTCGTCCCACCCCGCCTGTTCTAATGACGCGCGCTCGACGGGTGAGATTGGGCGAATTGGATCGTAAAAGCCGTCGAGCGTCACCCGCTCGTCCGCGTCCTTCAGTCCGGCGAGCGCCCAGACGAGCCGCCACGCCGGATTCTCGACCAGCCGCGCGCGGGCCGAGTGGAGGTCCTTGCTCGCGCCGCGCGCGCGAATCTCGACGTACAGGAGGCCGCTCGACCCGAAGCCGATCTGCGGCCGGTCGTCCGCCGCGAAGCCGCCATCGAAGGAGAGCGCGGCATCGGCGGCGAGCAGATCCATGTGCGCCGCGACGAAGGCGGGCAGGCTGGGGCTGCCGGACTCCTCCTCGCCGTCGAAGAGGAACTTCAGGTGGCACGGCAGCGGCACACCCGCGCGCCGGAAGGCGTCCACCGCTTTCAGGTGCGCGAGCAGGTTCCCCTTCGCGTCGGTCGTGCCCCGGCCATACATCACGCCATCCGCGATCTCGGCGGCGAACGGCGGGTGCGTCCACTCGTCGAGCGGGTCGGCGGGCTGGACATCGTAATGATTGTAGATGACGAGCGTCGGGGCGTCGGCGCGCGGCGCGCGAATCTCCCCGTAGACGACGGGCAGCCCGGCAGTCTCCATCACCCGCGCCTCCATGCCGAGGTCCCGCATCATCTGAACGAGCAGCGCCGCGCACTCGCGCACGCCGATGTTCTGCGACGAGATGCTCGGCTGGCGCACCGCGCGCTGCAAGTCCGCCACGAATCGCTCATCGTTCGCATCAATCGCCTCGTATACCGCGTCAAGATCGGCCATCGTTTTCCCTCCATCGGTTCGATAGACTGGATGCCATCCCATGCTATCATCGCAGCGATGACCAAATCATTGAACCGCGAAGGCGCGAAGAACACGAAGAAGCGAAAAAGAAGGAGAATACGTCGTTCTCTCCTTTGTGCTCCTGTATTCCTTCGTGTTCTTCGCGCCTTCGCGGTTGGTTTCGGGCGGTTTCATTGAGGAGATGATGCGATGCCACTCATGCAGCACCCAGCGGGCGATTATCAATTCCTGCCCCTCGCGACGGACCCGCGCATCACGACGAGCGCGCCCTTCTCCGGCGGCGTGATCGCCATGCCGGGGTACGAGATCGTGCATGCGACCTTCCAGCAGCCGCTGCCCTACCAGCAGGGGTTCGCGGCGGCGGAGCGGCACCTGACCGCGCAGGGGCGGGAGCGCGCCGCCCTCTGCGCCGTCGAATTGCGCTGCCCGCAGCCGTACACGGTGGATGGATTCGGCGCGTTCAATCAGGAGTACCGCGCCCTGCTGATGTCGTGGGAGCTCTTCGTGGACGGTCAGAACCCCATCGGGCGGAGCAACATCGCGCCGAGCGTCAATCCGCCTGCCGAAACCCTGCTCTACGCCTTCTCCTACACCGCACCAACGACCGAACGCGGCCAGACATTCGTCGTCTCCGGTGCGCCCGAGAAAGCGAACGTGCGCCCCGGCGAAACCTCGCCCGACGCGCTGCAGGAGAAGACGGGGAGCGCGATGTTGGCGATGCAGGCGAGCCTCGCGGCGTTGGAGACGGAATGGCCCGCCGTGACCACCCTCAACCTCTACACGGTACACGACCTCCACGCTTTTCTGCCGACGGAGATGCTCGCGGCGATGGGCGAGGCGGCGGCGCACGGCATCCACTGGTACTACAGCCGCCCCCCCGTCGTCGGCCTCGAAGTCGAGGTGGATGTGCGCGGCATTCGCCGGGAAATCCGGCTCCGCTGAGCAAACCTAGCCGCGACCTATCCGACTCATATTTGCATTCGACATGGCGGACGGGTTGCTACCATCGATCCCAGTGGAGAACCTCCGCGACCGGCTTGCGCGCCACCGGGCGGAAGTCTGTCCCGATCGTGTACGCCACCGGGATCAAAGCCGTCTGCGCGACCTGCTCGTAGTCGATCCCTAGCACCGCCGCCGCCGCTTCCTCGTACAGCAAATGTAGCGTCGTCATGCACGTCCCCAGCCCGCGTTCCCGCGCCGCCAGCATGAAACTCCACGTCGCCATATGCGCGTCCGCGAAGAGGCCCGACCAGCGGAAGAGGGACTGCCCGGCGCGCGGCTCGATAAATGACCGGCAGGGCACGAGGAGCACTGGCACTTCGTGGAGGTGGTGGTAGAGATACTGGCTGGAATCCCACATGCGATCGCCGTACCGGTCGAGCCCGGTATCGGCATCGGGGACGAAATCGCGGTAGGCGCGCCGATAGACCTCGGTGAGGGCCGTGCGTTGCGCGGGGTCGGCGACGGCGATGAAATGCTTGAGTTCGACGTTGCCCCCAGTAGGAGCCTGCTGGGCGAGGGCGATGCACTCCTCGATGACCGCCGGCTCGACGGGGCGGGTGAGGTCGAGCCGCTTACGGACGGCGCGGGTGGTCGCGAGGACTTCATCGACGCTCAGGTTCAAGTGTGGCATTGCCATCCTCCTCCCGCGCGAGTGCGGCGCGCATACCGGGTCGGCGTCACACGCAGGCGTTCCATGCTCCATGATGGAGGAAGGCTACGCCTTCCCGGGAAGAGCGTCAATTAGCGCGTCGCCGCCCCGAAATATGGCGGGAAGACGTGCGCCACGTCGAGTGCAAATATGAGTCGGATAGGTGATGTCTAAGTTTGCGCTGAGAGGCCCGCGGCAAGCGGGCGCACAACCGTGCGGAGCGGGCCATCGCGCGGCGTGGTGTCAGTCCGTGATCGGGGTCGCGATGACGCGCACCGCGCCGTCCGCGACGCCGATGGTGAGCGTGTCGTCCGTTCGGTCGAGGATTGCACCGGGCGTTGCCGTCGCGTCCGCGGTCGGTTCGAGGCGCTCGATACGGTATGGCCGGTCGCCGATCATCGCTTTCGCCGGGGGCCTGCCGATATTCAGCGCGGCCGCACGGTGATAGAGCGTCGTTTTCGGGAGACGCCAGTCCAGCCAGTGCTCCTCCTCCGTGAACTCCGGGCTGTAGGTGGCGAGCGCGTCATCCTGCGGCGTGCCCGGATCGCCCGCGCACGCCCGCTCGACCCCCTCCGCGAGCGCCCGTGTCATCAGCGGCATCCACGCGCCGAAGATGCTCTCGGTCGAGAGATTCTCCGGCATGGGCCCTTCGGCCCGGCCGAGGATCGCCCCCGTGTCGAAGTCGTTGTCGAGGTAATGGAGCGTCGCGCCGAGCGTGGGCGCGCCATCGTAGATCATCCGCATCGGGTTCGGCCCGCGATAGCGCGGCAGCGGCGCGGGGTGCAGATTGACCGCCGCGATCCGGGGGATGGCGATGATCTCCGGCGGGATGCGGTACGGGAAGGTGAAGGTGAGGATCAGATCGGGTGCGAGCACCTTGATGAGGGGCAGGGCGACCCGGCGCAGCCGCGTCGTGACCAGCACATCC
The DNA here is from genome assembly GCA_025924435.1 of Chloroflexia bacterium. The sequence continues at coordinate 11,605 of JAICIL010000010.1, read as the reverse complement.
TGTCCGGGCGGGGCGGCGGCGAGGATGTCGCGGTACAAGGCCGTGCGGCGCGTCGTCGGGCCGGGCGTCGTCACGACGAGCGCCAGTGTATGACCCGCGCGTTCCGCCCAGGCGGCCGCGACCCGGTAGGCGGGCAAGCGATTGTGAAACGCGACGATCCGCAGACCCATCCCGCTGCCGCCAGTCATCTTCCCTCCCCAACCGCCGCGCATAGCCGCTATTCGGTCGGTTACCCGCCATCCGCCGCAGCGCGCCGCGCCTGCCGCTCCAGATGCCCCTGACCCCACTTGGTCAGGCGGCACTGGAGCGGGTTCTGCACGGTGCATTCGACGAGACCCTGCCGCTCCATCTTGTCGAGGATGCGCTGCACCATCACGAGCGGCACGCCGAGGCCGGGCGCGACGGCCCCGACGTAGGAATAGTCGCCGTCCACCGGGCCGCATGCCGCCAGGAGCGCGTCCGCGATCCGGCGAAACTCCTCGGTAGACGACATGCACCGCTCCTCTCGCCGCGCGACGTTCTTAGATAATCGCGAGTCCGGCAACCGAACCATAGGACTTGCCGTTGATCGTTAAGACGATCTGTGCATTCGTCCCCGGGATCGCACCCGTGGTAACGATTGACGCTTGCGCGACGCCATCCTTGTTCGTCGTCACATCGCTCGTCTGCGCGGGGACGCCCATCTCGAACTGCCAATCCACATGGACCGCCGTATTCGCGAGCGTCGCGCCGCCCTTCAACAACTTGATCGTCAGATTGACGGGCGTATCCGGCTTCGGCGTGGAGGGGTCCGCGATGGCGATGATGTCAATGTCGCCGCTCGCCGGGGCGGGCGCGCTCGTCGTCGCGGGCGCCGGCGCACCGGCGGCGGGAGCCGGGGCCGTGTTCCCCGCCGGGACCGGCGCGGTGCCACTCGGATAGCGCCACGCGTAATACGCCCGCCCGATGTTGCCGTACTCCACCTTGAAGCCGTCCGGGTTGCTCGGCGTGTAGGTGAGCACGCGCCGCTCGAACCCCTGCATCAGGACATCCTTCTGCGCGCCGCCGACCTTGACCGTCGCCCAGATCGGCTCGGTGATCGCGAGGCCGATGGCGGAGAGGCCGCCGAAATCGGGCGCGTTGCGGAAATCCGCGAACGCCCTGGGGAGGTTGTGCTTCGTCGTGTCGTCGAAGGCGGCGGTCACCGCCTGCGCGTCGCCCTTCGTGTCGTACGCGCCGAACGAGCCGTCCGACTTGTACTGCTTCGTGACCGGCTTGCCGCTGTTGTTCTGCTCCGCCGCCTGCACCTTCGCGAGGTCGGCGTAGGTCGGGAATGCGTTGTCCGGATCGCCCGCGACCGGCACTTTCGCCGGGTCCTTCGGCGCGAAGGTCGCGTCCCCATTTTGCTGCTTACCCGTGATCAGTTCGACGGTGAGCAGGCCCGCCGTCACGGCGTTGTTCGCGCCGAGTTCCATCCGCCCCTTGTCGAAGTACTGGACGACGCGCTTGCCGCCCTGCGCTTCCTTATACTCCTCCGACAATCCATCTGTGAACGGCGACGGCCCCCAGACATACGTCCTGCCGCCGGGGTTCGCATCGCTCTTCGACCAGAGCGCATTGAACGCATCGTTCGCGAAACCGGCCGCCGAGAGCGACGGGAGGACCAGCACGAGCGCGAGTAACACGCCAAGCGCCATCCCACCACCCGCGAACCGCACCCTTCTTCGCATCACCGCCACTCCTTCCATGCCGAAACCGCACTCCCCGGCCGCCGCACCGGCGCGGGACAACCCGGCGGCCAGTGTAGCGACCATCGGTTCGTATTGCAAAGGAGCGGATCGGAGAATCGAAGCGTCTGTATTCTCCGTCGGTTATCCTCCCCCGAAGCGGGGAGCGAGGCTGCCTCGCTCCCCTCCCCTCCCGTGTCGGGGGGGAGGGGTGGGCGAGGCACATCGCGCGCTATTCACCCACGAGAATGTATTTGCGCGTACAGGATAGTAGGCCATTGACAACGTAAGGAGGTTTGTCGTGAGACATTCGCTGAGTACGATGGTCCGACGCCCTCGCGCCATCATTGCCGCGCTCATCGTGGTCGCGCTCATACCGCTCGCCATGCTCGGCGGCGCGACGAATACCGCCGCCGCCGATGTCGCCGTGGGCATCAACGGCTTCGCGTTCATGCCCGCGACGATCACCGTCCCCGTCGGGACGCGCGTCGTCTGGACCAATCAGCAGCCGCAGGCGTCGCATACCGTGACGAGCGACACGCCCGGTATCCCCGACTCGGGCGCCTTGCAGACGGGCGCGACATTCGCGTTCGTCTTCAATCAGGCGGGCACGTTCGCGTACCACTGCAACATCCACCCGTTCATGCACGGCACCGTCGTTGTGACGGCGGCGGGCACGACGGCGACAGCAACGGCCGCACCCGCCACCGCCGCCCGTTGCCCCGCCGCCGACGGTCGCACCGCGACCGACACCATCGGTCGCGGTACCGGCAGCGCCACCACGGACCGGCGGGGGCGGGACGACCAGCGATCACTTCATCCACCGCCTCGGCGACGGATAGCCAACCGCTCCGGTGTCGGGATCCTGTCGTGATGAAGTGTGCGGGCCGTGGAATGATGCATCCCACGGCCCGCACACCCCGCGCGCCCGCATACTATGGTTCCACAATCATGGCGGCGATGACCTGCTTAAGCATCGGCAGATCGTGCTCGACCGTATAGCGAATTTTCGCGTCATCGAGATCGAAATACCCGTGGGTTACGACGTTTCGCATCCCTGCAATCTGCGTCCACGGAATTTCGGGGTGGGCGGCCTTCGTTGCCGGAGAGAGGCGCTGTGTTGACTCCCCCATGATCTGCAGGCGGCGATGGACACCGTCTTGAACGAGCCGAGATGTCAGATACGCTGTCCAGCCACCGGTCAGATATTCCTCGATCAACCCGATACATTCGAGGATATGCACGAGATACAGTCGGTCATCCTTCATAGTGGTCTGGCTTCACGCAAAACCCGGTCACGAATTACCCAATGCAGTTGTGTATCCGACCCGACGTCAACGCGGCGTCCGAGGAGGTTTTCAAGATCTTGGATCAAGGCAATATACTCCAAGAGACCACCCTCCGCGGGTGTATCCATCAGGAAATCAATGTCGCTCTCTTCTCCGGCCTCGCCACGGACAACCGAGCCAAAGACGCGCACATTGCCCGCACCGTGGCGTGCCGCAATCGCGAGAATTTCGTCGCGCTTTTCCAGCAAGTCCTCAAACCGCATGATCGTTAACCCACCCGTTATAGGCCCCTACAGATAACAATAGTGTACGGGGAACGCGTTAGAAATCAAGGAAACGGGTACGGACGATGACTCAGCGCCTCTTCAAGGCGGTCGGTGCAGATGCGTGGGATATGGAGGGCCGTAACGGTAGCGAGGGCATGCGCGTCGTTCACATCCCAGGCGTGGACTTCGATGCCCGCCGCACGGATCGCGGCAACTGTTCCGGGCAGGAGTTGCGTCGGATGCAGATGGATGGAACGGGCACGGGCGAGACGGGAGCGGTGAATAGTGAGGTGCGCAACGGTCTCCGGCGTCATCCACGATTCCGAGCGCGACGCGAGTAAATCGGTCGCGAGGCCGGGGCACCGCGCCTGCATCTCCCGCAGCAACACCGGCTCATACGACGTCACCTCGATGCCGTCCCAGAGCCGCCGGTAGGGCTGGAGCGCGGCGGCGACGATCAGGGCGGATTCCGGTTCCGGCCCTTTCATCTCGATTTCGAGACCGATCCGCCCCGCGAAGGCTTCCAGCATCTCATCCAGTGTCGGGATATGGTCGGCGTCGGTCGAGCGGATCTCCGTATTGTCGTAGGAAAAGATCGGCCCGGAACCGCCCCGCACGTCATTGACCGCGAAAACGTGCGTCAGCACCGGCACATGATCCCGCGTCAGTCGCACATCGCACTCAAGCGCATCCGCGCCGAGCGCGAACGCGTATTCAAATGCCGGCATCGTGTTCGCGGGCGCATATTCGGTGACACCCCGGTGGGCGACGATCTGCATACCAGATGGCCTCTCAGATTCCGCCGAACGTCCTGACTTCATGGTGAAAGGCGCAACCTACGCCGCCAATGCTCCGATACAGTATCTTCCCGGCATCTCTCCCCCTCGCCTTTGCCCCGGCAAAGGCGAGGGGGCCGGGGGTGAGGTTTCCTCGCCCCCATGCTACGATACCGCGACAGCGACACACGAGCGAAGGGGTGTGGTGGTGCGACGGCGGCGCGGTGCGGACACGATGACGAATCTGCTGCTCCTCTTCCTCGGCGCGGTGCTGCTGGTGTTCGGGATCGTCAGCGGGTCGTGGCGCAATATCCTGATCGGCGTCGCGCTCGCCGGTACGGTCGTCGTCGGCTTCGTCGGGCCGCGCCTCGCCCCGCCCGCGCCCGGCATCGGCGCCGAACGCGCCCGCGCCCGCCGCGCCGCCGCGATCATCCTGCCGAGCGGCATCATCTACCTCGCGCTCGGCATCCTCCTGCGCGCGGCGATCCCGGCAGCCGAGCGCGGCGGCTCGACGGTTTTAATTGCTATCTTCGCCATCGTCATGGGCATCCTCAGCATCCTCTCCGGCCTCGGCGCGCTCGTCCGCGCCCGCCGCCCCGATGACGCGCCGGCCGCCCCGCCGGGCGCGCACCGGGCGGACGACGCGCATCGCGAGGACGTATGACGATCATCGCCCTCGCGCCGTCGCGCCTGCGGGATCTGCGCGAGCTGCTGGCGACCGAATACCTCGTGCCGAATGGCCTCGCGGGCTACGCGATGGGCACCGCCGCCGGGGCGCGGACGCGGCAGTACCACGGCTTCCTCGTCGCCGCGCTCGTCCCGCCCGTCGTGCGGACGCTGCTCGTCGCGCAGGTGGACGTAACGGCGCGCGTCGGGGATGACGACTACGCGCTCGCCACGCACTTCTATGGCGATGGCACGATCGCCCCGGAGGGGTATACGCGCGCTATCGCCTTCGCGCTCCTCAACGGCCTGCCCCAATGGACGTATACGCTCGGCGCGGGCCGGACGCTGACCGAGACGCACTGGCTGATCTACGGCCAGAACACGGCGATCCTCCGCGCCACCTACGACGCCCCGGCGGACGCGCCACCCGCCATCCTCCGCTTCACCCCGCTCTGCACCCACCGCGACCATCACCACCGCACGCGCGCCGATGACGCGCGATGGCGCTGGCGGGTCGCGCGGGACGGCTTTGCCGTCTCCGTGGATGCGTTCGACGGCGCGCCGCCCTATTTCCTGGCGGGCTACGGCGATGACGGGGCGGCGACCTTCACACCGGACGGGATGTGGCACTACAATTTCCGGTTGGCCGCCGAGGACGCGCGCGGCTTCGGCGGCGGCGAGGATGCGTACCAGGTCGGGCACTTCGCCGTCACGCTCCGGCCGGGCGAATCCGCGCATTTCGTCGCGGCAGTCGAGCGGGAGCAGGCGGGATGGTCGAACATCTCCGGCGCGCTCGAACGGGAGACGGCGCGACGGCGGACGGTGATGACCGGCCTCGGCGACGCACCGGCGGGCGACGTGACCGCGCAGTTGCGGCTGGCGGCGGACAGTTTCCTCGTGCGGCGCGGGTTCGTGGCGGAGGCGGGCACGACGGTCGTCGCGGGCTACCCGTGGTTCACGGACTGGGGGCGGGACGCGATGATCGCCCTGCCTGGCCTCTGCCTGACGACCGGGCGGGAAAACGACGCGGCGGGCATCCTGCGCACCTTCGCGGCGAGCGTCAGCGCGGGGATGCTGCCGAACCGCTTCCCCGACAGCGGCGAGACCGCGGAGTACAACACGATTGACGCGACGCTCTGGTTCTTCCGTGCCATCGAGCAATATCTGGACGCGACGGGCGACCGCTCCCTGCTCGCCGATCTCTGGCCGACGCTCGTGGAGATCATCGCGTGGCACCGGCGCGGCACGCGGTATCGGATCCGCGTGGATGCGGCGGACGGCCTCCTGTACGGCGGCGAGCCGGGCGCGCAACTGACGTGGATGGATGCGAAGGTCGGCGATTGGGTCGTCACGCCGCGCACCGGCAAGGCGGTGGAGATCAATGGCTTGTGGCACCACGCGCTGCGGCTGATGGCCGGGTGGGCGAAGGAGCGCGGGGCGGACGGCGCGCCCTACGTCGCCGCCGCCGATGCCGCCGCCGCCGGGTTCGTCCGGCGGTTCTGGGACGGCGAGCGCGGCTATCTGCGCGATGTCGTGGACACGCCGGGGGGCGACGACGACGCGCTCCGTCCGAACCAGTGCATCGCCCTGATGCTGCCGACCTGCCCGCTACCGGGCGCGGAAGCGCGCCGCGCGCTCGCCGCCGTCACCGCGCATCTGCTCACCCCGTATGGCCTCCGCACGCTCGCCCCCACGGACCGCGGGTATATCGGGCGGTACAACGGCGGCCCGGTGGAGCGGGACGGCGCGTACCATCAGGGCACCGTCTGGCCGTGGCTGCTCGGTCCGTACGCGGACGCATTCCTCCGCCTCGGCGGGACGCGCGCGCAGGCCCGCGCGCTGCTCGGCCCGCTCGTGGACACGCTCAGGATGGCCGGGATCGGTTCGATCAGCGAAGTCTTCGACGGCGACGCGCCGCACGCCCCCGGCGGCTGCCCGATGCAGGCATGGAGCGTCGCGGAACTGCTCCGCCTCTGGCTCGCCACCGGCGCGGACGACCCGCCCGCCGGTGCGCCCGATGCTTCGGCGAGGAACGTCACGGCGTAACCGCGCGGGCGCAAAAAGAACCGATACGGCCGATAGAGGGAGGAAGCAGCATGCCCGCCGTATGCGGTTCTATTGATCTATACAGAAGAAAACGCGAATCGGATCACTTCCAGTAATACGTCGGCATCGGCCACTCCTGGGACGCGAGGACGCGCGGGCCGGTCGGTTGCGGGCTGCCGCCGCGCGGCTCCAGCGTGATGCCGCACTGCACATAGGCATGGCTCATCTGCGGCACATCCAGCCGGACGACCGCCGCGCCCTTCGCGTCCACGGAGAAGGTGGTGATGCTGACGCGCGTCTGGTCGTCGAGCCGGAACCAGAGTTGGTACGTCTGATCCGGCGACAACTGCGGCAAGCGCCAGACCGACATCGCCGCCTGATCGGAGGTGGGCGAGAGATAGATGCGCCCGGAGGCGTCCGGCGCGTCCGGCTGCGGCGCCATCGCATACGTCACCAGCCCCGGCTGGCTCAAAATATCCGAAATTGCCGCGTCGGGGCGCGCCGGAGCGTGATCCGTGCGCACCTGCAGGCCAATGTTCCAGACGAGGAGAAAGAGGAGCGCGCACGCCGCGAAGGCGGAGACGAATCGATAGCGAACCGGCGGAAGCGGCAAGCGGCGGTGGCGCGCCCGCTCGCTCCGGATCGAACGCAGCACGCCCTCGCGCAGGAAGGGCGGCGGCTCGCTCAACGCGGCGGCGTACGGGAGCATGCCGACGATGGAGCGGTACTCCTCGCAGAGGGCACGCGCCTCGGGATGCGCCGCCAAATACGCGGCAACCGTCGCCCCTTCTTCGGGCGGCAGGGCGTCGAGAGCATACGCGGCGATGGACTCGGCCATGCCATCCGGCATGTCGCCAAGAGTCGGGCTGATTGGCTGATTGCTCATCGCGCCGCGCCCTCCTCCTGCGGTGGATACGGTCGCAAGGTGTGGAGGCGCGTCCGCAGCGTCTCCATCGCCGTCCGCATCCGCGACTTGACGGTGCCGAGCGGCTCGCCGGTCTGCGTGGCGATCTGCTGCTGGGTCAGGCCGCCGAAATAGGCGAGTTCAATCGCTTGCCGCTGCGCGCGGGGCAATGCCGCCACCGCCTGCGAGATGACATGCGCCAGCACGATCTGCTCGCTCGTATCGGCCTGCGACGGCTCGGGGAGCGTGCCCCCGTCGCTGATGAATGTCCCGTCCGCGATCTTCGCCTGCCGCTGGCGGCCGCGCAGGACATCGAGCGAGCGACGGCGGGCGATGGCGAAGAGCCACGCGCCGAACGCCCCGCGCTCGCGGTCGAAGTCCTTCGCATACTTCCAGAGCCGGACAAATGTGTCTTGTGCCACTTCCTGCGCCGTCAACCGATCCCCCGTAATGCGGAGTGCAAGCGAGTAAATGGATGCGGCATAGCGATCGTAGAGCATCCCAAGGGCGCGCTCGTCGCCGCGTGCCACGGCGGCGACGAGCGCTTCATCCGTCACGGACGTACTCGTCGCATCGGTCATGCTCTGTGAGATGGCCCGGCTCACCGCACCATCTCCGGCGAGCGCCCCCGCCGGATCCGCGTTTCCCCCGCGCACGACATTGCTCCCCGCTCATCGCCGCATCGCTCTATCAAGCAGTACGCTTGGAGCGCCGAATTGGATTGTTTCCGCACGGTGTTTATCCTCCATCCTCGTACGGCGCGGCGACGGAATGAAGGGCTGGATCGGCGGCGCGCACTCTTCCTGACATTTCCAGTATAGCGCACAAAGCAAGCGCGACACATTGGCCCTTTGGCCGGTGATTTTCCCGGTCGCCCTTGCTACAGTAGGAGGTCGGCGACCGACGCACGACGGGGAGAGGGGGAGGAACGATGCCGTCTGAACACGATCTTCGCGCCGCGCTCGCGCACGTGCTCTGGATTGGCGGCGCGCCCGACGCGGGCAAGACCTCGATCGCGGACTTGCTCGCGGAGAAACACCAATTGCAGGTGTATCACTTCGACCGGCACGAACCGGCACACTTCGCCCGTGCCGACCCCGCGCGCCACCCGGCGCTCTTCGCCGCGCATCCGGCGCGGATGACGCCCGACGAGCGATGGGTCCGGCAGCCGGTCGAGCGCATGGTGCGCGACACTATCGCGTCGTGGACGGAGCGATGCGGCATGGCCATTGAAGACCTGCTCGCCATGCCGACGCGGCCGACGATCGTCGCGGAAGGGCCGGGGTTCTTCCCGGAATGCATCGCGCCGTTGATCCGCCAGCCGCGTCAGGCGATCTGGCTTGTGCCGACGGAGCCGTTCAAACAGGCGTGCGCCGCGCGGCGCAACAAACTGACCGCGCGCTTCGAGACGAGCGATCCGGCACGCGCACAGGGTAACTGGTACGCACGCGACCTGGGCCTCGCCGCGCATGTCACGCAAAGTGTCGAAGCATACGGCCTGACGCTTCTCACCGTTGACGGGTCACGGTCATTGGATGCGATGGCCGCGCTCGTCGAGGCGCATGTCGCGCCGTTGCTCATGCCGCCGGATTCGGGCATAGTAGGGGCATCATTCCGGTAGCGCGGGCTTTCCAGCCTGCGAGCGAGACGCAGGTTGAAGCCCGCGCTACCGATGATTACCGAACGGAGAAATGCAGATGCAAACCTACGGCAGCCAGTCCCTCGTCGCGCCGCTGAAGCGGGTGATGGTCAAGCGGCCCACGGAGCGCGCCGCCGATACCGCGCGCTGGCGAGAGTTCGGCTATCTCCACGCGCCGGACGCAGAGCGATTGCGGGCGGAACACGCCGCGTTCGTCGCGCTCGTCGCGGATTCCGGCGCGGAGGTGCTCTACGAGGACGAAATCGTTCTCGTCCCAACGGGGCTGCTCGACGCGATTTTCGTCTACGATCCCGCGATTGTCACGGACGCCGGCGCGATCATCGGGCAGCCGGGGAAGCCCCTCCGGCGTGGCGAGGACGACGCGATGCGGCACGCGATGAGCGAGATCGGCGTGCCAATCCTCGGCACCGTCGGTGGCGAGGCGACGATGGATGGTGGCGACACCCTCTGGCTCGACCACGACACCTTGTGCGTCGGCCTCTCCTACCGGACGAACGATGCGGCCATCGCCCAATTGCGCGACCTGCTCGCCCCGCTCGGCGCGACGGTCATCCCGCTGCCCCTGCCGCACTGGCGCGGCCCGGCGGAGTGCCTCCATCTCATGTCGCTGATCAGCCCGGTCGCGGAGGATATGGCGGTCGTCTACCCGCCGCTCATGCCGATCCCGCTGATGCGGCTGCTGGAGGAGCGCGGCATCCGCCAGATCGTCGTGCCGGACGCGGAGTTCCCGACGCTCGGCTGCAATGTCCTCGCCGTCGCGCCGCGCGAGGTCATCATGGCGGCGGGCAACCCCGTCACGAGCGCGGCACTCCGAGCGGCGGGTTGCACCGTGCGCGAATACGCGGGCGCAGAGATCAGCCTGAACCGCGAGGGCGGCCCCACCTGCCTGACGCGCCCGATCTGGCGAAGCAATGAGCAATGAGCGACGAGCGACGAGCAATGGGGGCATCAACGGTTCGGCACACCGAAATTCATGAATATTTTTGCCCTGTTTAGGGCATTCTGATGCGCTAAACGGCATGCGAAATTTTGACCTCGCGATCCTCGATTCGTATACTGCAATTGTAGAACAGATTTTCTGCATGATGGCGTGTTTCGCCCATGCGGATGGGATACAGAGAGTCGAGGCAACACATGGCATCCGAGATGGTTCATTTCATGTATCTGACGCCCGAAGCGCCGCCGGTGCGCCCGTCGCTGCCGGTGTCGCTCTCCGAGGCGATCCTGCGCGAGCGGCTCAATCCGGTGATGATGGCGACGATCTGGGGCGCGATGGAGACGACCGAACCGGTCTGCATCCTCTACCGGCGGGACGACGGGCAGATCACCGCGCGCGTCGTTTGGCCCGAGCGCATCTGGGTGACGGAGGACGATCACGTCGCCGTTCGTGGCTACGACAGCCGCCGTGGCGCCGTCCGCACCTTCCGCTGCGACCGCATCGCGGACGCGCACATCATCGAGCCGTAAGGGTTCGCCATATTTCCTCACCCCCGGCCCCTCGGCATCGCCGGACGAAACTTAACGATGCCACAAGCCTTGGAGCGATGGCTCCGTACGAGAGGGGCCGGGGGTAAGGAATGTTCCATGGCATCCGGCGTTTCAAGAATACCGACGCATCCCGGAGACGCCGGATGCATGAGGACAACCCGGAGGAAGGGCAATGGCAAACGTCAAGGTCGGTGAGGAAGCGCCCGATTTCACGCTCAAGAATCAGGACAACGAGGACGTGACGCTCTCCGCGCTGCGCGGCGGGCCGGTCGTGCTCGTCTTCTATCCGCTCGATTTCTCCGGCATCTGCACCACCGAACTCTGCGCCATCCGCGACGACTACAGCGCCTTCGAGCGGGCGGGCGCGACCGTCCTGGGCATCAGCCGGGACAGCCGCCACACCCACAAGGCATTCATCGAAGCCAACGGCATCAAGCACGACCTCCTCGCGGACATGAAGGGCGAGGTCGCGAAGCGGTACGGCTCGTGGAATGAAGATTTGGCCTTCTCCGAGCGGCTGACCGTCGTCATTGATCCACATGGCACGATCGTCTACACCGTCCACAATCCCGCGGGCAACGCGCGCGACCATCACGAGGCGCTCGACGCCCTGCGCGGAGTGGCGCACGCATAGCGAGCGGGCAGCGGGCAGCAGGCAGCGGATAGGGGATGGACCCGAAAGTTTGTTGTTCGTCACCGCCCTCGATCTGGTAGCGCAGGCTTTACAGCCTGCGGCTTTAGCAGGCGGGGAAGGCAGCGCTACCCGTAATCTGCGTTGCTCGGCAGGCCGCCCATTGGCTGCTG
>JAICIL010000009.1 GCA_025924435.1 Chloroflexia bacterium | reverse complement strand
GGCGGGCCGGCTCGTGCGGGCTGCGGCCGGCCGTCGCGCCCCCGCCGCCCGTCCCGGCTCCCAACACCCCCCCGCCCCGCGGGGGGGGGGGGGCCGCCCCCAACGGAGTAGGCTCCGGCGCATGTGCGGTCGTGTTCGCGGCGGAGATGAAGGAGCGGCGGGCGGTGATCGCCATGCGCTTGCGGACGAGGCGAATCGTGTCGCTGCTGATCGTCACGGTATCCTGCACGACCTCATACATCTTGCGAATGTCGGATCGCTCGCGTGCCGCCCAGAACTCATCCCGGTAGTAGCGGAAACGCTCCAGATTCATGCATTGGTAGCCGCGCAGGTAGCGCGCTTCGGCGCGCGTTCGCTTCGTGATCCGTTCCCGCAAGTCCTCCATCGCTCTTCCTCCCGCCTGACCAGACACGGTACGCTCACAGGTCGGCTGGAACTCCCACACCGTTCCGGCGAATTCGCACAGACCCTCCGCATACAGTATCCTCGTTACGAACCGTCCCTACCTATTATCTCCCGCGTCGCGGCGCTGTCCAGCCGTACGTACACCGCATTTCCATCCGATATGTGAAATTGGTTCGAGTAAAATTTACGCGTTACGAAGGCGCGCTCCGCCCCCTCCACGCTGTCACATGGGCGGCGCGTGCGGTGTTAAGGAAGCGTTACGGGCGGAGCGGCGACGTGGCGGATGAAGGGAAGCGTGGGGACGTGCAGCAGGTGGCGATCATCGAGCGCTCGGTGGCGGGGCAATTGCCCCCCTTCGATACCGTCTTCCAGCGGTATTACAGCCGCGTTTTCGCCATCCTGACGCGGATTGTCGGGCCGGATGAGGCGGACGACCTCGCGCAGGAGACCTTCCTCCGCTTCCACGACCGCCCGCCCGCCCGCCAGTCGGACAATGAGGACGCAATCGGCGCATGGCTCTACCGGGTGGCGACGAACCTCGGCTTCAATGCGATCCGCACCCGCAAGCGGCGCACGGCGCGCGAGGAGCGGGTGACGCGGGCGGAATTGCCGCTCCACCGGCCACTCGACCCGGAGAATGAGGCGATGCGGCGCGAGGAACGGGCGCTCGTGCAATCGGTCCTCGTAACGATGCCCGAACGGGCACGGGCCGTGCTGACGCTCCGGCAGGCGGGTTGCTCCTACGCCGAGATCGCGGCGACGGTCGGCATCGCGCCCGGTTCGGTCGGCACGACGCTAGTGCGGGCCGAGGCGCTTTTCCGGCAGCGATATGAGGCGGTCACGGGCCGCGGGATGGCGGGTGCATGATGGATGAACGGATGGATGAGAGGGCGATGCAACCGATAGATGATGGCATGCTCCGGGCGTACCTCGATGATGACCCGGTGCTGGACGATGGCGCGCGCGGCCGGATCACGGCGGCGCTCGTCGCGCAGCCCGCGCTCGCCGAACGGCTGGCGGCGCTCCGCACGGATGCCACCGCTGTGGATGCCGCGTTCGCGCCGCTCGCGCTGCCCGAACCGGACGCCGCGCGCCGCGAGCGCGCCTACCGCCGCATCCAGGCCCGCCTGACAACCGAACGCCACACGGGTTTCGTGACGAGTATCAAGGAGAAATTTGCCGACATGACTACGAATCGCAGCGCACGCATCCGCCGCTTCGCCTTCGCCAGCTCGTTGGGCGCTGTCGCGCTCGTCCTGCTGCTGGTCTTCGCGCCGGTGACGGACGCCTTCAGCGCCGTGCTCAACACCTTCCGCTATCAGCCGACGCAGTTCGCCGTCATCACGATCAATACGAGCCAGTTCCCGCAGTTCCAAGGCAACATGCCAAACGGCAAGCCGGGCGCCGGCGCGCAGCCCGCCACCGGCGGCAAGCCCGCCGGTTCACCGACCGCGCAGGATCAGCAGAAACTGATGCAGGAACTGTCCAAATACGTGTCGGTCACGTCGTCCATCGGGCAGGGGCAGTTGCCGGGCCGCCAGGTGCAGAGCGCGGCGGCGGCCAAGGCGGCCGTCGGCCGGGATGTCGCCGCGCCCAGGTATCTGCCGCCGGGAGCCGCCACCACCACACCGCAGTACTACGTCTCCGACCACCAGACGGTGGACGCGACGCTCCACCTGAATGAGATCCGCCCGACCCTCACGCAGATCGGGATGGGCAACCTGATTCCCGCAACGGGCGACACGGCGACCGTCCATGTGGACGCGCCCGCCGCCTCGATCGTCGCGTACGGCTTCAACCCGACCGCGCAGGGCGACGCGGCGAAGAACCAGAAGGGCGTCGCGGTGATCGCGATGGGCACGCCGACGATTGATGTCAATGGCCTCGATGTCCCCGGCATCGTCAACACGATCAGCGCGCTGCCGAACATGCCGCCGGAATTCGTCGCCGAATTGCAGAAGGCGGACCTGCAGCACACGCTGATTATCCCGGTCACGGATCAGCAGACGGTGAAGAACGGCACGATCAACGGCGCGCCGAGCACGACGATCAGCCAGAAGGACGGCAGCATGTCCGTCGTCCTCTGGATCACGAAGGACAACGTCCTGCACATCGCGGCCGGCTCCTACGGGCCGAGCGAGATGGAAAAGGTCGCGGCGTCCATCACCTAACCGCACACCCCTTCCCCATTCCTTCCTCCGCGAAGGCCGGGCCCGGACTCCCATCCGTGTCCGGCCTTCGTTTTGGGCGGGGCGTTCGTTTGTCGCATACGAAGCGGGCGATCCTGGGATTCGGGCCGGTGGTCGCAGGCTTTTTTACCTGCGACCACCGCAAACCGCTCGAATCCTGGCGCATGGTCGGGCTGTCTACAGGAACGCGAAGGTGTCGAGAAACTGCTTGGCCTGGGCGAAGACGGCGTCGAAGTCTTCGGGCGCGGCGGCGATCAGGAAGCCGTACGCCGTCGTGCCTTTCATGACAACGATGACGGCGGCGCGGAGGTTCGTTGTGCCATCCTGGCCGGTGAAATCGAAGCGGCGCGCGGATTGGCCAGCGACGGTCGTCTGCTGGATGCCGCCCTGCACATCCTGATAGTTGTCCACCGTCTGCTTGATGCTGTCCATCGTGCCGGTGGCGTAGTCGTCAATCGTGATGCTCGTGCCGACATCCTCCGCCGCGATCTGGAAGGCGCCGCGCAGGGCGGAGGAAGGAGCGGCCTGGAAATCAACGTCCGTGCTGTTCGTCTGCTCCACGCGCCAGCCCTGCGGGACCATGAGCGTGAACCGCCCCTGCGGGTCGGTGTACTTGTTGCCGACCAGCCCCGCCGGTGTGCCCGCGCTGCCCGCGCCTGCCACCGTGCCGCGCGGCGTCCCGGCCACGGTGGTGCCGCCAGTCGCGCCCCGCGTCGTCGGCGCCGCCCCCCCGGTCGGGCCGGATGGGAAGGTCGCGAAGGCGAAGCCGCCTTTTCCGCCCGCCGCGTTCGTCCCCGGATTCGCCGCCGCATTCGCCGTGACGGCGGTTCCGGCGCTCGCACCTCGGCCGCCACCGGCGAAGGCGGTGACCGTCGCGGCGTCGTTGGCGTCGTTGGCGCGCGCTGTCGCCGTCTTATTGGCAGTGCCCGCGCCGGACCCGCCGCAGGCGACGAGCAGCAGGAGGATCATCAGACCCGGAATCGTGTACGCCACTCGCCGTTTCATGTGCCCTCTCGCCGATCCTGTAGCCGCATCATCCAGTGTACACGAGACGCCGCAATACTGCATCTCAGCCGCTCGCGAGGCCCGCTTCGGTGTACGCGACGAGGGCGGCGAGGAAGGCGTCGCGCTCCGGGAGGCCGCCCGCGAAGGTGCAGCCGCTCGCCATCACATGCCCGCCGCCGCCGTACTGCCGCGCGAAGGCCGCGACATCCACCGCCGGGGTGGTGGAGCGCAGGCTGGCCCGCCAACTCCCCTGCCCCTGATAGAAGATGACCGCCGCGCCGACGCCGCGCGTGCCGACGAGCCAGTTGATGACGCCCTCGCCCGCCGATTCGTCCGCGCCCGTCTCCGTCAGCATGGCGGGCGTCACCTCCGTCCAGAGGACGTGCTCCATCCACGTCGCGCGGCTGAGGATTGCGCCCCATGCCGCGACCATCCCCGGCGTCTTGCGGCGGCGCAGGCCGTCCATGACGAGCGGGTAGTCCGCGCCCGCGTCGCAGAGGGCGGCGAGCGTCTCGAAGGTTGGCGCGCCGTTCCCCTCCACGCGCAGGAACGAACTACTGTCCGAACTCATGCCGGTGAGGAGCAGCGTCGCGAGGAGCGGCGTCAGCGGCACGCCCCACTGCCCGCAGAGGCGGACGATCAGCGCGTCCGCCGCGATCACGCTCGTGTCAATGAAGCGGGCGAGCGCCGGTTCCTCACCGCGCGGCACATGATGGTCCACGATGATCACCGGCACGCGCGCGAACAGGCCCTGATACGCCTCGTAGAGCGGCCCGAAGCGGCGCACTTCCGGCACGTCGGGCGCGATAATCAGGTCCACATCATCGAGCGGGAGCGGCAGACCGGTGTAGCGCGCCATCGTCTCCACGCCGGGGATGAAATCGAGCGTCGGCGGCAGTTTGCCGTCCGGGATGCAGGTCGTCACCCGCACCGCCGGGTTCGCGGCGCGCGCGATCTCCGCCATCGCCAGCGCGGACGAGATGCCGTCGCCATCCGTGTTGACGTGCGTCGGGATGAGGACATGTGTCGCGCCCGCCATCGCCCCCCACGCGCGCGCGAGATCCGCCTCGGTCCATGTCGGGCCGGAACGGGGAAGGAAGGACTGAGGACTCCGGGTGCCCTCTGGGCGGGATGAGGACTGAGGAGCAGTCGTCGCCTCGGTACTGTTCTTTTTGCTCATTGTTCGTTGCTCGTTGCTCAACGCCTGCTTCCCCTCTCAGTCCTCAGCCCTCAGTCCTCGGCCCTTCGTTTCCTCGCGCGCGGGTTCGGCTTCTCCGCCGGTTCGGGCGGCGGTTCGTCCTCGATGCGCGGCGGGTTGATTTCCCGCTCGCGCTCGACCGCGTGCAGGGCGCGCAGCACCGCCGCGCCCGCTTCGAGCGAGGAATCCGCGCGGAAATCGAGTTCGGGCACGGAGCGGAAGGTGATGCGCGGCGCGAGCAGGTGGCGCAGATGCCGCGCGTGCCGCCGCAAGGTCTCGACCGCCGCGTCCCGCTCCCGCTCGCCGCCGAGCGTGCTGATATAGACGCGCGCGTGCCGCAGGTCCGGGCTGGTCTGCACCTCGGTGACGCTGACGAGATCGAGGCGCAGTTCGTCCCGCTCCTCCCGGATCAGGTTCGCCACCTCCGTCCGCAGGAAATCATTGACCTGCTCGATACGCCTGCCGGTCTTTGCCATCTCCCCCTCCGGGGGAAGGACTGAGGACTGAGGACTGAGGACTAAGAAGGTTCGTTCCTCACTTAGTCCTCAGTCCTCAGTCCTCAGTCCTTCTCACTACGCGAGCCGCGCCGCGATCTGCTCTTTGCGATAGAATTCGAGCGTGTCGCCGACTTCGTACTCGTTGAAGCCGTCGAGGGAGAGGCCGCATTCGTAGCCCGCCTGCACCTCGCGCGCGTCGTCCTTCATGCGCTTGAGCGTCGTCACGGTGCCGTCGTGGATCACCGCGCCGTTGCGCAGCACGCGGACGCGGTCGTTGCGCCGGATCACGCCATCGGTGACGTAGAGGCCCGCCGCGACGATCTTGTTCGGCAACTTGAAGAGTTCGCGCACGTCGGCGTAGCCGTCGGTCGTCTCCTGCTCGATCGGGTCGAGCATGCCGGTCATCGCCGCCTTGATGTTGTCCACGAGGTGGTAGATGACATCGTAGAAGCGAATATCCACGCCGCGCGAGTCGGCGGCCCGCTTGCCCGCCACGTCCGGGCGGACGTTGTAGCCGATGATGATCGCCTGCGACGCCGAGGCGAGCGAGACATCGGATTCGCCGATCGCGCCGACGCCCGTGTGGATGATATTCAATTGGACGGACGGGTCGTCGAGCTTGTTCAGCGCGTTCTGGATCGCGCCGAGTGAGCCTTGCTCCGCCGCCTTGAGGATGAGCCGCAGTTCCTTCGTGCCGCCGGTCTGGACATTGCGGAGCGCGTTTTCGAGGCTCAGCCGCACATCCGAGAAGGAGGACGCCTGCCGCTCCAACCGCCGCTGCTCCGCCACCGTGCGCGCCTCGCGGTCGTCCGCGAAGGTTTGCAGGATGTCGCCCGCTTCCGGCACATCGTCGAGGCCCGTGATCTCCACCGGCATCGAGGGGAGCGCGCGGCGCACCTTGCGCCCGCGATCGTCCTGCATCGCCTTGATACGGCCGTAGATTGTGCCGACGACAACGCTGTCGCGCAGATTGAGCGTGCCGTTCTGGATCAGCACTGTCGCCGTCACGCCGCGCGCCGGGTCGCGGTTCGTCTCGATAATCACGCCGGTCGCCGGGACGTGCGGGTTCGCCTTCAGTTCGGCGATGTCCGCGACGAGGAGGATCGTATCGAGCAGATCGTCAATGCCGAGTTTCTCCTTCGCGGAGACCTCGACCGTCGGCGTGTCGCCGCCGTAATCCTCCGGGATCACCTCCGCCTCGCTCAACTGCACCTTGACGCGGTCCACATTCGCACCGACGGCGTCAATTTTGTTGATCGCGACGATGATCGGCACCGTGGCCGCCTTCGCGTGGGCGATCGCCTCGAGCGTCTGCGGCTTCACGCCGTCATCCGCCGCGACGACGAGCACGGCGATATCGGTCGCGCGCGCGCCGCGCGCCCGCATCGCGGTGAACGCCTCGTGGCCGGGGGTGTCGAGGAAGGAGATCTTCCGCCCCTGCACCTCGACCTGATAGGCGCCAATCCGCTGCGTGATGCCCCCCGCCTCGCCCTCCGCGACCTTCGTCTCGCGGATCGCGTCGAGCAGTTTCGTCTTGCCGTGATCCACATGCCCCATGATCGTGACGATCGGCGGGCGCGTCTCCGTACCATTGGTGGCGCGGCTGTCAACGGCGGCGGTGATTTCCTCCGCCTCCGTCACCTGCTCGGCGGGCGCCACTTCGATTTCCAGCGCGGCGCCGACCTTCTCGGCGGTCGCGTAGTCAATCTGCTGGTTGATATTGGCGAAGACGCCGACACCGATCAGCGCCTTAATTACTTCCGTCGGCGAGAGCATCAGCCGCTCGGAGAGGTCGCCGACGCTGATGACGGCGGGCAGCACGACGGGTTCTTCGGGGCGCACCGGCCCGCGGCGCACCTGCGCCATCCGCTCGCCCCCGCCGCCCGTGCGCGGGCCGCGATTACCGGGCCGTCCGCCGCCGGGGCGACCGCCACCGGGGCGTGGGCCGCCACCTGTACGGGGCGGCCCCGGTCGAAATCCACCACGAGGAGGTTTTCCTGGCATAACAAGTGCTCCTTCTCCCCACACCCTCGTGGGGACGATATTCAGGACTGAGGACTGAGTGCTGAGGACTGAGACAGCCCCACTCGGCCCTCAGTCCTCAGTCCTCAGTCCTCGGAAGGATTTCGGCGTACGCCTGGAGCGTCGCCATGTCTTCCGGGTTGATGTCTACTTTCAGCGCGCGGCCGAGGACGTTCCCCTTCAGGGCACGCTCCCAGATCGCCCGGTCGGCGGTGAGATACGCCCCCCGGCCATTCTTCTTGCCGGTCGGGTCCACCTCGATACGTCCTTCGGGCGTGCGGACAATGCGGATCAGCCCGCGCTTGTCGCCCGTCTGCCGCGTGACGATGCAGGTCCGTTGCGGGATATGGCGGGGTTTCAGCCCCTTGCGCTTCTTGCGGGGCGAAGCAGCCCCCTCCCCCCGGCCCCCTCCCCCGCGATGCGGGAGAGGGGGAGTTTGGGTCGAGTTCCCCTCTCCCGCCGCAGTGGGGGAGGGGTCAGGGGAGGGGGAAATCGCTCTCTCTATCGCCTCAGCGGTCATTGGATGCTCCTTCCGCTCAGGCGTCACCCATGGTGTACCGCGTAGGTGGCGATCTGGTTCTCCGCTTCGTCGGTGACGATCACCTGATCGCCCTCCTGGCGGGCGATCACGCGGCCGCCGATGTAGTTCGCGGAGAGCGGGCCGTAGAATTCGCCGTTGAAGGTGAATGTGCCGTCGCCGCGCACGATGCGGGACTGCCCGGCCACGGAGCCGGTCGGCGCGGCAATCGCCCCGACCATCGCCGGGGCGGGCGCGACGGCATCCGTCAGCGAGAGCGGCGTGCCGTCCATCGAGAAGGCGGCGACGAGGTTGCGCTCGTAGAAGACATCCAGGCGGTCCGGCAGCTGTTCGACATCCACGCTGCGGCCGATCAACTCGTCCGGCAGCGGGCCGAAGGTGCGGTCGTCCATGATGATCGTGCCATCGCCGAGGACCATCGTCGGGCGGCGGCCGAGAGAGATGAAGGCATCGGGCAACTCGGCGAGCGCGGCGGCGCGGGCCTTGTTGATGAGGTCCTCGCCCCCCGCCTTGAGCGCCTCGGTATCCTTGACGTCAATCTTCCAGTGCGTCAGTTTGTAAGCGAGGCGGGCATTCTGCCCCTCCTTGCCGATTGCGAGGCTCATCTGGTCCGTCGGCACGATCACGCGGGCAATCTTGTCCACGTCATCGAGGTTGACGGAGAGCACCTTCGCGGGGGAGAGCGCCTTGGTGATGAAGGTCGCGGTGTCGCTGCTCCACTCGACGACGTCAATCTTCTCGCCGTAGAGTTCGGTGACGATATTCTGGATGCGCACGCCGCGCACGCCGACGCACGAGCCGACCGGGTCCACATTATCCTGCGTCGCGATCACGGCGACCTTCGTCCGCAGCCCCGCCTCGCGCGCGATCGCCTTGATCTCGACCGCGCCGGAGTAGATTTCCGGCACCTCGATCTCGAAGAGCCGCTTGACGACATCCGGGTGCGCGCGGGAGACGATCAGTTGCGGCCCCTTGTCCGTCGAGGCGTTCACTTCGAGCAGCAGCACCTTCAGTCGCTGGCCGTTGCGGTACCGCTCGGCGGGCACCTGCTCACGCACGGGCATCACCGCTTCGGCCTTGCCGAGGTCCACGATCACCGCCTTGTTGTCCGCCCGCTGGACGACGCCGTTGATCAGTTCGCCGACGCGGTCCCGATACTCGTTGTAGACGCGCTCGCGCTCGGACTCGCGGATCTTCTGCATGACGACCTGCTTGGCCGTCTGCGCGGCGATCCGCCCGAAATCCTTCGGCGTGTCGTCCACGGCGACGACGCGCCCGATCGCGCCATTCTCCGGGTCAATCCGCCGCGCCTCGCTGACGCCCATCTGGCGTTGCGGATCCTCCACATCGCCATCCGCGACGACGTCCTTGTCCACCACAATGGTGATCGCACCCGTGTCCGGGTGCAGTTCGACGCGGACGTTATCGTCCTCCTCGATGCCGCGCGCCTTCTTGTAGACGGTCTTCAGAGCATGCTCGACCGCGCCGGTCACGACCTCGCGCGGCATATTCCGCTCGGCGGCCAACTCCGCAATCGCGGTATAGAGATCACTTTTCATCGCTGGTCATTCCTTCCGCTCCGGACGGTGTCGGTGTCGTTCCGTCCGCTCGTATTCCCTTGCCCGCACGATGTTTCGCGCGGGTGGTTCCGCGTGCCAACGGCAGTATAACCCCGGCGTTCAACCCGGCGGTTCCCCTGCCCTTACGCATGAAAAACGTGGGTCTGAGAACCCACGTTGCCGTCAGCGCACGAGTTCATCCGAAAGTATACCGCGCGCATCCAGTCGCTGCAAGGGCAGCCGCAGCCCGATTCAGGGCGTATGCATTGTCGGCGAATCCTCACCCCCCGGCTGGCGACACTGAAGAAAACCCTGGCGGCCCGATTTGGGCATTGCGAACGTACAGCAGCCGCAGGGTTGTACAAATGCGTCGCGGAACCCGTATAATCACACGCGAAGAAGAAACACCGCGGTTTTACGGAACAGGCAAATGATGACGCACCCACGCCACACCGAGAGGCTCCGCTTGTGACTGCCGGATCGTTCGGAAGCCGCGACGCCGCCGACATGGACCGGAGCGGTTATGCGCTTGCCGTCGCTGTCGCGCCGGAGGTGCGGCGAAGCGCGCGCATCCCCGCGCTTCGCGCGCGCCGTTTGAGCGCCGCGTGGGGGCAAGGCGCGCGGCATGGCGCGGTCTTCACCTTCTTTCTCGCCATCGCGGCGTGGTGGCTGCGCCCGCTGACATGGCAACTCGGCGATCATGTCACGAGCACGGGCGACCCCCTCATTACCGCGTGGCGGCTCGTCTGGCCCGTCCAGTGGCTCCTCGAACGGCCCGCACCGTTCCTCGACAGCAATGTGCTCTACCCGGCATCGGCGGCGTTCGTCCGCGACGAACTGACGCTGGGGCAGACGCTCTTCGCCGGGCCGGTCTACGCGCTGACCCGCAACGCCCTCCTCGCGCACAACCTGACGGTCCTGCTCACCGTCGCGCTCTCCGGCTTCACGACCTACTGGGTCGTCTGGCGGCTGCTGCACAACCGCACGTCGGGCCTCATCGCCGGCACGATTGTCGCGATTGCCCCGTACCACCTCGCGCAGGTTGACCACGCGGGGCTGCTGGCGGTGCAATGGCTGCCGCCCGTCCTCTACTTCCTCGATCGCACGCTGCGGTACCGGCGCTGGCGGGATGCGATCCTGCTCGGGCTGTTCGCCTTCCTGCAAGCGATCGCCGCCGGCTATTACGCATACGTCGCGGCGTTCCTGATTCTCACATACCTCGGCTATTGCTGCCTCATGGAGCGGCGACTGCTCGCGATGCGCGGCCTTGTGCGCGCGGGCGTGGCGCTCGCCGTCGCGATGGCGCTCGTTGTGCCCATCGCCTTGCCATTCTGGCATGTCGCGTCGGCGGAGGGGTTCGCGCGGTCGCGCGCAGCGGTCGAGGTGTGGTCCGCGAAGCCCCGGATGTGGAGTTCCGCGACGCCAGACAACCTGCTCTACGGGCGGTTCTCGCGGCGATACGCGATGACGTGGCACAACGAGGTCTTCCTCTTCCCCGGATTGGTCGCGCTCGCGCTCGCGGTGAGCGCGCTGGTCGGCCGCCGCACGATCCGTTTCCGCGCGGCGGCGCTCGCGCTCGCGCTTGTCGGCTTCGTCCTGTCCTTCGGCCCGGTGCTGGACTTCAAGCGCGTGGGCGGGGGCAAGATGCCCCTGCCGTACGCCGCGCTCTACCGCTTCGTGCCCGGCATGGATGCGCTCCGCGCGCCGCTGCGCATCGCCCCGCTCGCGATGCTCGGCATCGCGCTGCTCGCGGCCATCGGCTGGAAACGGCTGGCAGTTGGGATGCGGCGACGGCACTGGTCCCGCGCCGCCACATACGGCGTTGCCTTCGCGGTGATGATCGGCTTGCTGGGAGAATACGCGACCGCGCCGATCCCGACCGTCGCGGTCCCCCAACTCGATCCCGCGTTCACGCCGGTCGCGCAGTGGCTGGCGGCCCAGCCTCCCGCAGTCGTGCTGATGCTGCCGAACCCGCGTGCGGCGGTCGCGATGACGCTGGCGACAACGACGCGGCATCGCTTCGTCAATGGCGAGGCGGAGGTGCGGCCCCCGGCCCGCCGCGCGTTGTTCCAGCGCCTCGGCAACTTCCCTGATCGGCAGAGTATCACTACGCTCGAAATGCTCGGCGTGGACCTCGTCATTTTCGACCGCACCGGCTACACGCCCGAAGGGTGGCGCGCCTTACCGGAGCGCACCCGCGCGTTTGCGCCCGATCTGACGCTCGTCGCTCCCTTGCCGAACGCCCTCGTGTACCACGTCGCGCCCGCCGCGCAGCAATTCCCCGCGCTGCTCGGGGCGATCCCGCCGGGCGCGCACCTTTTCATCTCCGGCACTGCCCACGATGAAGAGGCGCTGCTCGACCGCACGCTGCTCGCCCATCTCCTCAACCGCGAGGGTCGCGATGTGCGCGGCCCGCTCGATACGGGCTGGGTCACCGACCCGCCGCCCGCCCCCGCGACGATGCGCTTCGACTTCGGCATCTTCGCCCGCGATGAAACCCCACCGGATCTGTACGACGAGGCCGCCCCGGTCTGGTCCGACGCGACCTGTGTGATCTATCGCGTCCGATCCGCATAGCGCCGGTATCGGCTGCGCGCAGCCGCCTATTGCCGGGAGAGATTGCCGGAACGAAATGCGCCCTCCGTTAAGAGGGGGACCGCATCGCTTCGATCATGCTGCGCGGCGGCGTCCACGTCGGCTGCATAGCCGAGCATCGTCAGTTCCCGGCCCGAATCGCACGCGGCGATGAAGGGCTGCATCGCCGCGGCCGCCGCCGCATAGACCGCGATGGCGGCGATCGCTTCCGGCGAGGGCGTCGTGGGCCGGAAGGCGGCGAGGATCGCACCCGCGCCGACCATGTCCTCGATGGCCGGGCGCAGGGGGCCGTCGTCGCTCTCCCACCGCTCGCCCGCCGCGATCACCGTGATCGTCTCTCCGAGCGACCGTGCGGCTTTCGCGACCACGCTCGCGTTCCGCAAGCACCCGGCGACCACCACCGCGCCCGCATCGGCGGCATGGAAGGCGAGCGTCGAGCCGTTCGGGGAGGGGAGGACGATCCGCGCGCCGGATGGCAGCCTCTCCAGCGAGAGCGGCGAGAGCGAGTAGGGATGCTCCGGCGTTACCTCGCTCCGGCTGACCGCGAGCAGCGCGTCGTGCTCGCGCGCGAATTGCTCTGCCGACGCATCGCGCCAGCGATACGGGAAGACCGTCCCGCCGCGCGATACCGCGACATCCACGCAGGTCGAGAAACTGAGCACGTCCACGATCACGACGACGTTGGAGAGCGGCGCGAGCCGCCGCACGCCCTCCATCCCCCACTCGAAACGCGCGTCGAAGCCCGCTTGGACGGCATATGGGGCCGTGGAGCCGCGCTGTTCCATCGTTGGCCCCTCCGAAACGGCGTAGGGCGCACGGCCGCGCGCCCTACAAGTACAGCATTTCACTCCCCCTCTCCTTTGCTTGGCGGCAAAGGAGAGGGGGCGGGGGGTGAGGTTCCCCCTTACAGCCCGATCGTCACCGCCTTGACTTCCATGAACTCCTCGATGCCCATGCTGCCGTTCTCGCGCCCTAAGCCGCTCTCCTTGTAGCCGCCGAAGGGGATCTGCGGCGCCGTGGGCAGCGGGTCGTTGCAGCCGACGATGCCGTACTCCAGCCCCTCCGCGACGCGGAAGGCGCGCCCGACATCGCGCGTGAAGAAGTAGGCGGCGAGGCCGAACGGCGTCTCGTTCGCGAGGCGAATCGCCTCCTCCTCGGTGTCGAACGGCACGATCGGCAGCGCGGGGCCGAAGGTCTCGTCGTGGAGAATCTTCGCGTCCGGCGCGACATTCGCGAGGATCGTCGGCTCGTAGAAGTACCCCTTCAGGTGGCCGTTCGTGTCGGCGGGCTTGCCCCCGGCGAGCACCGTCGCGCCGCCCTTCAGCGCGTCCTTCACCTGATCCTCGACTTTGTGGAAGCCGCGCTCGTCAATCATCGGGCCGACCTTCGTGTCCGCGTCGAGGCCGTTGCCGACCTTCAGCCCCTTCGCCAATTCGGCGACGCGCGTGGAGAAGGCTTCGACAATCGGGCGCTGCACATAGAGGCGGTTCGTGCAGATGCAGGTCTGCCCGGCGTTGCGGAAGCGCGAGGTGATCGCGCCCTGCGCCGCCTGCTCGACATCCGCGTCGTCGAAGACGAGCATCGGCGCGTGGCCGCCGAGTTCGAGCGAGACCTTCTTCACCGTCCCCGCCGCCATTGCCATCAATTCCTTGCCGACCTCGGTGCTGCCGGTGAAGGTGATCTTGCGGACGTCGTGACTCTCCGCCAATACCTTCGCGACCTCTTTGGCGGACTTGCTCGTGACAATGTTGACGACGCCCGCCGGGAACCCCGCGTCGTCGAATGCTTTGATGATCTCCAGCGCGACGAGCGGCGTCGCGGACGATGGCCGGAGGACGACGGTGCAGCCCGCCGCGAGCGCGGGCGCGATCTTCCGCGTGATCATCGAGTGCGGGAAGTTCCACGGCGTGATCGCCGCGACGACGCCGACCGGCTGCCGGAAGGTGAGGACGCGCTTGCCCGCCGTCGGGCTGGGGACGACCTCGCCGTAGGTGCGGCGCGCCTCCTCGGCGTTCCAGCGGACGAAGCCCGCGCTGATCGTCGCCTCGCCGCGCGATTCGGCGAGCGGCTTGCCGTTCTCCTCGGTGAGGATGCGGGCGTGCTCCTCGATGCGGCTCTTGAGGATGTCGAACGTCTTATGCAGCAGTTCGGCGCGCTCGTCCGCCGGGCGCTTCGACCACGCCGGGAAGGCGGCGACGGCGGCCTTGATCGCCGCCTCCGTCTCCGCCACGCCGCCATCCGCGACCTCGGCGAGCAGTTCGCCCGTCGCGGGGTTGTGGACGGGGAAGGTCTTGCCGCCCGCGGCATCCTGCCATTGGCCATTCAGGTAGAGTTGGTACGTTTTCGTTGCGGTGGTCGCCATCCTGATCTCCCTTCACGCGAACCGTTGTCGTTCTTTCCGGGAACCGGATGGTATCGTCCCGCATTCCGCCGAGGGCGTCAACCGAAGTCGCTGACATCCGGACAGAACAGCGTTCTCCCGATGGCGGCGGGCTACAGAGCCGGTTTCAGAACTGATGAGGGTTGAACCACCAAGACACCAAGAACACCAAGGACACGAAGAAATCTTCTGCTCTCTTGGTGTTCTTGGTGTCTTGGTGGTTTTGAAACCTTCTCTTAGCCCGCCACCTCTATGGTTCTCGCTTGCTGAATCGAGCGATGTCCGGATATCGGGAGTCGAGCCAGTTTGCGGGGCGTGTCCACCCGAAGAAGCGCGCGTTCACGACGGCTGGCGCTCATCTCCGGGCGGGCATACGCCCCGATATGCGGTACGCTCTTACTTCGTCATGTTCTTCAGCGCGGTGAAGGAGGGGCGCGGCGACCAGTCGCTATTCAAGACGCCCCAGCCGTACTTCTCGTCGCTCGGCCCGCTCGTCGTCACCTGGAAGTTCAGGTTCCAGACGAACATCACCCCCATCCACGGGTACGACTTCCCCAGCGCGAACGCCCGCGTCAGGTACTGCGCCTGCTGATCCTCCGAGACATACGGCGAATAGTTGTAGCCGGGCACGACCGTCGGGTTGCTGTCCCAGCCGAACTCGGTCAGCCACATCTTCTTGCCGCTCTCCCCGTTCTGCTCCATCACATTCCGCAGTTGCAGCACCCGCTTAAAGTAGAACGAGTTGTCCTTCGTGAAACTCCGCCCCCCGTCCGGGTCGGTGCCGCAGGGGTTCGTCGCCGGGTTGTCGGGATAGGAGTTGTCCGGCGGGTTGCAGTTGCTCCCCGGATGCGCCCCCAATACGTCGTAGTACTGCTTCACCTCGCCGTTGTTGATCTGGTAGATCTGCTGGAGGTACTGCACGTCGTCCAGCGCAACTTCGGGGTGGCCCGTGACGCCGGTGGGGGTCATGCCACCGAAGACGACGGTGATGTTCGGGTCGCTGGCTTTCAGCGTCTGATACCCCGCCTTGAGGATCGGGATGTAGGCGCCAACATTCACCTGCCCGCCGGTTTCCACCGCGTAGTTCTGCTCGTTCCAGATCTCGTAGGCGGCGACTTTCCCCTTGTAGCGGTTCGCCATGAAGCCGATGAAGTCCGCAAAGTCCTGCGGGTTCTTCGGCAGGCCGCCACCCGACCCGGCCCAATCGGGCGAACTGACCGGGCTGAGCATGACATTGACGCCCTTGGCATTGGCGGCATCAATCAGGGCGTCGAGTTGCGCGACGTAGTTATTGCCGAACTGCCCCTTGGCCGGTTCGTAGCTGCTCCACCGCACCTGCTGGCGGATCCAGCCGAATTGCGCCTCGGCGACCTTGCCGAACATTGTGTCCTTGCTGCCCGCGTCGAGGCCGATGGCATCCACGTTGAAACCGTAGCCGCCGCCGTTATCGCCGACATGGACGTTCGCGTAACTACGCTGCAGCGGCTGGCCGCCACCGATGCCGCACGGCCCCTGGCCGATGCAGTCCGGCTGCGGCTGCCCGGGCGGTTCCGGCGCGCGCAGGGCGGGGTCGAGATTGTCCTTGTCCGCCTGCGAGACGCCGAGCAGGCCGAGGAGCACCTTGTACGGGTCGGGGTTTTCCGGGTGGTATTCGAGGCGATAGCGCTCGAAGTACTGCACGCGGTGCGTCTGCCCGTCCCCGGCGGGCACCGGCGGGTTCTGCTCGTCGAACGGCTCCGAGATCGGGTAGCCGAAGATTTGCACGCTCCGCTGGATGTCGCCGTTCCCCGCCTTCTCCCAGAAGGAGCGGATCGCGGCATTCCCCGCGTCGCCGCCGCCGATCGTGTGGTTCGTCTGCGAGAACCAGGCCCGCCCGTCGTTCGGGTTGCCGACCGGCTGGAAGTTCGGGTCCGTCTTCGCCCGATCCACCGTCAGCAAGGCGGCGAGGCGGCGACCGAGCACCTCGAACGGCGTGCCCTTGTTCTCCGCGTGCTGCTCGAAGACGACGCGCTGCAGATATTGCGTCGGATGGCTCTTGCCATCCTCCGATTGCTGGTCGAAGACCTTGGTGATCGGGAAGCCGAACTGCAACAGCCCGCCGTTCCCGTTCCAGTAGTCGCGGAACTGCCCATACAAGTAATGGCCGGTGTCCGCATAGTAGTCCGACGCCGCGGAGACCGGCGCCGCCGGGGCCACCGCGAGGAGACCGAACAGGACGAGCGCGACCATCCCCACGCTCACCCGACGCCCTGCCATACCCAAAACCCTACCCTCCACGCTTCACATTCCATCAGCCCCAGGGACCCTGCGGGTGTCCGTGCACCCACCCCGCCGCGCGCTACCTTACCACATTATTTTGTATCGGGGTTTTCCTTGGGAATCCTACCCCCCAACCCCCTTCCCTCGGAGGGAAGGGGGAGCGAGCCTCATGAAGACTGGGGGCGTTTGAGAGACGGCACGGCGAAGCGTCACCCCCTCCCGCGTCGGGAAGGGGCAGGGGGTTAGGATGTTCCACAACGCAGACGCCCTGCCGGACGCCGAAGCGTTACTTAATCATGTTGGCGAGGGCGTAGTACGCCGCGCGCGGCGACCAGTCGCTATTCAAGACGCCCCAGCCGTACTTCTCGTCGCTCGGCCCGCTCGTCGTCACCTGGAAGTTCAGGTTCCAGACGAACATCACCCCCATCCACGGGTACGACTTGCCGAGTTCGAAGGCGCGGCTCAGGTACTGCGCCTGCTGGTTGTCGGAGACGTATCGCGCGTACTTGTAGGCGTCCGGCGGATTCGGGCTGCTGTCCCAGCCGGTCTCGGTCAGCCACATCTTCTTGCCGCCCTCGCCGTTCTGCTCCATCGCGGCGCGCACCTCGAGGATGCGCTTGAAGTAGAAGGAGTTGTTCGTCGTGTACGAGCGCGTGCCATCCGGGTCGGTGCCGCAGGGGTTCGTCGCCGGGTTATCGGGCCAGGAGTTGTCCGGCGGGTTGCAGTTCGATCCGGGGTGCGCGCCGAGCGCGTCGTAATAGTTCTTCACGTCCGGGTGCTGCTGATACATCTTCTGCAGGTACTGCACCTCGTCAATGGCGATGCCCGCGTTCACCGTGCTGGTGGGGGTCATGCCGCCGAAGACGACGGTGATTTTCGGGTCCACCGACTTGAGCGTCTGATACCCGGCCTTGAGCACCGGCAGGTACGGGGCGGCGGGGTCATTGAGATTCACCGAGCCGCCCGTCTCGACGGCGTAATTCTGCTCGTTCCAGATCTCGTAGGCGGCGATCTTGCCCTTGTAGCGGTTCGCCATGAAGCCGATGAAATCCGCGAAGTCCTGCGGGTTCGGCGGCAAGCCGCCATTCGCCGCGCCGGTCCACGATGGCGAACTGACCGGGCTGAGCATCACATTAACGCCCGCCGAAGTCGCGGCATTGACGAAGGCGTCCACATTGGCGACGTAGTCGTTGCCGAACTGCCCCTTGGCCGGTTCGTAGCTGCTCCACCGCACCTGCTGGCGGATCCAGCCGAAGCCCGCGCCGTAGACCCGGCCGAACATGATGTCCTTGCCCGTCGGGTCGAGGCCGTTCGCGTCCACGTTGAAGCCATATCCCTGCCCCTGGTCGCCGAGATGCACATCCGCGTAGCTGCGCGCCAGCGGCTGCCCGGCGCACGGCCCCTGGCCGATGCAATCGGTCGGCGGCTGCCCGGCGGCCTCGGGGGAGCGGAGCGCGGGGTCGAGGTTGTCCTTGTCCGCCTGCGGCACGCCCAGCAGGCCGAGCTGCACCTTGAATGGGTCGGGATTCTCCGGGTGGTACTCGAGGCGATAGCGCTCGAAATACTGCACGCGGTGCGTCTGGCCGTCGCCCGCCGGGGCGGGCGGGTTCTGCTCGTCGAACGGCTCCGAGATCGGGTAGCCGAAGACGATCACGCTGCGCTGGATGTTCCCGCCGCCGACGGACTCCCAGTACGAGCGGATCGCCTTGTTGGCGTCGTCGTTGCCGCCGATCGTGTGGTTCGTCTGGCTGAAGAACAACCGCCCGTCGTTCGGGTTGCCGACCGGCTGGAAATTCGGGTCCGTCTTCGCCCGATCCGACGTCTGCAACGCCGAGAGGCGGCGACCGAGGACCTGGAATGGCGTACCCCGATTTTCGTCGTGCTGCTCGAAGACGGCGCGCTGCAAATACTGCGTCGGGTGCTGCTTGCCATCCTCCGACTGCTGATTAAAGACCTTCGTGATCGGGAAGCCGAACTGCGTCAACCCTCCATTGCCGTACCAGTAATACCGAAATTGGGCGTAGAGATAGTGCCCCGTGTCCTGATAGTAGTCCGACGCTGCGGAGACCGACGCCGTCGGCATCGCCGCGAGGAGACCGAACAGGACGAGCGCGACCATCCCCACGCTCATCCGACGCCCTGCCATACCCAAAACCCTACCCTCCGCTACTCAACTATTGCCGGCCCGAGGAGCCCGATACGCCACGCGACCGGCCCGTGCCGGTGGCATGTACTATATCCCCCGTCGCCGCGAGATCGGTTCCCTCCATGCGTGCATCGGTGAGATGGATTCGCGCCCGTGCCCCGCGTATCGCGGGAGAGTCCTTGTCAATGTTCGAGATGACGTGCACACTTGTGCATCGAGGAGCCGGTTGCCGCGCCGCGAGAAGATGAGCGGCCCAGAATGGAACCGATCCTGCGCGCGGGGGGGAGGTTAACCGATCACATCGTCGCGAGAGTCGCGCGCACATCGGGCAGGAGCCGTGGATGACTGATGGACCCGATCTCATCGCCCTCTATCGTCGCTGCACGGCGCAGGACCGCGCGGCGTTCGCGGAACTCTTCCGGCACTATCACCGGCGTGTCTTCGGCAGCGCCCTCTTCATCACACACCGCGCGGACGCTGCGGAGGAAATCGTCCAACTCGTCTTCATCGAACTCTTCACCGCTTTCCGCCGCTTCGACCCGGAGCGTCCCTTCCTCCCGTGGCTCTACCGCATCGTCCACGATGTCAGCATGGACTATCTGCGGCGCGACCGGCGCGGCGCGCACCTCCCGTTACCGACCACGGAATGGCGGCTCGACGCGCTTCTCGGGGCCGACCCGGATCCCGGCCCGGCCGAGCGGGCCGAGCGGGCGGAGTTGCAAGAGGCGATCTGGCGGGCGTTGGAGCAGTTGCCGATGCATCATCGGGCGATCCTCGTGCTGCGCCACTACGGCCAATTGAGCGAGGCCGAGATGGCACAGGCGTTGGGGTGTCGCCGCGGCACCGTCAAATCGCGGTTGCACCGGGCGCATCGCGCGCTCGCGGCGGAACTCGGCGAGCGCCACCCGGCCGTGGCGTCTCCGTGGGTGGGGG
This sequence comes from Chloroflexia bacterium, assembly GCA_025924435.1. The sequence goes on along the minus strand of JAICIL010000009.1, from coordinate 10,551 downwards.
ATATGACGGCCGGTCGCATGCGCATCGCCTTGGCGGAGCGATGAGAGGAGTGGCAATGCGCGGAGGGATGGGAGGGAATCGTCCGGGGCACGACGCATCGGGGCGCCACGCCGAGTACCGTGCGGAGGAGGCGCGGCTCGGTCTGCTCCTGGAGCGGACGTACGCCGCGCGCGAAGCGCGGCTCGCACCCGCGGACGATGCCCTCGCCAAAATCAATATCGCGCTCGACGCGATCGGCACGCCATCGCAGCGATACACCGATCATCGCCGCCTGTTCGGCGCCTGCGCCCTCGTGGCGCTTCTCCTCTTGCTCCTCAGCCCCATCGCACACACGGAGATTACCGGGCGAACACGAAGCGCGACGCAGCCGGTCGTCGTACCGATCGGTGGTGCGGGCGGCGCACGTGATGATCTCGCCATGAACGGAAGACCCGCCCCTACTCTACTTCCGGTCACCATTGCGGCGAGCGAGGGGCACAATGCAACGGGCCGCGCACCTGACGCCAATGGGACGGTACCGGTGGCAGGAGTAAGCGAGACACCCTTGCGTGACCTCTTAGCGCGCGCGGGCATTCAGGCCTCCGACCCCGCGGGGGCTTCCAGCGACGGACAGCCGCCCCAGCACTGAGTGTGAGACCGATCGGCGGGCAATCCCACGCGTCTATCACCGGGCGGCATGCGAGAGATTCCCGCATCCCCGCTAGCCGCCATTGTAGAGCCAGTCGTAGAAATGTCGGCCGATATTCCCCATTTCCACGCGAAAGTCGGGCGGGTTGCCCTCGGTATACGTCAGCACCCGCCGCTCGAACACCTGCACCGCGATCGCCCGCTCAACACCGCCGACCGTGAAATAGGCCGCGAACGGCTCCGAGATGGCGAGGCCGATGGTATCCATCCCCGCTTGGGCCCGGTACGTCGCGAAGGCGGCGAGGACGTTGTGCTGCGTGGTGGTGTCGTACGTGCCATTCGCGAGCGGGCCGCCGGGGTTCGCCGGGTTCGGGCTGACGATCAGGGTATTGCTCTTGTCGAAGAGGAGGCCAATCTCCTGTCCGGGCCTGGCGTCGCGCGGCGCGAGGAGTTGGGCGCGGTTATCGTAGATCGTCCGGTAGGAGGGGCCAGCACCGTCCGCGTCGCCGGCGATCTTGACGAGCGAGGGCGCGGCGTGCCGGAACGACCGGTCCCCCTGCTGGATGTCGCCGCTGACCATCTGGGTGGCGAGCAGGCCGAACGTGACTTGCCCGTTCGTCACCTCCATCCGCCCCTTGTCGAAGTACTGCACGAGCCGCGTGCCACCGTTGTACGGCTCCTGGATACCGTCGGACGCGAGGCTGAGGGGACCCCAGAAGTTCGGTACCCGGGCCTCCCCCACATTCCAGACGGACGCGAACTGCGGGGCCGCGAAGGTCTGGGCAGCGGCCACGGCGACGGGCGCGGACGAGGCCACGACGATCGCCACACAGATCAGCAGGAACGACCGGAGCGATCCGCCCACCTTTCCCCTCCCTCGCGCTCATAGCGCCGCACATACGCGACCACATCGGGCGACCGAATCCCACCGAGGAGACCGTCGGCGCGGTTTCGTGAAAGGCATGGCCATCACAAAACGGAGGGTATACGAGGAATCATCGCGCTGACAATCCCGCCATGATCGCCGACCCAACGAGGTGGTGGGGAATGGCCCCCGCCACCCTTTTATCAATGGAATCACCGCCGGGTTATCGGCCGTGCGGCGAAGATATATCCCGCCCCCGGCCCACGCCGGTTCCCCGGCAGAGCCTGGCCCTTCTTCCGCGCATCGTTGTCTCCGATGATCGTGCGCCAGCAATTTTCGCTGCGGATCATTGCGGGGTCGGTCGTGACCCCTCGAAGCGAGCGGGCTTGCCGTCTCCATCGGCCGTGGGCGCGCCCGTACCGGGCTGGAGCGGCAGATTCGTCCCCGTCGCCGCCAGCGGGTGCCCGTCCGCATCGCCGAACGTCCAGAATTCGTCGAGGAGCGCCTGCACGATCACGGCGAGCGGCACCGCGAGCAGCGCGCCGAGGATGCCGAGCACCTCCGCGCCGAGGAAAAGCGCGAGGACGACGACGAGCGGATTGAGGCCGACGATCTCGCCGACGAGTTTCGGGGCGACGATGTGCGCCTCGAGGTTGACGACGACCGCATACCAGACGAGTGCGGCGATAATCAGCCAGAGTTTGCCGGTCGTCGCCGCCACAAGCACGGCGAGGATGATCGTGATCGCCCCGCCGACATAGGGGATGATCTCCAGCACCGCGCCGATCGTGCCGAGTGTGAGCGCGTACGGGACGCGCAGCACGGCGAGGCCCAGCCCGAAGGCGACCCCGAAAAAGAGCGCGAGCAGCAACTGGGCGCGTACCCAATAGCCGAGGCCGGTGCCGATCTTGCCCATCAGCCCGAGCGCCCGGCGGCGGGAGGCGGGCGGCACGAAGCGCGTCACGACCCGCTCCGGGAATTTCGGGTCCACGGCGAGGAAGAAGGCGATCACGAAGATGAGCAGGATCGTCACAATCGCCGAACCCGCCGCCAGAGCGCCCCGGCCCGCTTTGCCCGCCGCGCCATTCAGTTCCCCGCCGAGATTGCCGAAGAGCGTGTTGATCCGCAGCGTCTCACCATTCCGCTTCGGCAAGCGGGCGAGCAATCCGTTGATCCGATCCTGGTACGACGGCAGATTGTCCCGCAGGGTGCCGATCTCGTTGCCGATCAGCGGGACGAGCAGCGCGACGACCCCGCCGAGGATCGCCAGCACCGCGACATAGACGAGCAGGATCGCGATGCCGCGCTTGATGTGTAGCCGCTCCATCCGCGTCGCGGCCAGCGAGACGGAGGACGCGAGCAGCACCGCGATAAAGAGCACGACGAAGATATGCGTCGCCTGGCGCAACAGCCAGAAGAAGAGGAAGACACCGAGCACGACGAAGATCGCCCGGTTCGTCAGGCGAATGTTTACTTCGCCCTTCATAGTCGGAGGCTCGGGTTGCCGTTCGCCTGCATCGGGTCATTCCTTTCCGGTGGCGGGCATGATTGCGGAACGCCGGTTTCGGGCAAGAAGCACGGCAAGGGATGTGCCAGCGGGTCGCTCTCCGTCTCAGCGGATATCGGCATCATCTTCCGGGCGAGAGATGGCGAAGGGCCGCGCGCGCCGCAGGGCGCGGTCGCACCACGCCGCGAGGCCGGGCGCTTTCGCGCGGCGACTGACCGCAGCAATGATCGAGACCGCCCCGAGGCCGATACGCAGCGATAGGCCGGCGAGATAGCCGCGCAGGCTCGTGTCGTCCGGCCTGCTCCGCCACGCCGCGATGTAAGCGCGGTGCGGCATCACCGTCCACCAAACCGCCCGCAGATATGGTCGTATCCCCCGCACGCGCAGGAGCGATCCGGCGAGCAGCCGCCACTGCAACGGCGGCTCCCGCGAGAGATCCGCATCGGCACGCGCCGCGCGTTGGGGAGCGAGCAGCACGTGCTCGACGCGGGCCGCCGAGAATCGGAGCGATCCGCCGAGGAACAATGGCCGGAGCGCGCCGAGCGGCAGCGGCGCGCCGAGCCGGTCGTGCGCCGCTTCGAGCGCGGCCAAGACGGGCGCGTGCAGCCGGAGCGCGCGCGCCGCCGCCGCGACGAATGGCCAGTCGAGATCTTCGGCGTGCGCGGCGGCGATCCGGCAGAGATCGTGCAGCCAGAGCAGCCGGTACCCCGCGTGGCGCGTGGCGAGATGGCTGGCGACGTGGAGAAGCAGGTCTTCCGGCGCGATCCGCCGGAAGGACGCGCCATCGGCTGTCGTCGCCCACCCGCGCGCCCACATGCCGCCCGCGTGGCGCAGCAGCCGCGCCACCAGCGCCGGGTCACACGCGAGCAGCGTGCCGATCGCGGGATCGAGCGGCTCGATCCGGTACTCGACAACGTATGCCATTTCCGGCGTGGGGCGGCCAAATATCCACTCGCGCAGAAGCGAGCGATCCACGCGCGGATCGAGTGCCGGGCGCACAAACCCTTCCCGATAGCCGAGGCCGCGCAGGACCGCCCCGAACCGCTCCGCGCCGTCGGGTCGGACAAGGAAATCGAGGTCGCTGAGCGGGCGGAGCGCCGCCGTCGGGTAGTACAACGGCGCGAGGACGGCCCCCTTCAGCGGCATAACGTCCACGTGCGCGGAGGCGGCGGCATCGAGGATGCGCGCCCGTTCCGCCAGCAGCGCGCGGTTGCGGAAGTGGTTCTGCCAGTACGCCGCGTGCAGCGCCGCCGCCACCGTCGGCGGTACGGATAGGCCCGGCGATTGGAGATGGGCGTGCACCAGGGGCGTGATGCCCTGCCGGCCCGCCGCGCGCAGCACATAGGCCCAATCCAGCGACCCCTCCGCGGGCCGGGCGGTTTCGTCCGGCGCGAGGCGGGCGGCGGCATGGAGCAGCGCGTTTTCCCGGTGATGGCGCGCGCCGTCCATCACGACCCCGGAGCGGACGCGACGAGCGCGCGGACGCACTCCACCGTCGCGCCGAGATCGCCGCTGGTGAGCGCGTAGCAGCGCGCGTCGCGCGTGAGCCGGGCGGCGACGCCGAGCGCGAGCGCGGGATCGTGCGCGAGCGTCATGCTGCACGGCAGGAGGGCGGCGACGGCCTCCGCGATGGGAAGCGGCGCGAGCGCGGGCGGCACGGCGGGCGCGCGGGTCGGGAAGAGCACGAACCGGATGGGCACGTCCGCCGTCGCCCACCGCGCCGGGAGGATGTATCCCTCCGGCAGCGACGCGGTTTGCCGGATCGGCAGCCCGCCCATCGCGCCGACCAATGCGCGGGTCGCGTCGTCGGCGTGGAAGGCGCGCCGCAATCGCTGCGGCGCGAGCGTCGCGGGCGCGATCAGCGCCACGTCGTCGGTATACGGGAGGAAGCCGCGCGCCATCAGCCCGAGCGCGAGCGTCGTCTTGCCGCTCCCCGACGCGCCGACGACGAGCACGCCGCATGAGCCGGACGGATCGGCGAGCGCCGCCGCGTGCAGGTGGAAGCAATCGCGCCGGTGCGCCACCAGATCGGTGACGAGCCGCCATTCGAGCGCGATCAGCGCATCCGCGCGCCGGTCGCCGGTAGAGATGCACGTCTCATTGACGAAGAGCGACCAGCGGGCCGCGCCGTCGCACGCGATCCGGTATCGCGTTGCCGACTTCGCTAGGCGATCTTCCACGATCCGGAGATCGCCGAAGATCTCCGCCACCGTCGCCAGCATCCCGGCGTCCGGAGCCGTCACACGCATGTGGTAGCCGAGCAGATCGAACGGCAACGCCAATGCCCGCTCCGTCATCCGCGCGCCCCGGCGACGAAAGATGGCATGAGGGATTCAATCAATCGCGTCAATGACCATGCCCTTCGCGCGCAAGGCATCGAGCAGCGCGCCGGTTTCCCGCTCGACGGCGGGCGCGTCGGGAAAAACGTCGCGGACCTCATCGGCGATCGCCGCGACGGTATGCGCGCCGTCGCAGCACTCCCAGATGAGCGCGGCGGTCGGGTTGAGCGTGACGATCTGCCGCCCCGGCGGGTTGAAGAGCACCATGCTGCCGTCCGCGAGCAATTCATCGAGAACCCCGGCGACTTTCGCCGGTCGCCGGCCCTTGACTTCGCTGTCCAGTTTCGCACCCTCCCGGCCGTGTCCGATCCACTTCAATCGCCGATGCCGATGGGGAATCCTACCGCCACCGCGCAAGGCGGTCGATGGCGGCACGGGCGCGGCGATACGTGCTGGTACGGATGTTGCTTTTCCTGCCGGTGTTGCGAGATGCGGAAGCGTGGTAGGAGAGAAGGAGACCGATGCTACAGCGTGTGAGCCTGTCCCCCGCGCGACACGAACGGCCCCCGATGCGTGGCCGTATCGCGGGCGCTGCGCTCTTGGCGGGCATCTACGGCGCCACACTCTACGCGAGCGTCGGCCTCTTCCAGACACCGCCGACGGAGGCGGACTACGCGGGGTGCAGGCTGATCGGCCTCCTCAATGTGGCCGTCCTGCCGCTGCTCATCCTGGCTGCGGTTGTCGGCGTCAGGAAAATCTGGCGGGCCGGCGCGCCGAGCGGGCATCTGCGCCGGTTGCTCATGGCCCCGCTCTGGCTCTCCCTCATGCTGTCGCTGCTGACCGTGCCAATTTGGATGGGGCAGGGAAATGCCGCGCGGCAGGGCGTAGATGCTGCCGGGCTTGGCGTCGCGACGACGTACCTGCTCGCCCCGTGGGGATTCATGCTGGCATACGGGCTGTCGCTCTTTATCACCTGCGCGATGTTCGACTTCACATTCCCCATGCAGAGCGATGCGAACAGCCAGCCGAACGCGGCGGGGCTTGGATAACGTTATTTCTACCCCAACCCCCTCCCTCAAAGGGAGGGGGCTTTTTCTCCCCTTCCTCGAAGGGAAGGGGCCGGGGGTTAGGAAAATCAGCCGTGATGCAGCGCCGTGTAGACATCCTCGGCGTTGATCGGGACGGACGTAAACCGCTTGCCGGTGGCGGCCTTCATCGCGTTGGCGACGGCGGCGGGGCCGGGGATGATCGGCGGCTCGCCGACGATCCGCGCGCCGAATGGGCCGTCCGGCGCGGGGACTTCGACGAGGATCGTCTCGATATTCGGCACCTGCGTGAAGGCGGGCATCGCGTAGTCCATGAACGAGCCGGTGAGCAGCTGGCCGTTGTCGTCGTAGACCATCTGCTCGAAGAGCGCGAAGCCCAGGCCCTGCACCGCGCCGCCCTGGATCTGACCGATCACGGCGGGCGGGTTCAGGGCGTGGCCGACATCCTGCGCGGCGACGTAGCCGAGAATCGTCACTTCGCCCGTGTCCGGGTCCACGCGGAGATGGGCGAGATGGGCCGCGAAGCCCGCCGCGATCACCTGCTGCGCGCTCGCGCCATTGCCCCAGACCGGCTTGTATTTGCTCGTGCTCATCCGCGCGACATCCGCCAGCGTCACCTTTCTGTCGGGCACGCCTTTGACCTGCACATTCTCGCCGACGATTTCGAGGTCCTCGACCGACGCCTCCAACTCCTGCGCGACGATGGCGAGCGCCTGCTTGCGCGCCTCGGTGGCCGCTTCCAGCACCGCCTTGCCGACGGTGTAGGTGATCTGGCTGCCGCCGCTGCCGGGGGAATGCGGCGCGGCCTCCGTGTCGCTGATGACGACGCGCACCTTGTCCGCCGGGATGCCGAACGCCTCGGCGGCGATCATCGCGAAGGTCGTCGTCTGCCCCGTCAGGTCCACCGCGCCGACGCTGATCGTCAGCGTGCCGCCCGGGTCCATCCGGCAGGCGGCGGCGGCGGGGCCTTTGCCACCCGGCCAGCCGCCCGCGCCGATGCCGACGCCCTCATTCGCCGGCAGGTTGTGCCGGTTCTGCCAGAGCGGATGCTTCTTCAGTGCCTCCAGGCACTCGACGAAGCCGATGCGCGGCCACGGGTTGCCGTCCGGCCAGAGGTCGCCCTCAATGATCGCGTTCTTCAGGCGCAGGTCGAGCGGGTCCATGCCGAGCTTGTCGGCGAGATCGTCCATCTGGGACTCGATGGCGAAACTGGCGTGCGGCGCGCCCGGCGCGCGGTAGGCGCCGACGCCCGGCTTGTTCGTGACCACCTCGTAGCCGCGAATATCGAGGTTGGGGAAGCGATACCAGCCGCCGATCAAGAGGCAGGCGATGCCGAGCGCGGAGCCGGAATATGCGCCGGTGTCGAAGACGACGCGCGCCTGCATGGCGGTGAGCGTGCCGTCCCGCTTCGCACCCGTCTTGCACTCGATCAGCGCATACGGCGACGGGTTCGCGGCAAGGAAGTCCTCGCCGCGCGTGTACTGCAAGTGGACGGGCCGCTTCGTCTTCTTGACGAGCGAGGCGACGAACGGCTCGATCACGACGTATTTCGCGCCGAAACCGCCGCCGACCGTCATCGCGACGCAGCGCACCTGATTGGTGGGCAGGTCGAGCGCCTTCGCCACTTCGTCGCGCGTCATGAACTGCGCCTGCGTGCTCGTGTAGACCGTCACGCCCTCCGTGATGGGATCGGGGGCGACCGTGCACGACTGCGTCTCCAGATAGCCCTGGTGGACACCGGCGATTGTGTACGTGTCCTCGACGATCACGTCCGCCTCGCGGAACCCCTGCGCGACATCGCCGCGCTTGAAATGGAGGGTGTTCGAGACGTTGTCGTGCAGGTCCTCGTGCTCCTCCTCGTCCTCGCTGGCGCTGACGGCGGCGTGCAAATCCTGCTCCTGCGCGCCCGCCGCCAGATGCTCGCGCACGCGCGGCGCGCCGTCCCGCATCCCCGCGACCGGGTCCGTGACCGCCGCGCTCGGCTCGTACGACGCCTCGACCGCCGCCGCGCCATCCTCCGCCCGCGCCTCCGACTCCGCGAGCACCACCGCGACGGGCTGCCCCGCGAAGACGACGTGCCCCTTGGCGAGGAAGTTCAGCCGCCGCGAGCCGGATTCCGACCCCTTGAGCGTCCCCTCCAGATCCTCGGCGGTGAAGACGGCGACGACACCGGGCATCCGGCGGGCCGCTTCGGTGTCAATGCTGGTGATCTTCGCGCTCGCATACGGGCTTGACACGAGCCGGGCATAGAGCATACCGGGGAGCCGGAGGTCGCCCGCATAGCGGGCGCGCCCGGTCAGTTTCTCCGGGCCGTCGCGACGGAGGACATCGGTGCCGACTGTGGTCATCTGTGCCATCGTCTCTCCCTCTCTTGATACCGAATCGGTTCCTGCCATGTGCCGACAACGAGAAGGTACGCGGAGTGCAAGGGGGATTATACCGGATATTCCTAACCCCCGGCCCCTTCCCTCAAAGGGAAGGGGCCGGGGGTTAGGATTTACAGCGTGTGCATAATCATCCGCCACGGGCTGGGCATTTCGCCGACGGGCACCTCGATCAGGGCGGGTCCGTTCGTCGCGAGCGCCTCTCGGAGCGCCCCTTGCAGGCCGTCCGGCCCCTCGGCGCGCATGCCCGCGATGCCGAAGGACTCCGCCAGTTTGACGAAATCGGGGTTCGTGAGATCGGAAGCGATCATCCGCCCGCGATAATTCTGCTGCTGGATGCGCTTGACATTGCCGAAGGCGTTGTCGTTGAAGACCACCACGACGAGCGGGATATTGTGGTGCTTCATCGTCGCCAGTTCTTGCACGTTGTACATGAAGCCGCCGTCGCCGGAGACGCAGACGACTTTCTTGTCCGGGTTGCCGACCTGCGCGCCGAGGGCGGTGGCGAAGCCGCAGCCGAGCGTCCCCTGATAGCCGGGGCCGATCATCGTGCGCGGCGCGTAGACGGGATAGCCGACGCTGGCGAAGAAGGAGATCTGCGTCACGTCGTTGACGAAGATGCCGTCGTCCGGCAATTCCTCCCGGATCGCCCGCGCGTACTCCTGCTGCGGCTGGAGTTCGAAGAGTTGGTCCGCCACCGCCCGCTTCAGCGCGTTCAGTTCCTCCTCGCGCGACGGGCGCGGGCCGATGCCGTCCACTCCGGCGACCAACGCCGCCAATCCCGCCTTCGCGTCCCCGACGATGCCGATTGCGGGTGCGGGTTGGCGCGCCACTTCCCGCTCATCGGCGTCGAGCCGGATCACCGTCACACCCGGCGGCACGCCCCACTCCTTCGGGTGGGCGAAGCGCGTGCCGACGGCGAGGACGACATCGGCCTCCGGCAGGAGGCGCATCCCGGCGAGGCCCGTCTGCGCCAGATAGTGCCGGTCGGAGAGCGCGCCGCGCCCGTTGCTCGTCATCACGACGGGCGCTTCGAGCAGTTCGGCCAGCGCGCGCAGTTCGTCCCACGCCGCCGACGCGAGCACGCCGCCCCCGGCGCAGATCAGCGGTCGCTCCGCCTTGCGCAGCGTGTCGGCGGCCCGCCGAAGCAGATCGGGATCGCCCGCCGCGCGTTCGACCGGCGCGGGATCGAGGAGCGCCACATCGCCGGTCGCCGCCAGCGTATCCGGGGGGATTTCGATCTCCACCGGGCGCGGGCGACCAGTGCGAATCTGCCGGAACGCCTCGCGCACGAGGCCGGGGATTTCCGGCGGCGTGACCGCCCGCCCCGCCCATTTCGTCACCGAGCCGATCATCTCCAGTTGATTGGGAATCTCGTGCAGTTGCCCCGCGCCCTGCTCGATCATCTTCGAGTTGATCTGCCCCGTGATGCACAGCACCGGCGACGAGCAGGCGTACGCGGTCGAGAGGGCCGCCGACGCATTGAGCAGCCCCGGCCCCGGCACGACCATGCAGGTGCCGATCTTCCCCGTCGTGCGGGCGTAGCCGTCGGCCATGTAGGCCGTCGCCTGCTCGTGCCGCGTGTGATAGACGGCGATACTCTCCCGCTCGTCGTACAGGGCGTCGAACGCCCAGTCCAGCTGCACGCCAGGCAGGGCGAAGATCGTCTCGATCCCCTCCCGCTTGATCGCCGCCACCAACGCCTGCCCGCCCGTCATCTTCGCCATATGCTTTTCCTTTCTGAACCGCGAAGGCGCGAAGGGCGCGGAGGGGGGAGGGGTAAAGGAGGTCCGTGTTTTGTGTTCCCGTCGTCCGGCCCGTCGGGCCGGGGGCGGTCCACAGT
>JAICIL010000008.1 GCA_025924435.1 Chloroflexia bacterium | reverse complement strand
TCGAGCGCGAAGGCGACGTCGTCCGCGACGCGCGGCGCGACGGCGGCCGCTTCCGGGTCCTGGAAGAGCATGCCGACGACCCCGCTCATCCCGCGCGGCCCGTCGCGGTGCGCCGCACGCCCGGCTACGGTCGCCGCGCCGCCGAACCGCCCGCCGGTGAAGTGCGGCACGAGGCCGTTGAAGGTGCGGAGCAGCGTGGATTTCCCCGCACCCGACGGGCCGAGCAGGAGTGTCGGGCCGTGTTCACACATATCCCAGGAGACGGTATCGAGCGTCAATGCCGCCACGTGGGGATAGGCATACGTGACGCGATCGAGGCGGGCGACGTGCCCACCCCCTGATTCCCTCCCGCGTCGGGAGAGGGAACCGGCGTCGCGCATCCTGGCATTCAGCGGAGCAGCCGGATGAGCCAGCCTGCCCCTCTCCCCTCCCGACGCGGGAGGGGCCGGGGGTGGGCCGATCCCCGCGTACGGCACCACCAGCGCGGGCAGCAGCAGAGGCAGCAGCGCGAGGCCAATCAGGGGGGTAAAAGGCGGCCAAAGCAGGATTGGGTACGGGTAATAGACGAGCGCACTTCCACCGAGAGCGACCGCCGCGACCGCGACGGCGGTGATGGCCGCACCGGCGGTCACGATGCTGCCGGGCATCCGCCACGGCTGGGCACGATAGGACGTGCGCCGGATGCGGACGCTCCCGGTTTGTGGGACGCCGAAGCCGCGCGCCGCCATCGCCTCGGCGAGCGCGATCGCCCGTTCGAGGCCGAGCGCGAGCACCGGCACGACGAGCGGCGGCATGCTGTCCAAAAGACCCCCGCGCAGCCCGCGTCGGGGCGTGTGGCCGCGCACCGCCTGCGCCTCCCGCACCTCGCCGAGCGCTGCGATGGTTTGGGGCAGGAAGCCGAGGGCGACCGTCATCGTCACGCCGAGGCCGGTGAGCGGACGGGGCAGGAGGCGGAGCAATTCCTCGTAGCCGACTGCGGCGTTGAGCGCCGCGAAGACGAGGATGAGCGTGCCGAGGGCGAGCGCGGCGACGAGGCCGTAGAGCAGCGCGTTGAGCGTCACCGCCCCGCCGATCACCGCCCCGACGAGCGGCAGGGCGCGCGGCAGCGCGAAGAGCGCGCGGTCTCCGGCGTGGACGGTCAGCGTGTTGAAAAGGATCGAGATGGTCGCGAGTGTCCATGCCGCGCGCAGGACGAGCGACCAGCGCGCGCCCGTTTCCGGTCGCGCGCCGCGCGCGGCGCGGTACGCGGCCCCGGCGCAGAGCGTCACGAGCAGCAGGTAGAGCGGATCGCGCGTCGTCGCCACCACCAGCGTGCACGCGACCGCCCAGGCGAGCCACGCGAGGGGATGGAGTGTTGAGGCGATGGGCGCGGCGCCACCGGATTGGTCCGCGCGTTGATCCCCGTCGGGCGTGGCACCGTGCCGATCGGGCGTCATCGCGGCGCTCGCTTCTCGGCGTATGCCCCGCACCGCGCGACAAAGCGCGCGGCGAGCGCGGGCATGCCCCAGAAATGGAGATGGATATAGGAGGCGAGGAGATTGCCGCGCGCATACCCCGCCGGCGTGCCGCCGCGGGCGTCCTGTGCGATGAATGCGTGCGGAATGTCCGGCGGGACGCCTTCCCAGGTGGAGTGATGGAATTCGTGGCCGCGTGCCTGCTCGCCCGCGCGCAGGAGCGGCGTATCCCGGAGGGCGCGGACGGTCGTGTACCCGATGTGGGGCCACCGCCCGCCCATCGCCGCGCGCCCCGGCACGAGACCGACCATCGGATGCCGCTCGCCCGCGCCGTCGGTGAGCGACTCGGTCAGGTACATCAATCCCCCGCACTCCGCGTAGCAGGGCATCCCGGTGGCCACAGCGTCGCGAATTTCCCGGCGGAGCGCGCCATTCGCCGCGAGTTCGGCGGCGTACATCTCCGGGAAGCCGCCGCCGATGTATAGTCCCGCCGCGCCGTCCGGCAGGCGCGCGTCTTCGAGCGGGCTGAATGGCACAATCGCCGCCCCGGCGAGGCGCAGGAGGTCGAGGTTGTCCTCGTAATAGAACGAAAACGCCCGATCCCGCGCGACCGCGATCACCGGGCGTTCGCCCTCCGTATCGGCGGCTCCGATTTCCGCAAAGACCGATGGATCCTCCGCCGTGGCGGCGAGCGGTGGAGCGCTCCGCGCGAGGGCAAGCAATGCATCAAGGTCGCAATGCTCGGCGATCAGGTCGGCGAGCGCGCCGATGAGCGGCCCTAGGTCGCCCCGCTCGCCGGTCGGCGTGAGGCCGAGATGGCGCTCCGGGATCGCGACCGCATCGGTCTGCGGCACGCCGCCGAACACCGGCAGCCCGGTCGCGTCCTCAATCGACTCCTTCACGCCGCGACCATGCCCCGGCCCGCCGGTGCGGTTGCAGATGAAGCCCGCGACGCGCAACGCCGGGTCCAGGCGCATGAAACCGAGCGCGGTCGCGGCGGCGCTCCGGGCCTGCGCCGACACATCGAGGATGACGACCACCGGCGCATCGAGCAGTTTCGCCACCTCCGCCGTGCTGCCCGCCTCGCCCCGATACTCCTGGCCGTCGTAGAGGCCCATCATCCCTTCGATCACCGCCACGTCCGCGTTTCGGGCCGCGTGCGCGAAGCAGGCGCGCAGCCGGTCGTGCGGGACGAGCCACGAATCGAGGTTGCGGCTCGGCAGCCCGGCGGCGTGGGTGTGGTAGGGCGGGTCAATGTAGTCCGGCCCGACCTTGAACGGCTGGACCGCCAGCCCGCGACGGCGGAACGCGGCGATCATCCCGGTGGCGAGCGTCGTCTTGCCGACATTCGATGCGCTCCCCGCGAGGACGATTCGCGCGCTCATCGCCGGTCCTTTCATCACCCCGTCACGGTTCCCGCGACGGATTGGTGTCGCGCCGTCGCCGTGCCCGCCGCGCGCCGAGTGGGGCGAGTGCGAGCAGCGCGAGCATCAGCGCCGCGACCGCGACGAACCAACCGATGGCCCCGCCCTTCGCCGCGCCGGAAGACTTCGCCGCCGCGACGATCGGCGTCGTGCTCCCGTTCGGCCCGATGGCGGCGACGCGGGGCCGATCCCCCGCCGTGGCGGTCGCGCGCGAGGCAACCGGCGTCGCCGCGCTCGGCTCGGTCGCTGCCACGGATGGAGCGGCGCGTGGCGTGGGCGTCGTGCTCGCGGATTGCACCGCCGCCGCGATCTGCGCCGGTGTCACGGTCGGCAGGTCGCTGTCGCCGCTCGTCCACGACCAACCGTCCACATCGCCGTCGCGGAGGACGCGGCTCCCCGCGCCGAGGGTGGCGTTGCGCCACGCGCCGTCCGGGCCGCGCAGGTAGTAATGCCAGTAGAATGACGGGCTGCCGTAGGATTTGCAGAAGCAGTCCTCCTTCGGCGACTCGCACCCCTCGCCGTCAATCGCGCAGACCGCCGTGCCGTACGCGCCACCGGCCGTGACATTGAGCGTCAGCCCCGACTTTTGCAGCGCCTCCGCGCCCGTCATCCGGTCGCCCGCCAGCGGGAGATAGGCATAGAGGATGCGCCCGTCGCCGTGTCGCACGACGATCCCGACCGCCCCCGCCGCCCGCGCCGGTTGCGCCGTCCCCGTGCCCCCGGTCAGTGCAACGAGGACGAGCAGCGCGGCGAGCAGGACCTTCAGGCCGCTCCAATCGAAAATGAGGAATGAGGACTGGGTATCCCTACAGGAACTGAGGACTGAGGTCCTTATCCGCGCGTGCTCTCTTGCAGTCTTCATCGGAGCCATGCCGCCTCCCCTGCTCAGTCCTCAGTTCCTGTAGGGATACCCAGTCCTCATTCCTTCGTTTCGTCCTCATCCCTGTCCGATTGCGGGGAAGGCGCGGCCATTGATGGCGGGGATGGCCTGGATGGTGGCGAGGAGATTGTCGTCCGGCGCGGCCTTCTGGAAGGGGAACGCGCCGCTCGGATTCTGGAGGGCGACGAGCGCGGCGCGCGTCCGCGTAATCTCATCCGGATTCGCGCGGGCGGCGATCTTCGCCTGCAGGACGTAGGCGGTGCTGTTCGCGTCGCCGTCGCCGCTCTTGGCGTCGAACGGATAGAGGTTGCTCGGTTGCAGCGTGCCCTCCATGTACGCCATGCCGCGCGTCGTCGCGTCGCCGCCCTGCCCGCTGGCGACGAGCGCCTGCACGACGAGCGCGGTCGTGTTCGTGTCGCTCGCCCCCTTCGCGTCGAAACCCCAGCCGCCGTCCACCTGCTGCGCCCGGAGCAGGACGCCGTTATCGAGCGCCTTCGCCGCGTCCGGAGATTCCGCGATGGCATGCGCGAGGATGACGAGGGCATGGATGAAGTACGAGCCGCCGTAGATGCCGTCCGCGCTCTTGTCGGCGGCGCTCAGGGTGAGGAGGTTCGCGCCGCCGAAGGAGGCCGGGTCCTCGCCGATATTCGCCGCGACGAGCAGGAACTTCGCCGCCGGGCCGCTCTTCAGGCCGTTTGCGCTCGCATGGAGATAATCGAGCAGGCTGCTGTCGCCCTTCTTCACATCGCCGAGCGCAACGCCCGACGAGACGAAGGCGAGCGCCGCGTCCGCGCTGACGCTCGGGTCGCTCGCCGGGCCGGAGAGACCGGGGTAGCCGCCGTCCGTATTCTGTTGCGCGCGCAGGTAAGCCAGCGCGTTCTCCGCCTCCGGCGTCGCCGCCGCCGCGACGGGCGCGTTCGCCACCACCATGAGCGCGACGAGCAGCAGTGCCAGCAGCGTCCCGATTCGTGTGCGCATGGAAACCTCACCCCCCACTGCCCAAAGGGCACCCCCCTCTCCTTTGCTTTAGAGCAAAGGAGAGGGGAGAAATCCGTTACGTAGGGGCGCACGGCAGTGCGCCCGGCCCTCAGTCCTCAGCACTTAAATGAGCGTCCCCCGCCGGTCCTTGCGGAACCGGGCGAGGGACGTATCACGGCGCGGGCGCCATCGTCCGTCTCCTTTCACGCGAAGGGTGACGAATCCGGGGAGCGGCGGGTGGTCGGGCTGACGACGGCGAAGCGTCGGATACCGTTGCGGGACAGCGCCGGACTCGAACCGGACTTCCCCCTGCGCGCCTCCGATGAGGCGCCCGCTCCCTGTACAGATCGGGTTGGTAAGACCGGCCACGCGCATCCGGTGCGCGCCGGGGCGGGATGCACCGACAGGATAGCATACCCGCGCGCGATGAACGTGCGCGATTATCGCGATGCCTTGAAGAGATCGCGCGTCAGTTCCGCATGCCCGGCGTGCTCGGCGGGGTGCTGCGTGGAGAGAATTAGGAAGGAGCGGCCGCTCATCGCGCCGAAGCGACGATGGTGGACGGTCTTCTCCATGTCCGCCGCCGTCAAACCGTTCAACGCCCCGCGCAGGCGCGGTTCGAGCGCGCGCCACCGCGCGTCGAGCGGCTCCCGCGAATCGCCGGAGGCGCGGAACTCCGCGTCGCGGTCCCGCTCGACGCGCTCGCCCGCCAATTCGCCGATGATCGCCGCTTCGGCGCTGCCCATCGTGTGGAAGGCGAGAACGTAGAGGCTATTCGTCAGCGGCGCGGGCGGGCGCCAGTTCAACCCCTCGGCATCCAGCCCGTCGAGGCAGGCGAAAATTCGCTCGATGGCGGCGATCAGCGGGTCGGCAAAGGCGACGATTTCGGCGTTCGGCGCGGTCGTGGCGGTCATGGCGCTTCCTTTCGCGTGGTGTCTTCGGTTCCGATGGGCCGATTCTCCGCGATTTCCAGCAATTGCGCGAGGGGCAGATCGGCGAGCGAGGCGAGGTGGAGATCGGCGGCGCGGAGGTCGAGGTCGCGCGTCATCGCGTTCGGGATGGCGACGCAGAAGAGTCCCGCCGCCTTTGCCGCCGCGATGCCGTTCGGGGAGTCTTCGAGCGCGATCGCCTCGGTCGCATCCAGCCCGAGCGCGTCGAGCGCGGCGCGATATAACGCCGGGTCCGGCTTGACGCGCTCAACATCCGCCGATGTCTTCACCGCATCGAAATGGACATGCAGACCGAGCCGCGCGAGATGCCCCAGCACCCAATCCGGCGATGACGCCGACGCCAGCCCGATCTTCAGCCCGCGCCGTTTCGCCTCCCCGATGCACTCCTCGACGCCCGGTAGGATGCGTTGTTCGATCACCCGCTCGTGGAATCGCCGCCGCCGCCTTTCGCGCACATCCGCGCGATCAATCGTGCGACCCGCCTGCTGCTCCAGATAGTCGTAGAGGTCGAATGACGACGCGGTGCCGATCAGCGGCGCCCACGCCGAGAGCGGCAGCGACGCGCCATGCTCCACGAACATCTCCTGCCAACTCTCGAAGTCCGGCAGTTCGGTGTCCAAAATCAGCCCGTCGAAATCGAAGATCAACCCGCGAATCATGGCTCCTCCAGAAAGCGACAAACCGGGGAGAACCGCAGAGAGCGCAGAGGACACAGAGATCACAGAGAAATACCAAAAGAGATTCGAGAGACGCATTCAAAATATTCCTCTTCCCTCCGCGTCCTCTGCGCTCTCTGCGCCTCTGCGGTTCTCCCCGGTTTCTCCCCGGCCTTTATCATGTTTGAAGGACGAAGCGGTGGATCGCTTCGGCCACGCCGTCGGCGTCGTTGGTGGCGACAACGGCGGTGGCGACGGCTTTCAGTTCCGGTTCGGCGTTGCCCATCGCGACGGCGATGCCGCCACCGTCGCGCACGGCGACGAGCATTTCGAGGTCGTTCAGGTAATCGCCGACGACCATCGTCTCCGCGAGCGCGATCCCTTCCTGTGCGGCGAGGTGGGCGAGCGCCTTGGCCTTGCCGCAGCCCGCGTTGAAGAGGTCGAGCGCGAAGGTCTTGATGCTCGCGGTCGCGGAGACAGGCCGGTCAATCAGGTTGCCGATCCGCTCGCCGAGCGCGGCCACCAGCGCCTCGCGGAGCGTCAGGAGGGGCGGCAATTCGTCGTCGAACAGCGCGATGCTGAGGATGTTGCCGAGCGTCGGCAGCGTGTCGCCATCGGTGCGCGCCAGCCCGTCCCGCGTGATGAGGTACTCGCGCGTCGCCCGGTTGTCCGCCGCTTCCGGGCCGGTGTAGAGCCGCCCGCCGTGCGCCGGGCTTTCCAGAAGGACGGGCTGATAGCCGTGCGCGCGGCCGATCGCGACCGCTTCGCGGAGCACATCGGGCGGGATCGCGTCCTCGTAGAGCACCGCGCCGGTGGCCGATTCCTGGATCACCGCGCCGCCGTGGAGGATGAGCGGCAGGCGGAAGCCGAGCATCTCCGCGTAGACGCGCGCCGCGTAGAGCCGCCGGCCCGTCGCGAGCGTGACGTGGACGCCCCGCGCCGCCGCCTCCCGGATCGCCGCGCGCACGCCGGGCGAGACCTCCCCGGCGGAAGTCAGCAGCGTGCCGTCCACATCGAGCGCAATCAACCGAATCGCCATCTCCCCGCCTTTCTTCGATGTGCAGCATAGCAGAGCCGCGCCGCTCACATTATGATGGCGCGACGAGGAGGAAACCGGGGAGAACCGCAAAGACGTAAGGGAAATACAAAGGACGCAAAGAATTCTTCTCACATCACTTCTCTCTGCGTTTCTTTGCGATCTCTGCGTCTTTGCGGTTCTCCCCGGTTTGTCCCTACGCAATGAATGGGAGGGAAAGATGGACGAGGGGAAGATGATACCGGGCATTTGGCGGCTGGATAGGCGGGCGGCGATCATCACGGGCGGAGCGGGTGGATTGGGGACGCCGATCGCGCATGGCCTGATCGCCAGCGGTGCGGCCGTCCTCGTCGCGGACCGTGACGGCGACCGGGCGGAATCCCTCGCCGGGGATCTGCGCGCGGCGGGCGGCGACGCGCTGGCGATGGACGTGGACGTGCTGGACGAGGCGCGGGTGGACGCGATGGTGCGGCGCGCGGTGGATCAGTGGGGCCGCCTGGACATCCTCATCAACACGGCGGGCGGCGGCAGCCGGGGCCTCGCGCTCGGCTACGACCGCAAGAAATTTGACGAAGTGCTGGCGCTCAATGTGACCGGGACGTTCCTCTGCTGCCAAGCCGCCGCCCGCGTGATGATTCCGGCAGGCGATGGCCGGATCGTCAATTTCGCCTCCATCGCGGGGTTAACCGCCTATCCGGGCAACCCGGCGTATATCGCCAGCAAGGGCGGCGTCGTGCAAATCACGCGCTCCCTCGCCATCGAGTGGGCGACGACGGGCGTGCGCGTCAACGCCGTCGCGCCCGGCGTCTTCGCGACGGCCCCGGTCGCGCGGCAAGTGGCGGGCGAGCCGGAGTTCTACAATGCCTTCCGGGCGAAGCACCCGATTGGCCGCTTCGGCAACCCGCCGGAGATCGTCGGCCCCGTCCTCTTCCTCTGCTCCGATGCCTCCTCCTACGTCACCGGCCATGTGCTGGCGGTGGACGGCGGGTACACGGCGCAATGATGAGCATGGATATTGCGCGCCAGCGATTGCATAACCAGCGGATTACGGGAGCGAAATTCGAGAAGCCCGAAGGGGTCGTGCGCTGGTTCGGCGCGGTCCAGGCGCAGGATTACGCGGGCGCGAAATGGGCGGTCGGCCAGCGCATGCACGGCGCGACGGATGCTGCCCTCGACGCCGCATGCGCCGCCGGGACGATCCTTCGTACCCATGTGATGCGCCCCACCTGGCATTTCGTGACTCCCGCCGACATCCGCTGGCTGCTGGCACTCACCGCCCCGCGCGTTCACATCGCGAATGCCTATCGGTGTCGGCAGCTCGCGCTCGATGATGCGACCTTAGCCCGCAGCAACGCCACGCTGACGAGCGCACTACGGGGCGGTAATCAGCTCACCCGCATCGAGCTTGCCTCCGTCCTACGGCACGCCGGTATAGCCATCGATGGTCAGCGGCTTACCCACCTCATGATGCACGCCGAGCTGAATGGAATCGTCTGCAGCGGCGCGTGGCGCGGGAAGCAATTTACCTATGCCTTGCTCGATGAGCGGGCGCCGCACACCACGCCATTCGCACGCGACGAAGCCCTCGCCGAACTGACCACGCGCTACATTGCGAGCCACGGGCCGGCCACCGTGCACGATTTCGTCTGGTGGTCGGGGCTGACGGTCGCCGACGCGAAAGCGGGCCTCGCCATGGTCGGCTCCCGGATCATGCATGAGAATGTCGATGGCCGGACGTATTGGTTCACCGCTGCGCCGATAGCAGACGATCCGGCTCCGACCGCCTTCTTGTTGCCGAATTTCGACGAGTTCATCGTCGGCTACACCGATCGTCGCGCCGTGCTCGATGCGGCGCCCGCCGAGAAGTTGGACGCGCGGGGCAATCTCCTCTTCAATCACACGATCGTCATTGATGGCCGGGTCGTCGGTACTTGGAAGCGCACACTCAAGAAGGGCGCGGTGACCGTTGACGCACGGCTCTTCACCCCGCTCGATGCGGCGGAGGCGCGGGCTGTTGAAGACGCGGCAAGGCGCTATGGCCAATTCATCGGTTTGCCTGCCGCGTCGCGGATCGGCGAATCGTGAAAGGGTATTACACGAACGGCACGTCCAATTCGTCTGCGAGGTGCTGCAGATCCGCGACGACGGCGGGGTGGAGCGGGATGCCGTTGGCGCGGCGGTCGTCCTCGGCGAGCCATTCGGGTTCGCCGGGGGTGAGGACGCGGTCGTGGCCGGGCGCGGGCGGGCAGGATTTCAGCATCCGCATGTACTCGTCAAACCGGGCGGCGTACTGCTCCCACGGCACGAACGCATCAATCCGCCACGCGCTGAACATGTGCGCGGTGTGCGTCGCCTTCGCCGTCCGCTCGATCTGCGTGTTCTCCGCGCTCACCTTGCCGCCGGAGAGCAGACCGGCGAAGAGGTCCACCGCGACATTGAGGCCGTACCCCTTCTGGCTGCCGTGCTCGCGGTCGCCGCCGAGCGTCTTGAGGTACCTGGCGTCGAACGGGCTGGTCGTCGGCTGGAAGTGTTCGTCCAGTGCCCAACCGGCCGGGATGTCGTGCCCCTCGCGGCGGGCGATCTCCAGTTTGCCGCCCGCGACGACGCTGGTGGACATGTCAATCATGAACGGGCGCTCGGTGTCCCCGCCGGGGAAGGCGATGCAGAGCGGGTTCGTGCCGAGGATGCCCGCCGCGCCGAAGGTCGGCACGATGAACGGCCCGGTCGTCGTCATCGTCATGCCCGCGAAGTTCTCCGCGACGGCCATCAGGGGATAGTAATAGAGCGAGCCGTAGTGGTTGCTGTTGCGCACCGTCACGGTCGCGACGCCGTTCTCGCGCGCCTTCTCGATGCACCGCCGCATCGCGTACGTGCCGACGATGGGGCCGGAGCCGTTGTTGCCGTCCAGCACGAGCGTCCCCGGCGTCTCGGAGACGGTGGCGATGCGCGGCTCCGGGTTTGTCAGGCCGTCGCGCAGCCGCGTGACATACATGCGCAGCCGGGGCGCGCCGTGCGAATCAATCCCCCGGATGTCCGCGCCGATCAGGACATCCGCCATCGTTTCGGCGTCCTCCCGCGTCAGCCCGACGCGCAGGAAGGCGCGGACAGTGAAGTCAATTAACGCCTGCACGGGGATGCGTGCGCGATGCTCGGCGGTCGCGGCGGCCATGTCCTTCTCCTACTCGCTCTCGACTGACGCTTCCATAGCGGGGAGTATGGCGCGATAGCGGACGAGGGCGCAAGCGGCGAACTGCCCCCACCCTATCCCCGATCCAATTCCTCCAGCACCGGCGCGAAGGCCTCAATACCGGCGAGGGTGCGCGGCACGGACCAGACCTGAACATGCGAGACGCCGCCGCGCGCGTATTCGCGGAGGGCGTCCGCGATCTGCTCCGGCGCGCCTTCGAGCGGCTCGACGCCGCCCGCGACCTTCTCGCCGAGCAGGGCGACGCGGAGGCCGACCGTGCGCCCGAGCGTCGCGGGGTCGCGGCCCTGACGGACGCAGGCGGCGTCAATCGCTTCGCGCAGGGGCGGCAGCACGTCCGGCCAGTTGCGACCGTAGCACAGGAAGCCGTTCCAGAGATCGGCGTATCGTGTGGTGAGGCGGAGCATCCGCTTGCCGGTGAGCAGTGTGCCGATCAGGATCGGCGGGCCGTTCGGGCGCGGGCCGCGCGGTTCGAGTGTCAGGTCGTTCACCGTGTAATACGTGCCGTGGAAGTCACAATAGCCCTCGCGCAGCAGCGCCGTGATGATCGTCAGCGCCTCCTCGAAGCGGCTGACGGCGTGGTCGAAGGGATAGCCGAAGGCGCGATGCTCGAAGGCGACATCCCCGGAGCCGAGGCCGAGGATCAGCCGCCCGCCGCTGATCGCGTCCAGCGTCTCCGCCATCTTCGCGAGCAGCGCGGGGTTGCGGAACCCGGTGCACATCACCAGCGTGCCGAGTTCGACATCCGGCACCGCCATCGCGAGGGCGGAAAGCATGGACCACGTCTCCCATGCCCCGGCGGGCGGCTCCGCCTCGACGCCGGGCGGGACGGGCCTGCCCGCCGTCGTCCAGAGTTCGTCGCGCTTCATATACAGATGATCCGGCAGCCAGAGCGAATCGAAGCCGACGGCCGCGGCGCGCCGCGCCATCGCCAGCGTCTCCGCCCAAGGATCGGTGATCGGGAGATGGATACCAACCTTGAGTGGCCGTTTGCGACTCCCGGCGATGCTCGATGCGACGGACATCGCGCGCCTTCCTTTCATGTGACGGTGTGGGTCGTCGGTTTGCCCCATTCAGCGACTGATACGCGCCCGGTGATACCGGGGAAGTATCGGTTGGCGCTTTCGTATGCGCAAGGATTCGTCGTATGCTAGCGATTATCGTGGAACACGAGAGGGAGGGGGCGCGGATGGTGGCTGAGACGGCACAGGCAGCGTACGCACCGTTGAGCAAAGAGCGGTTGCTCGCGCTGTACCGGCAGATGCTGGAAATCCGCCGGTGCGAGGAGCAGTTGGCGCGCCTGCATCAGAGCGGGTTGATCCCCGGCGCGTGCCACACCTACGTCGGCGAGGAGGCGATCGCGGCGGCGGTCTGCGCGCATCTGCGGGCGAGCGACACGGTGATGAGCACGCACCGGGGCCACGGCCACGCGCTCGCCAAGGGCGTGCCGCCGCGCGAACTGATCGCGGAACTCTTGGGCAAGGTGACGGGATGCTCGCATGGCCGGGGCGGCAGCATGCACCTTTTCAAGCCGGAGGTCGGGATGCTCGGCACGAGCGGCATCGTCGGGCCGAGCATCCTGATGGCGGCGGGCGCGGGCTACACCTACATGCTGAAGAAATCCGATCAGGTGGCGGTCGCCTTCTTCGGGGATGGCGCGACGAACAACGGCGCCTTCCACGAGGGGCTGAATCTCGCCACCGTCTGGGAGCTGCCCGTCCTGTTTGTCTGCGAGAACAACCAGTACGCGACCGAGGTCGCCTATTCCTCGGTCACGAAGCAGCCGAGCGTCGCGGCGAAGGGCGCGAGTTACGGCATCACCGCCGTGGAACTTGACGGCAACGACGCGCTCGCCATCTATCGGGCGGCGGGCGAGGCGGTCGGCCGGGCGCGGGCGGGCGGCGGGCCGACGCTGCTCGAATGCAAAACGTACCGCACGCGCCCACACTCCGAGGGGATGCGCGACGCGGGCTATCGCACGCAGGAGGAGGTCGAGACCTGGCGGGCGCGCGACCCGATCCCCCGGCTGCGCGATCATCTGCTGGCGGAGGGGATCGCCGCCGAGGATGAACTGGCACAGATTGACCGCGCGGTGCAGGAATTGATCGCGGAGGCCGTCGCGTTCGCCAAAGAAAGCCCCTGGCCCGATGCCGCCACCGCGACCGATCATGTCTTTAGTGGGAAGGACTGAGGACTGAGGACTGAGCATCACGCTCTCGTCCACGTAGGCCGATGCTGACGATCCTCACCTCAGTCCTCAGTCCTCAGTCCTTCATAAGGAGCCAGCATGCGCGAGATGACGTACACCGCCGCCGCTCTGGAGGGGCTGACCGAGGAGATGGAGCGCGACCCGCTGATCTTCGTCGTCGGGGAGGGGATCGGGGCGCGCGGCGGCAACTTCGGCACGACCGTTGGCCTCTACGACCGCTTTGGCCCGGCGCGTCTGCGCGACACGCCGATCACCGAACGCGGCTTCACCGGCCTCTGCACCGGCGCGGCGATGACGGGCGCGCGCCCGATCGTGGACTACATGTTCATTGACTTCGGCCTGGATGCGATGGGCGAACTGATCAACCAGACCGCCAAAATCCAGTACATGAGCGACGGGCGCCTGAAGATGCCGATGGTGTTGCGCGGCTGCATCGGCATCGGCAACTCGGCGGCGACGCACCACTCCGGCAGTTACTACGCGATCTTCACCCACGCCCCCGGCTTCCGTGTCGTCGTGCCGACGACGCCGTATGACGCCAAGGGGCTGCTGAAAACCGCCATCCGCTCGGACGATCCGGTGCTGTTCATGGAGCATCGCTCCGTCCTCAATGCGAAGGGGCAGGTGCCGGAGGAGGAGTACGTCATTCCCTTCGGGCAGGCGCGCATCGCCCGCGAGGGAACGGACGTGACGGTCGTCGCGATCGCCGGGATGATGAACCGGGCGCTCGCCGCCGCCGACACGCTGGCCGGGGAGGGCGTCTCCGTCGAGGTGATTGACCCCCGGACGCTCGTGCCGCTCGACATCGAGGCGATCCTCGCCTCCGTCCACAAGACCGGGCGGCTGCTCGTCGTGGACGAGGATTACGGCCCGTGCGGCGTCGCCGCGGAAATTGGCATGCAGGTGATGGAGCGCGGCTTCGACGATCTCGATGCGCCCGTCGCGCGGCTGACCGGCGTGTGCGCGCCGGTGCCGTACAGCGCGCCGCTCGAAGAGGCGATCATCCCGAATCCGCGCACCATCGCCCAGGCGATCCGCGATCTGCTGGCAGCATGAGTCAGTGGGCAGTGAGCAGTCGAGGACACGCGCAGCGCCAGCTGCCCACTACCCACCCAGGGAACGGAGTGAGCGACGATGGCGATAGCGGTGGTCATGCCCCGGCTGGGCTGGAATATGGAGGCCGGGACGGTGGTGGAATGGCTGAAGCGCGACGGCGATCCGGTGAAGGCGGGCGAGTATCTCTTCCTCGTCGAGAGCGACAAGGCGACGACGGAGGTCGAATCGCTCGATAGTGGCATCTTGCGCATCCCCGGCAATGCCCTGCGCGTCGGTGAGGAATTGCCCGTCGGGACGGTGCTCGCGTATCTCGTGCAGGAAGGGGAGAGCGTGCCGGCGGAGCAGCAGGCGGCAGGCGGCAGGCGGCAGGCAGCAAACGGGGCGCGACAGCCGTCCACTCTCAGCCCTCAGTCCTCAGTCCTCAGTCCTCTCCCGGCCGCCAGCCCGCGCGCGATCCGCGTCGCGGGGGAACTCGGCGTGGACTGGACGCGACTGACCGGCACGGGCGGGGGCGGGCGGATCGTCGAGCGCGATGTCCGCGCCGCGTTCGAGCGGGCGGCAACCGCCGCGCCCGTACCGCCCGCGCCGGAAGCGCGGATAGCCCCGCCGGGCCAGATGCGGCGCATCATCGGCGAGCGGATGGCGCGGAGCGCGTACACCGCCGCGCCCGTGACATTGACGACTGAGGCGGACGCGACCGCGCTCGTCCGGCTGCGCACCGAGCTCGCGGGCGCATTGGCGGGGGGCGATGCACCGGCGCCGTCCTACGATGACCTCTTTGTACGGCTCGTCGCGGTCGCGTTGCGGGAATTCCCGGATCTGAACGCTTCGCTCGCGGACGGCGGGATCGTCCGGCACGACGCGGTGCATCTCGGTGTCGCGGTGGATACCGAGCGCGGCCTGCTCGTCCCGGTCATCCGCGACGCACATACCAAGTCGGTGCAATCCATCGCGAGTGAGTCGGCGCGGCTCATCGAGCGGGCGCGGGCGGGCACGGCGGCGCACGACGATCTGACGGGCGGCACCTTCACGATCACGAACCTCGGCATGTACGGCATTGACGCCTTCACGCCGATCATCAATCTGCCGGAATGCGCGATCCTCGGCATCGGCCGGATCGTCGCGCGCCCCGTCGTCGTGGACGAGGACGCGGAGACGGTCGCGGTGCGAAAGCGGGTCGTCCTCAGCCTGACCTTCGATCATCGCGTCGTGGACGGCGCGTCCGCCGCGCGGTTCCTCAAGCGGGTCGCGCAGTTTGTCGAGCAGCCGCTCGTCTGGTTGACGAGATGAGTTGGGGTTCGGAGTTCGCGGTTCGCGGTTCGAGGGTTTCTCTCCGAACTCCCAACCCCGAACCCGCGACGGAAAGGAGCGACCGATGGCTGTTGACTGGCTCGATCTGACGGGCAGGGTGGCGATCGTGACGGCGGGGTCCGCGCGGGGCGGGATCGGGCACGCGGCGGCGCTTGAACTGGCGAAGGCGGGCGCGGACCTCTTCGTCTGCGACATTGACGGCGAGGGGGTGCAGCAAACGGCGCGCGAGGTCCGGGCGCTCGGCCGGAAATGCACGGCGGTGACGTGCGACATGGGCGACGCGGACGCCATCGTCGCGATGTTCGACGACTTCGACCACGCCTACGACCGCGTGGACATCCTCATCAACAACTGCGGCCTCGGCAGCCGCTACCGACCGGAGTCATTGCCGCTGGAGGAATGGCGCAGGATCGTCCGCGTTAACCTCGAGGGGACGTGGGTCTGCACGCAGCAGGTCGGGCGGCGAATGATCCGGGCGGGGCGGGGCGGGGCGATTGTCAGCATCAGTTCGATTGCCGGCAGTTCCGCCCTGGGGCGCGGCAATTTCGTCTACAGCGTCACCAAAGCCGGTATCATCCAGTTCACGCGCGAGTTGGCGGTGGAGTGGGCGCCGTACAAGATCCGCCTCAACGCCATCCAGCCCGCGCAGACGATGACGCAGGCGATGACGAACAT
This sequence comes from Chloroflexia bacterium, assembly GCA_025924435.1. The sequence goes on along the minus strand of JAICIL010000008.1, from coordinate 15,347 downwards.
GCTGAACGATCCGCAACTCGACCCGAAGACGCTCACCGCGCGCTTCCTCAAGGGCATCCCGCTCGACCGGATCGGCGAGCCGGAGGATATCGCCCGCGCCGCCCTCTTCCTCGCCTCGGATGGCGCGAGTTTCATCACCGGCCACACGCTGCCCGTGGACGGCGGCAACCTCGCCCTCAATGCGGGCGGCAGCAAACGGTGGCCGACGGAGGACGTCGCCCCATGAGCGCCCCCGCACGGTCCGCGCTCGCATTCGTCGGCGCGGGCGCGCTCGGTCAGTCGTTCGCTGGATTGTTGGCAAAGAGCGGGCAGGCCGTGACGCTCCTCGCCACACCGCGAACTGCTGCTTCGTTGCTTGCGGCGGGCCATATCCGGCTGCAAGGCGTCGTTGATTGCGAAATACCCGTCGCGCCCGCCCCCGCGCCGCCGGGCAGCGTCGGCATCGCGACCGATCCGGCGGATGTACCGGATGGCGTGGGGCTGATCTTCCTGACGAAGGGGCACGATCTCGCGAAGGCGATTGCGACGGTGCGCGCCGTGTGGCCCCGGCCCGGCGATGACACCGCGTGGGTGGCGGGCCTCCAGAACGGCCTCGCGAAGGACGACATGCTCACGGCGGCATTCGGCGCGGCGTGCGTCGTCGGCGGCGCGACGATCTTCGGCGGTGGCCGGGGTGCGGGTGGCATCGTGACCGTGGCGGCCCTCGGCATGACCTACCTCGGCGAGATGGCGGGCGGCGGTTCGCCGCGCGTGGACGCGGCGATTGGCGCGCTGATGGCGGCGGGCATCCCGGCGCAAGCGCCCGCGAGCATCCGGAGCGTCCTCTGGTCCAAGGCGTGCAACGCGGCGGGCGTCTTCGGCGTCTCCGTCCTCGCCCGCGCGACCGCGCCGCAACTCTTCAGCGACGCGAACCTGATGCGCGCTTACCTCGCGCTCGTCCGCGAGACGGCGGCCATCGGCGCGGCATACGATGTCGCGGTCGGCAACTATCCGAACTTCCCGCCGATTCATACCTATGCCACGACGCCGGACGACGAGATACTGTCCCAGATCACGCCCGGCCCGCTCCCGCGCGGCGGCAGCCTGCCCTCGATGACGCAGGATCTGCTCGCCGGTCGCCCGATGGAAGTGGAGCAGGTCTTCGGCGATCTCGTCGCGCGGGCCGAGCGCGCGGGCGTCGCCGTGCCGCATCTGACGTTCGTGCGGGACGTGCTGCGTGGCATTGATCGCATCACGCGCGGTGAGTAACTCCGCGCCCGGCACCCGCACGCCGGACGCGCGCTCGTGTGCGACAATCCGCGAACCAGGCAGCGTGGAGGGGTGCGCGGCATGAGCATGCGGGATGCGGGGAGTGTGATTGCGGACGCCGACCTCGTCTACGTCTCCGACTACTTCTCCTTTGTCGGCGCGGACGAGCGGGGGCGCGTGGCCTTCGCAATAGACAACACCCGGGGCCGCGACGGCGATGCGTATCAGGCCGAGCATCTCTACGTCGTGCTGCACGACGAGCGCCGGGGCTGGGTTAACCTCGCCGGGGTCGGTCGCTACGAGAACGCGAAACACGCGCTGCTCCCCATCCCGGATTCGCCTTCCTTTCAGTTTATCGGCGACGCGGCAACGGGCCTGACCATCGCAAGCGCGGTCAATCATCTCACCCTCACCATCGCCCCGATCGTGGAGCGTGTCCGGCGCGCGGACGATGAGACGCTCTTTTCGCTCGGCTCCACGTCCGCCGTGCTGACATGGAACGGGCGGGCGATCCACGGCCGGCTCATCTACGAGTATCTGGTGCGCACGGGCTACAACCTGATGACCCGGCGCTCGCTCAAGGGGCTGGCGGAGTTCCAGGGGCTGTACCTGCTGGCGGGTGGCGGCGACGACCTCTACATCCAATCGGTCCGCAAGCAGCATGGCGACGGCCCCTTCGGGTTATTGGGCGACCGCCTCGGCTTCTTCGTGCGCGGCGGAGCGTCGGAGCAACTGGGCGAGATTCATTTCGCGGCGACGAAGCACGCGCCGGCGTTTGGGTTCTATCGCTGGCCCACGGCATGGCGCGTCTCGTGGCAGGGGAGCAACGGCCCCGTGTCACTGAACGTCCGACTCTCGACCCGGAAGCGGATCGGCAACTGGTTCGTCGCCGGTTTCTCGATGGGCGTCGCCACCGGCGAACTCTCCTCCGATGATCGGACGATCCCGGTCTACGGGCTGGCCGAACTGCTCATGATCGCCGGTCGCTGACCGCCGCCCTCCGTGGATTGCATTGGCCATCGCCCGGTGCGATGCTGTGAAACGTGGCGATAGATCGGTAGCGTAGGCTTTCCAGCCTGCGGTCTGACTCTCGCAGGCGGGAACGCCTACGCTACCGGGAAGAGAAGGAGCGGTACGTGGCGGAGATGCACCTTTGTCCCTCCGATCAGTTGCGCGCGTATGTCCGCCAGGTGGCGCTGGCGATCGGGGCCGATGGCGACATCGCGGACGAACTCGCCAATCATCTCGTCAAGGCGAATCTCTCCGGCCACGACTCGCACGGTGTCCTGCGGCTGCCGCAGTACGTATCGCAGGCGGACAGGGGCGGCCTCGTGCCGAGCGCGCGGCCCACGGTGATCCGCGAGATGGGCGGCGCGGCGGTGATGGACGCGCATTTCGGTTTCGGCCAGTACTCCACCGCCGTCGCGCTCGACTGGGCGATGGAGCGGGCGAAAGCGCACGGCATCGCCGCCGTCGCCTCGCGCCACGCGACGCACATCGGTCGGTTGGGCGAGTACACCGAGCGGGCGAGCGCGGCGGGGATGATCGCGATCGTCACCATCGGTACCGCAGCGCCGGGCGGTGGCGGCGTCGCGCCCTTCCAGGGGGCGCAACGCTTCCTCGGCACGAACCCGTGGTCCTTCGGCGTCCCGGCAGACGGCCCGACGAACATGGTCTACGACGCGGCAACGTCCGTCGTCGCGGAAGGGAAACTGCGCGTCGCGCGCTCCAAGAACGCGGCGCTCGCGCCGGGGCTGATCGTGGATAAAGAGGGCAATCCCTCCACAAATGCCGAAGACTTCTACGACGGCGGCGCGCTGCTGCCGGTCGGCGGCGATGTCGCGGGGCATAAGGGGTACGGCCTCTCGATGGCCTCCGCCCTGATCGCGGGCCTCGCGATGGTGGACGACGACCGGGCGGTGATGCCCGTCCCCTCGGCGCACCCGGACGCGGGCATGCAGCGCGGCGCGCTCGGCGGCGTCTTCGTGATCGCGATGGACCCGGCCGCCTTCGGCGACAGCGCGGAATACCGGCGGCTGACGGGCGAGACGCTCGCCGCCGTCAAGCAGACGCCGCCCGCCCCCGGCAAGGACGAAGTGCTCGTCCCCGGCGAGCCGGAGATCCGCTCCCGCGCCGCCCGCGCGCGCGACGGCATCCCGATCCCGGAGCCGATCTGGCGGGACCTCTCCGGCCTCGCTACCCGCTTCGGCATCCCGATGCCGGACGCAACGGGAATGTGAACCGCGAAGGCGCGAAGGGCGCGAAGAGGGGAAGAGAAAGAAAACGGCTGTTTCCGTCTCTATCACTGTGTTTCCTTCGCGTCCTTCGCGGTTCAATGACTCCGCTCACGCCAGCCACGGGAGGTCGAGGGCGAGGGGGAGATCAATGACGGCCGGGCGGTGGGCGGCGAGCGCCTCACGCAGGGCGGGGCCGAGATCGTCCGGTGATTCGAGGGTGTAGCCGTTCGCCCCGAAACTGCGGGCGAAGGCGGCGAAATCGGGCGTGGCGAGGTCGCTGGCGAAGACGCGATCCGCGCCGTAGCGGTTGCGCTGGTGGCGGCGCATCGCGTTGTACCCGCCGTCGTTGCAGACGATGCTCACGACATTGGCCCCGGCCTGCACCGCCGTCGCCAGTTCGGTCGCCGTGAAGACGAACGCGCCATCGCCGCCGATGGCGACCACCTGCCGCCCCGGCGCGGCGAGCGCGGCGCCGATGCCGAACGGCAACGCGGAGCCGAGTGTCCCGTAAATCCAGGGGATGTGATACGAGCGCGGCGTGAAGACCGGCAGATGGCGCGCCGTCCAGTATTGGATCAGGCTGTCGTTCGTGACAATTGCGTCGCGGTCGAGCGCATCGCGCAGGCTGTCGAGGACGCCCATCGGCACCGGATGATCGGCGCGCATCTCGGCATCGCATCGCGCGCAGAGTGATCGCGTCGCGTGCGCGAACGCCGTATCGGCGCGCGGGCCGCATCGCGCCACTTCCTCCACTAATTGTTCGAGGACGAGGCGGGCATCACCGAGCAGCGGGATCTCCACCGGATAATTCTTGCCGATCATCGCGCGGTCGGCATCAATCTGGATGACTGCGGGGAGCGGGATCGTCCAGCCCTGCGTCGAGCCGTTGCCGAGGCGCGTGCCGACGGCCAGCAGCGCGTCGGACTCGGAGAGGAGGCGGATCAGGCGGGGTTCGCCCGTCCAGCGGCCGCCGACGGCGAGCGGATGGTCGCCGGGGATCGCGCCGCGCCCCGGCGCGGTCTCGAACACAGGCGCCTGCAATGCTTCCGCCAGTGCGAGGAGCGCCGCCGTTGCCCCGGCGCGCTGCACGCCGACCCCGGCGACGATCACCGGGCGGTGCGCGCGGGCCAGTCGCTCGGCGGCGCGGCGGGCGAGCGCCGAGTCCGCCATGGAGCGCAGCGGCGGAGTTGGGACGGTAATCGTCAGATCACCCGTCGCGTTGAGCAGATCCTGCGGGAAATCGAGATAGGCGGGGCGGGGGCGGCCGCTCTGGATCGCGGTCAAGCACTCCGCGACGGCGGGGGAGACGCGATCGAGCGATCGGACGCCCTCATGGTGGCGGGTGATCGCGCGGAACGTCCCGGCCTGGTCGGTCAGTTCGTGCGTGACGCCGCGCTCGCGGTCAATCAGATCGGCGTCCAGTTGCGAGGCGAGATGGAGCACGGGCGACGAATCGGCCCACGCCTCGCCGAGCGCGGTGAAGGCGTTGGTCGCACCGGGGCCGGTCGTCGTGATGAAGACGCCGGGCCTGCCCGACGTGCGCGCGTAGCCGTCGGCGGCGAACCCCGCCCCCTGCTCGTGGCGGCAGACGACATGGTGCACGGCGGGCGTCTCGAACAGCGCGTCATAGATCGCCAGATTATGCACGCCGGGCAGGCCGAAGACGGTGTCCACACCCCCCGCCCGCAACGTCTCGACGACCGCGCGCCCGCCACTCATCGCCATCGGGCTTCCCCTTTCCGATCAAACCGCCGCTACCGCCCCGAGAAACATCGAGCGCGGAGGGTACAGGGATCGCGGAGATCGCAGAGAAATCCCTTCTTTCGTTTCTCTTCTCTGTGGCCTCTGCGTCCTCTGCGATCTCTGCGCTAAATTTCCCTCTCCTGGCGTCCTTGCGGGCGCCCTCTGGTCAGTATTGGCGGTTCAACGCCCTTTCCGTTTCCCAAGCCACCGGAGGCGGCGGGGGAGGGCGCGGAGCGTCGTGGTGAGGACTGTGCGCCAGGCGCCGCGCATCTTCTCGATCTCCGGCGGGGCGAGGGGACGACCGGCGTACTGCGCCTCGGCGTACCGCCGGGCGATGGTGACAGCGGCGGGCCTGCCCTCCGGCAGCCGGTCGCCGATCGCTTCCGCCGTCTCATAGGGGGTGGCGGCTTGCGCGTTCGGGACGCCGAGCCAGCGCGCGCTCCGTTGCAGCCGCGCGTACCACTGCGCGGCGGGCGCGAGGCCCCGGAAGGGGAGGAACCAGTACCACGCCGCCAGCCCCCCGAGCATGAGCAGCGTGAATGGGACGAGGAAGAAGAACGGCGAAAGGTGGAAGCCGCCATCGCGCCCGACGCTCGGCGTCGCGGTCAGTGGCGATGCGGCGTTCGACGGTGCGGGCGGCGGCACGGTGGGCGCGGGGGCCGGGGCGGGCGCGGGTTCCGGCGGCGCGCCACCGGCAGCCCGGACAATCGGCGCGACATCCGGGCGCGGCGTCGGGTCGAAGGTGATCCAGCCGTACTGCGGGAAGTAGACCTCCACCCACGCGTGCGCCTGGCTCTCGCGCGAGAGGAAGCGGCCGTCCGGCTGCCGCGCGCCGGGCAAATAGCCGGTGACGACGCGCGCCGGGATGCTGTCCGCCCGCAGCAGCACGGTCATCGCGGTCGCGAAGTACTCGCAGTACCCCTCTTTGGCGTCGAAGAGGAAGTAATCGGCGACATCGCGGTTCGCGGGCGGGTTGTTGACGACGGTCGCGTAGCCGTACGTCGCGCGCAGATAGCGCTCCATCGCGGTCGCGATGTCGTACGGATTGCGCTGGCCCCGCGCCAGTTGCGCGGCGAGGTCCTTGACGCGTTGCGGCGTGGCGATCGTGTTCGGCGCGCTGCCGTCCGGCAGCAGGCGATAGCGATCCAGCCATTGTGGGTAGGCGGTCGCCGCCGCGCGCAACTGGTCCGCCGTCGCCGTGCTGATCCGCGCGGTCTGCGCGACCGTCTCATTCGCGGCGAGCGGCGTGCCCGCGTCGAGCGTCGTCACATCGGCGAAGTTCGGCGTCTGGCCGCGATAGAGGAGCATCGTCACCTTGCCGCCCTGGATGACGACCTGCGTATCAACCAGTTGCTTGCGCAGGCGATCCTGCTCCGCGTCAATCGCGGCGAAGCGGGGGTCGGCATCGGTGGCGGCTGCGCTGGCGCGCGGCGGTGTCCCGGCGGTCGTGGTATTGGCGAGTGGCGGCACGATCATGATGCGCGAGATCGGCGGCGCGTTCGGCGTCCTCGCCTGCGTCGCGCGCTGCACATATCCGGAAAGGTCCGCCGCCGTCGGATGCCATGTCTGCGCGCGCGCGGGGCTGAGGGAGATGACGAGCGTCCCGTCCGGGCGGACGCTCGTCGCCTCGCCGTTGGGGCCGGGTGTCGGCACGTCGCCGGGGAGCGTCAGCCCTTCGAGGTTGCTGACGAGCCGGACGAGGTGGTCGTTCAGCACGGCGGGCACGCCGGCGTCCGGCGGCACGGGGATCGCGACGCCGGCCTGCCCCAGTTGCTGCCACGAGAGCGAGACGCGCGAATTAACGGAGAGCGACTCCGCCTCCCCGCAGGAATAGAGCAGCGTGCCGCGCGGGCGGAGGAACGTGGTGTCGCACGCAACGCTCTGTGTCGCCTCGACGCCACCGGCGGGGCGTGGCACCTGCTGCGTCGCGCCGACCGAGACCTGCGGCGAGTAGACGGCGCCGTTCGGCCCCTGCGGGTTGAAGGTCTGGCCCGCGTGATCCTCCCAGCCGAGGCCGGTGTAGAAGTCGTACGCGTTCGCGCTCAGGTAGTGCGGCTCCTGGGCCGCGACCGAGACGGCGGGCGCGTCCGACAGGTTGAGGCTTCCGGCGAGGCGAAACGTCGGCCCGAAGGAGGCGAAGCCGGGGATCACCTGCGGCGCGCCCTGGCCATCAACCGCGCGGGTGAAGCGCTCCTGCACATCCGCGTACAGTTGCTGGGCGGGCTGCTGCGCCCGCTGCCACGCGCGGTTGATCGCCTCGACATGCACGGTGGCGGGCAAAAGCGCCGTCAGCAGGACGAGGACGAGCGCGATGCCGGATCCGACGGAGAGGTAGCGCGAACGGAGGGTGGCCGGGTAGGCAATCCACTGCCGCTGCCAGCGCGCCTCCTGCCGAAATCCGGCGAAGCGGGCGGAGAGCGGCAGCGCCGCGAGCAGGTACGCCGCCAGATACCACCGCCCGGCGAGATGCGTCGTGCCGACCGTCGCGAGCAGGGCGGCGCCCGGCACGCCGATCGCGAGCACGGACGATCCGGTGCGGAAGACCCACCAGAGCACCAGATAGGCGAGCGCGAAGACGAGGATGCTGACGATGAGCAGGAAAAGTGGCCGGTCCTGAGACGTCTCGCCGCGCCACGCCGCGCGCACCCACGCGACGCCGCGATGCCAGACGAGCACCGTGCGGTGTCGCGGCGAGCCGGATGCGACGCCGGGCGCGGTGATCGTCACGAGCCAGCAGGCGAGCGCGCCGCCGAGCAGCGCCAGCGCGTGCAGCGCGGCGACCGGCACGCGCCACAATTTCGTGAAGCCATAGCCCATCGCGACGGCGGGGAGCGCGACGAGCGGCAGCCGCCGCAGGAGGGGATCCCACCCCGCGTGCCCCAATGCCCAGACGACGGTACCGACCATCCACACCGTGAGGAAAAGCGCGACATATTCATTCCACCAGCCGCGCGGTCGCGCTGGCGCTGCACTGCGTTGCAAAAGCCCTGTCCCTCCAGACACACCCGATGCCCGAAATAGCCGGGCGGTACGTACATTCTGTCAGCCGCAGTATCGCACATCCATGGCGGATCGTCCCCGTCTTTCACCCCCGTTCTTCGACCGCTATACTGAATGGGGCAGACGGGCACGCATGCGAAGGATGGGCGAATGCGGGATCTTCCCAGCGGGACGGTGACGTTCCTCTTCACGGACATCGCCGGGAGCACGCAGCGTTGGGAGCACGACGCCGAGGCGATGCGCGCCATCCTCTCCCGGCACGATGCGCTCCTCGGCACGGCGATTGACGACTGCGGCGGCGTGGTCTTCAAGACAGTCGGCGACGCCTTCTACGCCGCCTTCACGAACGCGCCCGCCGCGCTCGATGCCGCGCTCGCCGCCCAGCGCGCGCTCTTCGCCGCGGAGTGGGGCGGCGGCGACCCGTTGCGCGTGCGGATGGCCCTGCACACCGGCTCTGTCGAGGCCCAGAACGGCGATTACTTCGGGCGACCGCTCAATCGCGTGGCGCGGCTCCTCTCCGCCGGGCACGGCGGGCAGACGCTCGTCTCCGGCGCGACGGAGGAACTGATCCGCGACGGTCTGCCGCCCGGTGTCGCCCTCAGGGACATGGGCGCGGCGCGGCTGAAAGACTTGCTGCGCCCGGAGCACATCTTCCAGGTGGTCGCGCCCGACCTGCCGGCCGATTTCCCGCCCCTCAAGACGCTCGACGCCCGGCGCACGAACCTGCCCGCCCAGGCGAACATGCTCGTCGGGCGGGAGCGCGAGGCGATGGAGGTCGTCGCGCTGCTGCAGCGGGACGACGTGCGCCTCGCGACGCTGACAGGGCCGGGCGGCACGGGGAAGACGCGCCTCGGCGTGCAGGCGGCGGCGGAATGCCTGGACTTCTTCCCGGACGGCGTCTTCTTCGTCCCGCTCGCCGATGTCGTCGATCCCGCGCGGGTGCTGTCGCAGATCGCGGAGACGCTCGGCGTCACCGAGGAGGGCGGGCAGCCGCTCGCCGCCCGCCTGCCCGCCGCACTCCGCGAGCAGCGGCTGCTGCTCGTGTTGGACAACTTCGAGCAGGTCGCCGACGCGGGGCCGGCGATCGGCCGGTTGCTCGCCGCCGCGCCGGGATTGAAGGCGCTCGCCACGAGCCGGGCCGCGCTCCGTGTCTACGGCGAGCGGGAGTACCCGGTGCCGCCGCTGCCACTGCCCGACCGGCGGGCGACGGTCGAGCGGGCGATGCAGTACGAATCGGTGCGCCTCTTCGTCGCGCGGGCGCAAGAGGTGAAGGCGGATTTCGCGCTCACCCCGGCGAACGCGAAGGCCATCGTGGAGATTTGCCACCGGCTGGACGGCCTGCCGCTCGCCATCGAACTCGCCGCCGCGCGGATCAAACTGCTCACGCCGCAGGCGCTCCTTGAGCGGCTCTCGCACACCCTGCAGGTGCTCACTGGCGGGGCGCGCGATCTGCCCAAGCGGCAACGGACGCTGCGCGGCGCGATTGATTGGAGTTACACGACGCTCGACACGGACGAGCAGACGTTGTTCGCGCGCATGGCCGTCTTCGCGGGGGGCGGCACGCTGACGGCGATCGAGGCGATCTGCGGCGCGCCGCGCGACCCGACGACGGCGATCATCGACGGGTTGTCGTCGCTCGCGGACAAGAGCCTGCTCCGGCATGTCGAGGGGCGGGAGGGCGAGCCGCGCTTCGCGATGCTCGGCACGATCCGCGAGTATGCGTTGGAGCGGTTGGAGGCGCGCGGCGAATTGGCGGCGATGCGCCACGCCCGCACGATGTATTATCTCGCGCTCGCGGAGGAGGCGGAACCGCACCTCGCCGGGGCGGCGCAGGGTGTGTGGCTCGCCCGCCTCGAAGAGGAGCACGACAACGTCCGCGTCTCGATCCGCAACGCCCTCGAAGCGGGCGAGTACGCGGCGGCGGCGCGCCTCGTCGCGGCATTCTGGCGCTTCTGGTCCGTCCGCGGCTACCTGACGGAGGGGCGCCGCTGGATGGAGCGCGCGCTGGAACGCGCGGAGGGCGTGCCGCCGTTGGTGCGGGCGAAAGCGCTGGACGGCCTCGGCGCGCTGATGCGGGCGCAGGGGGAGCACGCGGCGGCGCGGGAGCGATACGAAGAAAGCCTCGCAATCCGGCGCGGCCTGGGGCACCAGGCGGGCATCGCGCACTCGCTCAGCAACCTCGCCGGTATGGCGCGCGACGAGGGCGATTTCGAGGCCGCGCGGACGCTCTACGAAGAATGCCTCGCGATCCGGCGGGCGATGGGCGACACGGAGGCTGTGGCGCGCACGCTCATTAACCTCGGCATCCTCGCGCAGCGGCAGGGCGACGATGTTACCGCCCACGACCGCTACGCGGAGGGTCTGGCCATCGGGCGGGCGGAGGGGCATCAGCAGGCGGTCGCCCACGCCCTGCTGAACCTCGGCGCCGTCGCGCAGCAGCGGGGCGATTTCGCCGCTGCTCGTATCCATTACGAGGAGGGTCTGACGGCCGGGCGCGCGACGGGCGACACCGCGACCGTCGGCTTCGCCCTGAATAATCTCGGCGCGGTCGCGAGGCGGCAGGGCGATGTCGCCGCCGCCCGCGCCTTCTCCGAACAAAGCCTCGCCCTGCGGCGCGAACTGGGCGACATGCGCGCCATCGCCTTCTCGCTGACGAACCTCGGGATGATCGCGGGGCAACAGGGCGATGACGCGGCCGCCCGCGCGCACTACGACGAAGCGCTCGCCATCCGGCGCGAACTGGGCGACCCGCGCGCCCTGCCCTTCTCACTCAACAATGTGGCCTTCGCCGCCCGGCGGCAGGGCGATGTCGCCGCCGCCCGCGCCGCGTATCGGGAAAGCCTCGCCGTGAGCCGGCAATTGGATGACGCGCGCGGCGTCATCGAGTCGCTGGAAGGTCTGGCGGCGCTCGTCGGCGCGGAGGGCGATGGGGTGCGCGCCGCCCGGCTCTGGGGCGCGATCGAGACGCTGCGCGACGAGCATCGCGCCCCCCGCGTGCCGGACGAGCAGGCGCGCTATGAGCGCGATCTTGCCGCCGCCCGGCACGGCGTCGCGGGGAATGTCTGGGAAGTCGCCTGGGCCGAGGGCCGCGCCTTGCCACTCGCCCGCGTCTTCGCACTAGCGACCGCGCCCGCCGACGCGCCGACCATGCCCGCGCCACCGCCCCGCCCCGCCCCGCCCGGCGTGCCGGACGGAAATTTCCCTATCCCTTAGCCCCCTCCCTCCGAGGGAGGGGAATCATTCCGGATGTTTGAGGCGTTCGCCCAAGCCCTACGATATCGCGGCGAGTCACCCCTTCCCTCCGAGGGATGGGGCAGGGGGTTGTGAAAACTCACCGCCCGGCGGGCACCGTCTCGCGGGCCGCCCGGCCCATGCGGCGCTTGCCGTTCGCCGCGCCGCTCATCGCGTCCACGCCGCGCACGACGAACATCGGGCAGGCGGTCAGTTCGGCCAGTTCGGCGGCGGGGTGGCCGAAGTCCTCCTCGGTGAACCAGTCGTCCCCGACCGGCACGACCGCGACCGCGCCTTCCGCCGTCTCGCCGCCCGCGCTGCTCAGAGAATCGCCGCCGACGAAGACCGGCACGACCCAGCGGCCGCTCTGCTGGCGGAGGGCGTCCGCGCGCTCCGCCAGTTCCTCGGAGGCGACGGTCAGCGCGCGCTCGTGCCGATCGCCCGTATAGCCGACCAGTTTGACACTCGTGCGCATATCCTCCGCCAGCCGCATGCCGAGGCGGATCGCCCCCTCGTCCTGCGCCCGCCCGCCGAGGATGATGACGACCGGGCGATCCGTCTCCGGGCGGATGCCGGCGCCCGCCGGGTCCACGAAGACGGTGACATCGCACGAGGCGAGGGTGAAGACGCGATGGACGAGCGCCTGGATGACGTGCTTCGGCAGCGAGGCGCGGTGCCAGCCGAGCAGCATCGTGTCGCAATGCTGGTCCCGCGCGACGCGGGCGAGGTCCGGGCTGACATCGTCGGAGAGGAAGGAGATGGGCCGCGCGACGACGCCCGCCGCCGCCGCCTGCGCCACGAGCGGGCGCATGGACTCGATCGCCGCCTCCACCTGGCTCTCCGCTTCCAGTAAGCCGGTGCGGAATTCCGGCGCGCGCGGCGTCGGGATCAGGCGGATGAGGAGCAGTTCGGCGGGCCGCTTGCCGCCGGTGAGGCGGATCGCCGCATCCACAAGCGAGGGCGCGTTGAGCGGGTTGCCGATTGCCACGAGGACGCGCGCCGCCGGGACGATCGCCACATCGGGCGCTTCGCCGACGAGGTCGCGGATCTGCTCGTCCCGCGAGACGAGGCGGTTGACGATCGGCGCGGCCATGACCGTCGTGACGAGGGCCATGATGACCATCATCGCGAAGGTCCGGTCGGAGAGGACGTTGAGGCCGAGGCCGATGGAGAGGATCACCAGTTCGGTGAGGCCGCGCGTGTTCATCAGCGCGCCGAGGATGACCGCATCGCGCTTCGTGGAGCCGGTGAGCCGGGCGGCGATGCCGCAACCCGCGAATTTGCCGATCGTCGCGACGAGCACAATCGCCACGAGCCAGCCGATCAGCGACGGGCTGTTGAGCGAGAAGAGGTTGGTGCGCAGGCCGGTGACGGCGAAGAAGATCGGCAGGAGGACGATCACGGTGAAGTCCTCGACCTTGTCGGTCAGTTCGCGCGTCATGCCGGAGCGCTTCGGCATGATCGCCCCGAAGAGGAAGGCGCCGAAGATCGAGTGGATGCCGATCCGCTGGGTGATGAACGCGGAGAGGAGGACACCGGCGAGGACAATCGCCACCATATCCACCGTGAGATGGCCGACCGCGTCGTATCGCTTCGCCAGGAGACTCAGGAGTCGCGTGCCGACGAGGAACATGAAGAGGACGAAGACGGCGGCGAGGAGGAAGACCGGGATCGCGCTGCGGGCCGAGCCGTTGCGCGTCAGCCCGACGACGCTCGCGAGGAGAATCCAGGCAATCGCGTCGTCCACGGCGGCGGCGCAGAGGGCGGCGGTGCCGAAGGATTGCTTGTACAGCCCGGTCTCCACGAGCATGCGCGCGAGCACAGGAAAGGCCGTGATGCACATCGAAGCGCCGATGAAAAGCGCGAAGGTGAGCGTGGGCGGGTGCCCTTTGGTCGGATCGGCGAAGTGGCCGCCATTGTTCACGCCGGTCATCCGCGTGGCGAGCAGGATGCCGAGCAGGAAGGGGGAGAAGATGCCGCTGAGGGAGATTTGCAGCGCCCGCCTGCCCTCCCGGCGCATCAAATCGGGATTGAGTTCGAGGCCGACGAGGAACATGAAGAAGATGAGGCCGATGTCCGCGAAGAAGGCGAGCGGCACCTCCGCCGGGAAAAGCCGCCCCGGCACGCTCGGCCAGATCCGCCCGATCACGGTCGGGCCGAGGAGGATGCCGGCGATGATCTCGCCGATCACGGCGGGCTGATTGAGTTTCTTCGCCGCCCACCCGAGCGAGCGCGCCGCGATGATGATGATGACGAGGTCAATGATGAGATGGAGCAGTATCGAATCGGCATCCATGTAGACCCCTCCCCCGCAACCCGTCGCGATCTCCCGCCCGTCGCAACCGCCGTTACCGATACGACGCTCGCGCGGTGTGGCGGGTTCTTTCCCCTTGGGCCGTGCCCGTCGTCGCGCGGCGCGGCGCTGCCGTGTCGGGCGTGCCGCATTGGTGGGCGATATGCCGAAATGTACTGCTTCGTAAATTGCCGTCGCAACCGTTCATGGAGGATACCGAAGCGGCGCATGGAGTGTCAACGGACTGAAGAATCGGAAATCCATCCGCCGCAATTAAAACCTTCGGTCAGTGTGCGGCGGCGCGCGGTCCGCTACGCTCGGACAAAGATGGCGCGTGCGGAACCGTTGCCGCGCTTGCACCGTCTTTGTTTTTGAATAAGATAGCGGCAACTGGCACGACAATCCGCTTCGTTCACGTCACGATACGAGCGCCGCATGCGTTGTGAGGAGTGATGGCCCCTTTCGGGTTCCGGGAGCACCGGGCGACCGTGCGGGAGTGAACGCGGCTGATCGTGTCGGCGTCGGGCCGCGTGGTGCGCGGTCTGCCCGGTACGCCCGGAGGGCGGGAGGAGAGGGAATCGTATGGGTGCGGCACAACCGGTCTTCCTCGATCTCGGCGGCTGGATTCACCAGCATCTGACGAACACCTCGGCCATGACGGGCATCCAGAAGACGTTTCTGGCGCTCGTCGCGATCCTGATTGCCGCGCGCCTCTGCGGCGGGATCGCCGTGCGGCTCGGGCAGTCCCGTGTCGTCGGGGAGATCATCGCCGGCATCCTGCTCGGCCCGACCGTCTTCGGCGTGGCGCACGACAACGCGCTCTTCCCGCAGGCGAGCCGGGACATCCTCAATATCCTCGGCCAACTCGGCCTGATGTTCCTGATGTTCGTCGCGGGGCTGGATCTCGACCTGCGGCTCCTCAAGGGGCGGATTCCGCGCGTGCTGGTGCTCAGCATCGCGTCGGTCGGCATCCCGGTGCTGCTCGCGTGGCCGGTCTCCTATCTCGTCACGGACCCCGCGTTCAAGCTGCCCGGCGTCGGCAATCTCGCCTTCATCCTCATCCTCGGCGCGGGCTTCGCCGTCAGCGCCTTCCCGGTCGCCGTCCTCGTCCTCTACGAGCGCAACCTGTTCGACACGGAGTTGGGGCGGCTGACGGTCGCCGCCGCCGCCGTCATCACGCTGCTGATGTTCCTCGTCGTCGCGCAGGCGGCGGATGTGGCGAAGCACGCGGGCGCGGCGCCGGCCTTCCGGCGCATCGGCCTCTTCGCGCTGATGGCGGTGGTGCTGCTCGTCGGCGTTCGCATGCTGAGCAATTGGCTGGAAGCGCGCCGCCCCGGCATCTTCGAGAAGGCGTCGCCCGACCTCTTCGTCGTGCTCGTCGCGCTCCTCGTCCTGACGGGATGGATCACCTCCCGGCTCGATCTCAACGTCATGCTCGGCCCGTTCATCCTCGGTGCGGCGATGCCGTTCAGCCCGTCGTTCCGCGCCAGCGTGCGCTGGCCGCTGTAGCAGATGAAGTCGCTCATCCTCCTGGCCGTGGTGCTCGACGTGACCGGCTAGAGCACGGACCTCCTCCTACTCACCCCCGCGCTGAT